>JBEHXS010000008.1:0-33189 GCA_048498575.1 Pseudomonadota bacterium
CGCGCCCCTTGCGCTTCCGGTTGGCCATCAGTTGCGCGGCGTGTCCTTGGCCGGCAGGTCGTTGGAGTTTGCCGCTTCGGGCGCAGAGCCGGCGACGGCATGACCGTTCACGTCCTTGCCATTCACGTCCTTGCCGTTGATGGCATGGCCATTGAGGTCGCGGACGACTTCCGGCGAACGCAGGACGGCGTCGATACGCTCGCCCTCTTCGAAGGTGCTGTCGACGCGGAAGCGGAGATCGGGCGCGCTGCGCAGGTTGACGCGGCGGGCGACTTCGCCCCGCAGGTAGCTCTTGTTGCGATCGAAGGCGGCCACGACCTCCTCCAGATTCTTGCCGCCGAGCGGCATGACGTAGACGGTGGCGCACTTCAGGTCGGGCGCGACGCGGACCTCGGGAACGGTGATCACGTTCGCCTCGAGGACAGGATCGTGAACATCGCCGCGCTGCAGAATCTCGGCGATGGCATGGCGAATTACTTCGCCGACACGCAGCTGGCGCTGCGAGGGAGCGCGGGGAGCTTTTTGGGTTTTCATGGTTCCTGTAACTCGGAAAGGCGCCGGTTGTTCGTCAGAGCGAGCGCGCAATTTCCTCGACGCGGTAGCATTCAATGACATCGCCGGCGCGCATGTCCTCATACTTCTCAAAGGCCATGCCGCATTCCTGGCCGGCCGGCACTTCGCGGACCTCATCCTTGAAGCGCTTCAGCGTAGCTAGCTTGCCTTCGTGGATGACGACATTGTCGCGGATCAAACGCACGTTGGCGCCGCGCTGAACGACGCCATCGGTAACCCGGCAGCCGGCGATCTTGCCGACCTTGGAGATGTTGAAGATTTCGAGGATCTCGGCATTGCCGAGCATCGTCTCGCGGCGCTCGGGCGAAAGCATGCCCGACATCGCGGCCTTCACGTCATCGACCAGGTTGTAGATGATGTTGTATTGGCGGATTTCAATGCCGTCGCGCTCGGCGAGGGCGCGGGCCTGCGCGTTGGCGCGGACGTTGAAGGCGATGATCGCCGCATGCGAGGTGGCGGCGAGCGTCACGTCCGACTCGGTGATGCCGCCGACGCCGGCGTGGATGATGCGGGACGCAACCTCGGACGTGTTGAGCGCGGTCAGCGCCTGGCTGATCGCCTCGACGGAGCCCTGAACGTCGCCCTTGATGACCAGCGGGAAGAGCTTCTGGCCGCTGGCGGCAAGCTGGTTCATCATCTGCTCGAGCGAGGAGCGCTGCACGCCGTCGCCGGCGAGCGCCTTCTCCCGCTTCTGGCGAACGCGGTAGGCGGTGATCTCGCGGGCGCGAGCTTCCGAATCGACGACCGCCAGGCGGTCGCCGGCTTCCGGCGCCTCGTCGAAACCGAGCAGTTCGACCGGGGTGGCCGGGCCGGCTTGCTTGACCTGATCGCCGCGATCGCTGACCAGCGCGCGGACACGACCGGAAGCGGCGCCGGCGACGACGATGTCGCCGATTCTCAGCGTGCCCTGCTGGACGAGCACTGTCGCCACCGCGCCACGGCCCTTGTCGAGGCGCGCCTCGATGACCGTGCCCTCGCCGGGACGATGGGGGTTGGCCTTGAGCTCGAGCACCTCGGCCTGCAGGAGCACGGTCTCGAGCAGGCGATCGAGATTGGTGCCCTTGGTGGCCGAAACCTCGACGTCGAGCACGTCGCCGCCCATCGATTCCACGAACACCTCGTGCTGGAGCAGCTCGGTGCGCACGCGGTTGGGATCGGCGTTGCTCTTGTCGATCTTGTTGATGGCGACGATCATCGGGACGTGCGCCGCCTTGGCGTGATTGATCGCCTCGATGGTCTGCGGCATGACGCCGTCGTCGGCGGCGACCACCAGAATGACGATGTCGGTGACCGAAGCGCCGCGGGCGCGCATGGCGGTGAACGCGGCGTGGCCGGGCGTGTCGATGAAGGTGATCTTGTGGCCGTTCACCTCGACCTGATAGGCGCCGATGTGCTGGGTGATGCCGCCGGCCTCACCGGCGACGACGTTGGCGTGGCGGATGGCGTCGAGCAGCGACGTCTTGCCGTGGTCGACGTGGCCCATGACGGTGACCACCGGCGGACGCGACTCGAGCTCCTCGTCGGTGTCGCTGCCGGCCTTGGCGAACAGGCCTTCGACGACGTCGGACTCGGCGACGCGGCGCACGGTGTGGCCCATGTCCTCGGCGATGATCTGGGCGACGTCCGGCTCGATGTAGTCCGTCGTCTGGGCGGTCTGGCCCTGCTTCATCAGGTGCTTGATGACGTCGACGGCGCGCTCGGACATGCGGTTGGCGAGTTCGGCCACGGTGATGCGCTCGGGAATGACGACCTCGCGCATGACCTTCTCGCGCGAGCCGCCTTCACTGCGCAGGCGCTCGCGCTCGCGCCGGCGGCGCATGGAGGCGAGCGAACGGGCGCGCTCTTCCTCGTCGAGGGCGTTGGACAGGGTGAGCTTGCCGCGACGGCGATCGTCGGTGGTGCGCTTGACCGGCTTCGGCTCGGCCGGCGCCTTTGCCTTGACGCGGCCGCGGAGCGCGGAGCCCGGACGGTCGTCATCGACTTCTTCGACTTCCTTCAGCGTGCGCACGGCACCGCCCGGACGGGCGGGCGCGGCAGCGGCGGGAGCAGCCGTCGCGTTCTTGGCAGCTTCCTCGCCAAAGCGGCGGCGCGCGGCTTCCTCGGCGCGCTGCTTGGCGGTCTCCTCAACCTGGTGGCGGGCCTCTTCCTCGGCCTTGCGACGCTCGGCATCGGTACGCTCGCGAGCGAGACGCTCGGCCTCCGCAACGCGGCGGGTCGCTGCATCGATCGCGACGCGGCGCTCCTCGGCCTCGTGCACCTTGGCATCGGCCAGGGCGCGGGCGCGGGCATCGATCTCATCGGAGGAAAGCTGGCGCAGCACGAGACCGGCGCGCGACGATGGGGCGGGCGCCGACGGCGCCGGCTGGGGCGCGGCCGGCGCGCTGACGCGCGCGACAGGGGCCGGCGCCGGCGGCTCGACCACCGGACGGGCGACCGGCTGCGGCGCTGCAGCCTCGGGCTTCTCGCCCGGCAGTGAAATGCGGCGCTTCTTGCGCTCGACCTGCACCGTGTTGGTGCGCCCATGAGAGAATGTCTGGCGCACCGAATCGCGTTCAACGCCGCGCGGCTTCAGGCCGAGGGATCGCCTCGGGGGATTGATAGTTTTGTCCCCGGTATTTTCAGCCATGCGTACCTTCAGTTCCTAGTGTCCTGGCGGACAGGGTCTTTACGTCAGTCAGGGCGTCGAAAAAGGGGCCAAAGCTGCCGTCCGGGATGCCGTCGTCACCGCGATAGCGGAAAAGATCCTGAACCCGTGCCAGCACGTTTGCGCCCGCCGGCCCGGCGAGCAGGGCAGCATGTACCACATTTGACCGCCCAAACGCCAAATCCAATTGGTCGCCGTTAAAGCAGCGAATGGCCGGAAGTCCAGCCGGGCCATAGCGCCGCCGGGCGGCGGCGGCGAGCTTCTCGACCCCATCCGGCGCCGCGTCAACAGCGTGGAGAAGGGCGATCACCGGCTCGGTCGCGAGCGTGCTTTCGACCTTGCCGAAACCGGCGATCAGCTCACCCGCTTTGCGGGCGAGCGACAGCGCGCCAACGGCGGCCGCCATCATCCGTTCCGCAATCAATTCGGGAAGGGCGGGATCGACGGTGACTTTGCCGTCGAACGCACGCTCAAGATGGTGTCGCGATACCGCCAGCGCAACCATGTCCTTCGACGCCGTCACCCAGACGCCGCGGCCGGGAAGATTGCGCTTCAGGTCGGGCACGACGCTGCCATCGGGCGCGACGGCGAAGCGCAGCAGCGCTGCCACGGGCTTTGCCTCCCGCGTCACGACGCAGGTGCGCTCGCTCAACTCGTTCTTGCGCGGCAAAGCGACGACCGTCCTTACGCTACCGGCGGGGCCGCGGCCGCTTCCGCATCTTCGCCCTCGGCCGGCGGCGGGTTGAGGTCGGCCTCGGTGATCCAGCCGGCCTTGACGCGGGCCTGCATGATCATGGACTCGGCATCGGCGCGCGACAGCTGGAAGGAATCGAGCGCGCCGGGATGGCGGGTCTGCTCGCCGTCCTTGCGCTCCGTCCAGCCGGTGAGCTCATCCGGCACCGAACCGGCAAAATCCTCGACTGTCTTGATGCCGGCCTTGCCGAGGGCGACCAGCATCGCCGTGGTGATGCCGGGGACCTCCTTCAGGCCGTCCTCGACACCCAGCGCCTTGCGCTCGGCATCGTGCTCGCCCTCGATCTTGTCGAGGTACTCGCGGGCGCGCGTCTGCAGCTCGCCCGCCGTCTCCTCGTCGAAGCCTTCGATCCCGGCGAGATCGTCGGGATCGACGAAGGCGATTTCCTCGACGCTGGCGAAGCCTTCCGAGGCGAGCAACTGGCCGACCACCTCGTCGACATCGAGGCCTGAAATGAAGAGCTGCGAACGCTCCTGGAATTCCTTCTGGCGGCGCTCCGACTCCTCCTGCTCGGTGAGGATGTCGATGTCCCAGCCGGTGAGCTGGGAGGCCAGCCGCACATTCTGGCCGCGGCGGCCGATGGCGAGCGACAGCTGCTCGTCCGGAACCACGACCTCGATGCGCTCGGCCTCCTCGTCGAGCACGACCTTGGCGACCTCGGCCGGCTGCAGCGAGTTGACGATGAAGGTGGCGGCGTCCTGCGACCACGGAATGATGTCGATCTTCTCGCCCTGCAGCTCGTTGACCACCGCCTGGACGCGGCTGCCGCGCATGCCGACGCAGGCGCCGACCGGATCGATGGATGAATCGCGCGAGATGACGGCGATCTTGGCGCGGCTGCCGGGATCACGGGCGACCGACTTCACCTCGATGATGCCGTCGTAAATCTCCGGCACTTCCTGGGCGAACAGCTTGGCCATGAACTGCGGATGGGTGCGCGACAGGAAAATCTGTGGGCCGCGCTGCTCGCGGCGGACATCGTAGATGTAAGCGCGGATGCGATCGCCGTAGCGGAAGGTCTCGCGCGGGATCAATTCGTCGCGGCGCACGATGCCCTCGCCGCGGCCGAGATCGACGATGACGTTGCCGTACTCGACGCGCTTGACCTGGCCGTTGACGATCTCGCCGATCCTGTCCTTGAATTCCTCGTGCTGGCGGTCGCGCTCGGCGTCGCGGACCTTCTGGACGATGACCTGCTTGGCCGACTGGGCGGCGATGCGGCCGAAATCCATCGGCGGCAGCGGCTCGGCGATGAAATCGCCGGGCTGGGCGGCCGGGTTACGGCGGCGGGCATCTTCGATCAGGATGTCGGTCGCCGGGTTCTCGACCTTCTCCGCCACCTTGAGCAGCCGCTGCAGCTTGATCTCGCCGGTCTTCGGGTTGATCTCGGCGCGGATGTCGGTCTCCGAGCCGTAGCGCGAGCGCGCCGCCTTCTGGATGGCGTCCTCCATCGCGGCGACAACGATCATGCGGTCGATCGACTTCTCGCGGGCCACCGCATCGGCGATCTGCAACAGTTCCAGGCGGTTCGCACTGACTGCCATATTCCGTCTCCTTGTAGCCGGATCGCCTCAGGCGCCGGCATGATCCTCCGTGGCGCGCTCTTTCCGCTTCTCCCGGCGAAGCGTTTCGCGAATGAGCGCGTCAGTCAAAACCAGTTTCGCCTCGGCGATGTCGGCGAGAGGCAGCTTGGCGGTGGTCGTGCCGTCGAGCTTGGACTTGTCGAGTTCGATGACGACGGTGTCGCCATCGAGACCGGCGAGCACGCCCTTGAAACGCTTGCGGCCGTCGAGCGGCACGGCGAGCTCGATCTTCGCCTCCTGCCCCGACCACTTCTCGAAATCGGAACGGCGGACCAGCGGACGGTCAATGCCGGGCGAGGAGACCTCGAGGTTGTACGCCGCGTCGAGCGGGTCCTCGACGTCGAGCGCCGGCGACAGATCGCGCGACAGCGTCTCGCAATCGCCGACGGTCATGGTGCCGTCCGGACGCTCGGCCATGATCTGCAGCGTGATGCCGTTCATCGCCGACAGCTTGACGCGCACCAGGCGGTAACCAAGGCTGGCGGCCACGGGCGCGACAATCCGAGCGATACGGGCTTCGGTGCCCGTCTCGGTGATGATGCGCGGCTCGTCCGCTGGACTTTCTGCCACTGCCATTTCCTGACCGACCTAACGCTTAAAGGAGCGGGCCCCGGCGGAACCCACTCTCAAGACGATCAGATCGTTTGAGGGTGATGGCGGGGATATAATTTGAGCCAGCCCAAAAAGCAACTGGCACCGTGAGGAGCGCGCCATGACCACGATCCGCGGCTACGTCGCCATGAGCCTCGACGGCTACATCGCCGCGCCCGGCGGCGACCTCGACTGGCTGACGAAATACGACAACGCCGACTTCGGCGAACACGGCTACGCTTCGTTCATCAAGGCGATCGGCACCGTGGTCATGGGCCGCGCCACGTACGACTGGCTGAGGGCGGCCGGGGTGGAATGGCCGTACGCCGACAAGCGCGTCATCGTCGTCACCTCGCGGCCGATCGAACAGCCGCCGGGAGCGCTCACCGCCTGGGCGGACGGGATCGACCGGCTGGTCGGGCACCTCCGCGGCCTCGGCGACGGCGACGTGTGGATCGCGGGCGGCGGCAAGCTGCAGCAGGCGGCGATCGCGGCCGGCGGTCTCGACCGGCTCGAACTCTTTGTCATGCCGGAGATACTGGGCGAAGGGACGCCGTTGTTTCCGCCGAACGGCCACCGGCGGGGCATTGCGCTGCGCGCCGCGGAGCGGCTCGACCGCGATATCGCGTGGCTGGACTACGCCTTCGCGGCCGCCTGAGAGTGCGAGGCGTCGGCGTCGAACAGCCACCAGCGATTGGGCAGGATCGAGATGCGGTCGCCCTTCTTCGACTTGGGCTCGTCGGCGCGCACGTCGACCTCGATGCGGTAGTGGCTGGCGCTGATCTCGACCTCCAGCCGGCGCACGGCGCCATGGCGGCGCTCGGAGACGACCGAGCCGGCGATGCCGCCGGGCTTGGTGCCCATGACGTCGATATGGTGGGGACGGAAGACCAGCGTCTTCGGACCGGTCGAGCCGGGCTGGCCGGCGAGATCGAGGGCGCGGTCGTCGAGCAGCAGGTTGCCGTGCTCGGCGAAGACGGGAAGCGCATTGCTCTCGCCGATGAAGCTCGCGACAAACGGCGACGCCGGGTTGTCGTAGATCTCGTCGGGCGTGCCGACCTGCTCGATCCTGCCGTTGTTCAGGACGACGATGCGGTCGGCGAGCTCGATCGCCTCCTCCTGGTCGTGCGTGACGAAGACCGTGGTGTGGCCGGTCTGGTCGTGGAGCTCGCGCAGCCAGCGGCGCAGCTCGCGCCTGACCTTGGCGTCGAGCGCGCCGAACGGCTCGTCGAGCAGCAGGATGCGCGGCTCGATGGCAAGCGCGCGGGCGAGCGCGACGCGCTGGCGCTGGCCGCCGGAAAGCTGCGACGGGTAGCGCTGGTCGAGGCCCTCGAGCTGGACGAGCTTGAGCAGCTCGAGCACGCGGCGGCCGATCTCGGCCTTCGGCGGACGGCGGCTGGATGGCCGTGTCGTGAGGCCAAAGCCGATGTTGTCGAAGACGCGCATGTGGCGGAAGAGCGCATAGCTCTGGAAGACGAAGCCGACGTTCCTCTCCTGCACCGTCAGACGGAGCGCGTCCTCGCCGCCGAACATGACGCGGCCGCCGTCGGGGAAATCGAGACCGGCGAGAATGCGGAGCAGCGTCGTCTTGCCCGAGCCGGAGGGGCCGAGCAGCGCGACCAGCTCGCCCGACTTGATCGACAGCGAAACCCCGTGCAGCGCCGGGGTCTGGCCGAAGACGCGCACCACGTTTTCAACCGTAACGTCCACCGGCGCGCCCCATGCGGTCTGGCGCGGCAGCGGCGAGGTGGCGCTACCGGCGGCGAAACTTTCCTCATTTATCAGGCGCGCGTCCAACAGATTTTTCCTTCACCGGCTCAATGGCGGCGCGTGCCGCCGGCGAGTTCGTCGGCGTAGCGCCATTCGAGGAATGTCTTGGCGACAAGCGTGACGAGAGCCAGCAGCGCCAGCAGCGACGCCATGGCGAACGCGCCGGCGAAATTGTAGCTGTCGTAGAGGATCTCGATATGCAGCGGGATGGTGTTGGTGACGCCGCGGATGTGGCCGGAGATCACCGAGACGGCGCCGAACTCGCCCATGGCGCGGGCGTTGCAGAGCAGCACGCCGTAAAGCAGGCCCCAGCGGATGTTGGGCAGCGTGACGCGCCAGAACGTCTGCCAGCCCGAGGCGCCGAGCGAGATCGCCGCCTCCTCTTCGCCCGAGCCCTGGTCCTGCATCAGCGGGATCAGCTCGCGCGCCACGAACGGGAAGGTGACGAAGATCGTCGCCAGCACGATACCCGGCACCGCGAAGGTGATCTGCAGGTTGATCGAATGGAGGAAGGGCGACAGCACGCTGTCAGCGCCGAAAAGGATCACGTAGATCATGCCCGACACGACCGGCGACACCGAGAACGGCAGGTCGATCAGCGTGATGAGAAACGACTTGCCGCGGAAGTCGAACTTGACGATCGACCACGCGGCGCAGACGCCGAAAATCAGGTTGGCGGGGACGGCGATCACCGCAACGAGCAGCGTCAGCCGGATGGCGGCGGCGCCGTCCGGATCGGCAAACGTCGCCAGGACGACGCCCGGCCCCTTGAGGAACGCCTGAAAGAACACGGTCACCAGCGGCAGCACGAGCGTTCCGGCGAGGAACAGCACCGCAATGGCGATCAGCGTCCACTTGACCCAGGAACGCTCGCTCGTCGGCGTGGCGCGCGACAGGCCAAGCGTCGATGGGGCACTCGGGAAGGCCAGGTCAGTTGCCACCGAAACGCCTCTGGCTCCACGCCTGTAGCAGGTTGATGACCAAGAGCAGAACGAACGCGATGATGAGCATCACCATGCCGATCGCCGACGCCGCCGGCTGGTTGAACTCCTGCAGCCGGATGATGATGAGGAGCGGAGCGATCTCCGACTTGTAGGGGATGTTGCTGGCGATGAAGATCACCGAGCCGTATTCGCCGACGGCGCGTGCGAAGGCGAGAGCGAAGCCGGTCAGGATCGCCGGCAGGAGGCGGGGCAGGATCACCTGCGTGACGGTCTGAAACCGGTTGGCACCGAGCGTCGCGGCGGCCTCTTCGACCTCCTGCTCGAAGTCTTCCAGCACCGGCTGCACCGTGCGCACGATGAACGGCAGGCCGACGAAAACCAGCGCCACGACAATGCCCGCCGGCGTGTAGGCGACCTTGATGCCGAGAAGGCTGAGCGGCGCGCCGATCCAGCCTTTCGGCGCATAGAGCGTCGAGAGCGCAATGCCGGCCACCGCAGTCGGCAGCGCGAAGGGCAGGTCGACCATGGCGTCGAGCAGGCGGCGCCCGGGGAATTCGTAGCGCACCAGGACCCAGGTGACGATGAGGCCGAAGACGACGTTGATGCCGGCCGCGACGAACGACGAGCCAAAGCTCGTCTGGAGCGCGTCGACCGTGCGCCGGTCGGAGGCGAGGCGCCAGAATTCGGCCGGCCCGAGCGCGGCCGAGTTGAGCGCCAGCCCGGCCAGCGGAATCAGTACGATCAGCGTGAGATACGTAACGGATAAACCGAACGTGATCCCGAAGCCCGGGATCACGCTCGGCTTCTTGAACGCGCTACTGGCAGCGAGGCTCATGATCCCCCGATCATGTCAGACTCCGGCTACTGCGGCTTGTAGATCTGATCGAAGATACCGCCGTCGGCGAAGTGCTTCGGCGTAACCTTGTCCCAGCCGCCGAAGATCGGATCGTCGATGGTGACGAGGTCGACCTTGGGGAACGTGGCGAGCAGCGACTGGTCGGTCACGATGGCCGGATTGATCGGCCGGTAGAAGTTCTTGGCGGCAATCGTCTGGCCTTCCGGCGAATAGAGATAGTTGATGTATTCGACGGCCAGGTCGCGGGTGCCATGGGCATCGACGTTCTTGTCGACCACCGCGACCGGCGGCTCAGCCAGCACCGACTGCGGCGGGTAGACGATGTCGTACTGATCCTTGCCGAACTGGTTCTGCGCCAGGTAGGCGTCGTTCTCCCAGGCCAGCTCGACGTCGCCGATCTGCTTCTGGGTGAAGGTCACGGTCGAGCCGCGGGCGCCGGAGTCGAGCACCGGCACGTGCTGGTAGAGCTGCTTGATGTAGTCGGTCGCCTTGGCCTCGTCGCCGTTGTTGGCCTTCACCGCCCACGCCCAGGCGGCGAGATAGGCCCAGCGCGCGCCGCCGGATGTCTTCGGGTTCGGCGCGATCACCTGGGTGTCGCCCTTAATCAGATCCGGCCAGTCGTGGATGTTCTTCGGATTGCCGTGGCGGACGAGGAAGACGATCGTCGAGGTGTAGGGCAGCGACTTGTCCGGGAACTTGCTCTCCCAGTTCGCGTCGAGCAGCCCCTTGGCGGCGATGGCATCGATGTCGCTCTTGACGGCGAGCGTCACGACGTCGGCGCCGAGGCCGTCGATCACCGCCTTGGCCTGCGCGCCGGAGCCGCCATTCGACACCTGGTACTGCACGTTGGCGCCTGGATGCAGGCTCTCCCAGTGCTTGGCAAAGGCGTCGTCGTACTGCTGGTAAAGCTCGCGCGTCGGATCGTAGGAGACGTTCAGAAACGCTCCGTCGGCGAAGGCCGGAGCCGCGAGGCCGGTGAACAGCGCCGCCGCGGCGAGAAGCTTGAACTTAGAGGTCATCGGAAAGCTCCGGATTGAAAGGCATCCCTATCTCGACATCAACGGTCGCCTTTCTCAACGCGACGGTTGGCGAATTTGGCCGGCACGATGAAAAACGAATCTCAGATCACGCGGTTCCGTGAAATCAGCTCGCAATTGCCCCTGTAATCAGCGAGCCCGGAGCAAGTGCTTGCTCCAGCGTCCGGCCTTCCATCAACTGCAGCATGGCTGTGTAGGTGTCGGCAAAAAGCCGCCGGACGGTGCAGGTCTTCTCGTCCTTGCAATCGCTGCAGCGCCGGTACGCTGTCCGCGAAATGCAGGGCAGCGGGGCGATCGGGCCATCGATGGCGCGCAGGATCGTACCGATGGTGATCTGGGACGCCGGCTTGACCAGCAGGTAGCCGCCGGCGCGGCCGCGGCGGCTCTCGACGATGCCCTTCTTCTTCAGATCGAGCAGGATGTGCTCGAGGAACTTGCGCGGCACGCCGGCGCCGCGCGCGATCTCCTCGATCTGAAGCGAGACGCCGGCCGGCGCTGCGGCCATGTGGAAGAGGGCCTTGAAGGCGTACTTGGCCTTCTGGGTAATCATGCCTTCGGCATACGCGACCCCGCGTGACGTGTATAGGGCCGCCTAGCGGCGGCGAAATTCGAGATACGTCGGGGTGCGGCCGGCGGCGAGCGCCTTCGCCTCGTAGCGCGTGCCCGGCCAATCCGGAAAGGGCCGCAGCCAGTCGGCGGCGCGCTCCGCGGTCCACTCGAAGCGATCGTCGCGGCCAAGGTGGAGCAGCGTCCAGTCGATGTATGAGGAAATATCGGAGGCAACGCGGAAGCTGCCGCCGGGCTTGAGGACGCGCGCGATCCGATCGAGATTCTCGACCGAGACGAAGCGGCGCTTCCAGTGGCGCTTCTTCGGCCACGGATCGGGATAGAGGAGCGCGACGCGGTCGACCGATTGCGCCGGCAGCCAATCGAGCAGCACGGACGCCTCGCCACCGAACAGGCGCACGTTGCCGACGCCGTTATCGGCGATCGCGGCGACGGCTTTCGCCATGCCGTTCAGGAACGGCTCGACGCCGATGAAGCCTTCCCCGGAGAGGCGCGCCGCCTCGGCGATCAGGTGCTCGCCGCCGCCGAAGCCGATCTCGACGTTGAGGCGCGCCGGCCGGCCCGGAAAGAGCGACGCCGGATCGGCGAGCGGCGCCGCAACATCGACGGCAAGGCGCGGCAGCAGCTCGGCGATCAGCCGCTCGCGCCGCGGCGAGAGGGGCTTGCCCTTGCGCCTGCCGTAAAGGCCGTCGCGGCGCCTGGCTTCCGCGTCGATCAGGACAGCGCCGACTTCAGCGCGCTCGCAAGATCGGTGCGCTCCCACGAGAAGCCGCCGTCGGCTTCCGGGGCGCGGCCGAAGTGGCCGTAGGCGGAAGTGCGCGCGTAGATCGGCCGGTTCAGCTTGAGGTGCTGGCGGATGCCGCGCGGCGACAGGTCCATCACCTCGCCCAGCGCCTTCTCGAGCTTCGCCTCATCGACGCGGCCGGTGCCGGCGAGATCGACATAGATCGACAGCGGCTTGGCAACACCGATGGCATAGGAAAGCTGGATGGTGCAGCGATCGGCGAGTTCGGCAGCGACGACGTTCTTGGCCAGATAGCGCGCCGCGTAGGCCGCCGAACGATCGACCTTGGTCGGGTCCTTGCCGGAGAAGGCACCCCCGCCATGCGGCGCGGCACCGCCGTAGGTGTCGACGATGATCTTGCGCCCGGTGAGGCCGCAATCGCCGTCGGGACCGCCGATGACAAACTTGCCGGTCGGGTTGACGTGCCACTCGGTGTGGCCGTTCACCCAGCCTGGCGGCAGCGCCTTCAGCACATAGGGCTCGACCACGGCGCGCACGTCGTCGGAGGTCATGCCGTCGTCGACGTGCTGGGTGGAGACAACGATGGAAGTGGCGCGCACCGGCTTGCCGTCGCGGTACTCGACGGTGACCTGACTCTTGGCGTCGGGTCCCAGCATCGGGGCGGCACCGGATTTCCGCGCATCGGCGAGCAGCTTGAGGATGCGGTGGGCGTAGTAGATCGGGGCCGGCATGAATTCCGGCGTCTCGCGGCAGGCGTAACCGAACATGATGCCCTGGTCGCCGGCGCCCTCGTCCTTGTTGCCGGACGCATCGACGCCCTGCGCGATGTCGGCGGACTGGGCGTGGAGCAGGACCTCGATGTCGGCGCTCTCCCAGTGGAAGCCGGCCTGCTCGTAACCGATGTCGTGAATGGCTTTCCGGGTCAGGCTCTCGACCCGCTCGAGGATGGCGTCAGGCCCGCGCACCTCGCCCGCGATGACGACGCGGTTGGTGGTGGCGAGAGTCTCGCAGGCGACGCGCGCCTCGGGCATCTCCGCCAGGTAAGCATCGACGATGGTGTCGGAGATGCGGTCGCACACCTTGTCGGGGTGACCTTCCGAAACCGATTCAGACGTGAAGAAATAATTGGAGCGAGACAAGGGACACGGCTCTCCCGTAGCGAATGATCGCGACCGGGAGCGTATCGCTCCGGCCATCCAGCGCGTGGTTCTGGCAGGGAATCCGGTAGCGTGCAATCACACCGCAGGGAGCGCGCTTCCGGCGCGGGCGCAACGCGCCCGCGAAACCGGCCTCAGGCTTCGGCGTCGTCGCCGGAAAGCGAGCGGATCAGGTCGATCACGCGCCGGCGCAGCTTGGCTTCCTTGATGCGCACGAACGCCTTGTTCAACTGAATGCCCTCGGAGGTGGAAAGAAAATCCACGACATGGCTGGTGTTCAGGCCGCCTTCGGCCATGCCACCAGCGCCACCGGACGGCGTGCCGGGAGCGTCCTCGAAGAAAAACGAAACCGGCACGGTGAGCACGCGCGCAATATGCTGCAGGCGGCTGGCGCCAATGCGGTTGGTGCCCTTCTCGTATTTCTGGATCTGCTGGAACGTTATGCCGAGGTGCTCGCCGAGCTTTTCCTGGCTCATGCCGAGCATCATGCGGCGCAGACGGACACGGCTTCCGACGTGGATATCGACGGGATTTGGTTGCTTCTTGCTTGCCATTCTTCCTGCTACTTCTCCCTGCCGCGCCCGCGGTCGGACATGTCCACCAAAAGGCGCGCGGAGTCGACTCTACTCAGTGAGAACTGCCCGAAATTCGCGCAGTCCATGGTGACGAAACTGATATCGGCGAACCTGTCATTTTAGTCAATTGTCCGTCATATACTTCCGTCAGACTCGGTAAATTTCCCAATGAGCCGCAACCCCAAACTAACCAAAAGCAGGCCGGCGAAAAGCCAGTCGCCCCAGCGTGCATAAGGAGTTGGCGGCAGGCTGGCGGGCAATGGCCCGTCGAGCACCCCGATCTTGTCCAGCGACAGCTCAGCCACCGTCCGGCCATGGGGGTCGACGATGGCGGAAATGCCGGAATTCGCGGCGCGGACGAGCGGCAGACCCTCCTCGACGGCACGCAGCCGCGCCTCGTCGAAGTGCTGGTAGGGACCGGGTGTATCGCCGTACCAGGCATCGTTGGTGACGTTCAGCATCCATGCCGGGCGCGCGCCGGGAGCGACTGCCTCGCCCGGAAAAATCGCCTCATAGCAAATGAGCGGGGCGAACGGCGGGGCACCGGGCGCGGTCAGCGAGCGGTGGGTCTCGCCCGCGGTGAACCCTTGCGGCACTGCGATCAACTGCCGCAGTCCTAGCGCGCGGAGGACGCCACCGAAAGGCAGGTACTCGCCGAAGGGAACGAGGTGGACCTTGTCGTAGGCGGCGCGGATCTCGCCGTTGTCGTCGATGACGTAGATCGAATTATAGACGAGCGGCCCACCGTCGGCGCCGATGACGCGCTCGGCGCGGGCGGCGCCGGTGATCAGCGTCGTCCCCTTGGGCAGCAGCTCGGCGATCGCGGTCAGCGCCTCGGGGTGATCGGTGAGCAGGAACGGGAACGCCGATTCCGGCCAGATCAAATGCGTCACGCCGGTGAGGCTCGGCGCGCCGTTCAGGCTGAGCGCCACGTAGCGCGACATGATCGTGCTGGCGCTCGCCTCCTCCCAGCGCTCGTCCTGCGGGATCGCCGGCTGGACGATGCGGAGCGCGACGCCGGGCACCAGCGGATCGGGCCCCGCCGACGACAGCCGCCACCAGCCAAAACCAAGATGCGCGGCGAAAAGCACGAGCGCCGCGGCGAGTGTCAGCCTGGCGCCGCGCTCGCTTTCGACAAGCAGCACCGGCGCCGCAAAGACGAAGAACGCGGCGAGTGTCAGGCCCCAGACGCCGACGAGCGAGGCCGACTGCATCATCAGCGGGAACGGCGTCAGCGCGTAGCCGAGCACATTCCACGGAAAGCCGGTGAAGAGATGGCCGCGCAGCCACTCGGCCGACGCCATGGCGAAGGCGAAGGCGAAGAGGCGCGGCCAGCCTTCCGACCAGAGCAGGCGGGCAAGCGCCGCACCGAACCCCCAGAACAGCGCCAGCGCCGCCGGCAGCGCCAGCACGGCGAGCGGCAGCGCCCAGGCGAATCCCGGATCGACCAGCAGCGCCGTGCCTACCCACCACAGGCCAGCGACGAAGAAGCCGAGGCCGAAGGCAAAGCCAACCAGCGCCGCCGCGCCGAGACGACGCCAACCCGGCGCGCCGGGCCGCGGCTCGGCGCCATCGATCAGCCAGACGAAGACAGGGATCGTTAGCCATAGAATCGGGAAGAGATCGAACGGCGCGAAGGCCAGCGCCGAAAGCGCGCCGGCGATCAGCGCTACGACAAAGCGCCGCCAGCCCCAGAGGACGATGATCGCGCTGGCGATGCGTTGCACGCAGCCTTCCCCCGACGAATCAGCGGCGGAGGGTCGCGACCGAGAAAGGCGCGGTCAAGGCGGCGGGGCGGAGCCGGTGCCACCTTCGGGCGGCGGGCGCGGGCGGCGCGGACGATCGCCGGGCGCCGGACGGCGGTAGATGCGCAGGCGTTTCACGCGCCGCGGATCGGCGTCGAGAATCTCGAACTCGTAGCCGCCCGGCGCCGCGACCAGCTCGCCGCGCACCGGGATGCGGCCGATCAGCTCGAACACCAGCCCGCCCAGCGTATCGACGTCCTCGCCGCTCTCGCCCTTGGCGAAATCCTCGCCGACGACGGTGGTGACCTGGCTGAGCTCGGCGCGGGCGTCGGCAAGAAATCCGCCCTTGCCGTCCGGCACGATCATCGGGCCGGTGTCCTCGTCGGACTCGTCGGAGATCTCGCCGACGATCATCTCGACGGCGTCCTCGATCGAAACGAGGCCGTCGGTGCCGCCGTACTCGTCGATGACCAGCGCCATCTGCATGCGGCTGGCCTGCATGTTGGGGAGCAGCACCGCGACCGGCATCGACGGCGGCACGAACAGGATGTTGCGGACGAGCGCCGTCTCGGAAAGCTTCTTCGACAAATTGACACGGGCGAGATCGAAACCGGCAGGATCGCCCTCGCCGCCGGCGAGCTCGATGAAGTAGCCCATCAGGTCCTTGATATGGACGAGGCCGACCGGGTCGTCGAGGCTGTCGCGAAACACCGGCATGCGCGAATGGCCGGAATCGCGGAAGCGGGCGAGCAGCTCGGCCAGCGTCAGCGATATGTCCACCGCCTCGATGTCGGCGCGCGGCACCATGATGTCGTCGACGCGGATCTCGCGGAGGCGAAGGATGTTGCCCAGCATCGCGCGCTCCTCGCGCGAGAAGCCGGAGGCGACGTCTTCCGTTGCCAACGCCACCGCGAGGTCCTCGCGGATGGTGCCGCCCTTGAGGCCGACCGCGGCGCGCAGCTTGTCGAACCAGTGCTCCTGGGGCGCGCCCTCGCCCGCCGCCGGACTGTCGGACGTGCGCGGGGCCTGCCTGTCGCCGTCACTCATGCCGCCTCTCCGCCGTAAGGATCAGCAATGCCGAGACCGGCGAGTATAGCGGTTTCCAGGCCCTCCATGAGAATCGCCTCGCGCTCGACCTCGTGGTCGTAGCCGAGAAGGTGGAGAAAGCCGTGGACGATGAGATGGGTCAGGTGATCCTCGAACGGCATCGCATCGACCTCGGCCTCGCGGGCGATCGTCTCCTCGGCGAAGACGAGATCGCCGATCAGCGGCCCGAAGACGTTGCCGGCGGAGGGGCCGGGAAAGGACAGCACGTTGGTCGGCTTGTCCTGGCTGCGGTACTGGCGGTTCAGCACGCGGATATGGGCGTCGTCGGTGAACAGCAGGCTGATCTCGCTGTCCGGCGTGAAGCGCACACTGAGCGACGGGGTGGCGGCGGTAACGGCGCGCTTCGCCAGTGCCTTCAGCTTCGCGGCCGCCGGCCACGCGCCGGCCTCGACCTTGACGTCGATCGCGGGAAGCGGACTTCGCGGCTCCGATTTGGGCATGGCGACTAGCGCTGCGCCGCGCCGTGCCTGGCGCGATCGGCGGCGTCATACGCCTCGACGATGCGGCCGACGAGCGGATGGCGGACGACATCGGCCGACGTGAACCGCACCTGCGCGACGCCCGACACGCCCTCCAGCAGTGCCAGCGCCTCGACCAGTCCAGATACCTGTCCGGACGGCAGATCGACCTGGCTCGGATCGCCGGTGACGATCATCTTGGAATCCTCGCCGAGCCGCGTCAGGAACATCTTCATCTGCATCGAGGTCGTGTTCTGCGCCTCGTCGAGAATGATGACCG
The DNA here is from genome assembly GCA_048498575.1 of Pseudomonadota bacterium. Taxonomy (GTDB): domain Bacteria; phylum Pseudomonadota; class Alphaproteobacteria; order Rhizobiales; family Kaistiaceae; genus DASZQY01. The sequence continues at coordinate 17,387 of JBEHXS010000008.1, forward strand.
AGTTGGCGAGCGTGCGGCCGCGCATGAAGGCGAGCGGCGCCACTTCGATGACGCCCGACGACAGGCCACGCTCGACCTTTTCGGCCGGCATCATGTCGTAGAGCGCGTCGTAGAGCGGACGGAGATACGGATCGACCTTCTCGCGCATGTCGCCGGGCAGGAAGCCGAGGCGCTCGCCCGCTTCCACGGCGGGGCGCGACAGGATGAGGCGATCGACGGTGCCGCGCTCAAGCAGCGCCGCGGCATAGGCGACGGCGAGGTAGGTTTTGCCGGTTCCGGCGGGGCCGGCGCCGAAGATCAGCTCGGCGCGATCGAAGGCGCGGATATAGGCGTCCTGCATCGGCGTGCGCGCCATCACCGTGCGGCGGCGCGTGCCGATTTCGGCCATGGTCAGGCGGCCCTTGGGCTCAAGGCTTGGCAAGTGCATCTGCTCCTCGCTCGCGGCCGCCATGCGGATCGCGCCGTCGACATCGCCGGCGCCGATCGAGTGCCCCGTCTGCAGGCGGACGTAGAGCATGTCGAGGGCGAGGCGAGCGCGGGCGAGCGCATCGGCGCTGCCGCGCAGGGTCACCTGATTGCCGCGCGCGACAGCCTCGATGCCGAGGCGGCGCTCGAGCGCGGCGAGGTTCTGGTCGAACTCGCCGAACAGCTCCTGCGTCAGGCGGTTGTCGTCGAAGGAGACGACGATGTGGTCGCGATCGTCGGTGACGGTCGATACGGGACGAACTGTCAAAGGGCCGCCTCCACGCGCTTGCTCGCCACAGCGTGCGCCGGCAGCGCCAGCAATTCGCCGAACAGGCTGTTGCCATGCGTCGCGGTGAAACGGACGCGCGCGATCGTGCCGATCAGCTCGCGCGGCCCGTCGACGTGCACCGGCATCAGCCACGGCGAGCGACCGACGATCTGTCCGGCGCGACGGCCGGTGCGCTCGAACAGCACGTCGGCGGTCTCGCCGACGCGGGCCGCCATGAAGGCGGTGGCGCGGGCGTCGATCTTTGCCTGCAGCTCGTAGAGGCGGGCGTTGGCGACGTCGTCCGGCACCTGGTCGGCGCGCGACGCCGCCGGCGTGCCCGGCCGCGGGCTGTAGCGGAACGAGAAGGCGGACATGTATTCCGCCTCATCGACGATCCTCAGCGTATCGGCAAAATCGGCGTCGGTCTCGCCGGGGAAGCCGACGATGAAGTCGCCGGCGAGCGCCAGGCCCGGCCGCGCAGCGCGGATGCGCTCGACGAGGCGGAGGTAATCGGCGCGGGTGTGACGGCGGTTCATGGCGGCGAGGATGCGATCGGAGCCGGACTGCACCGGCAGATGCAGATAGGGCATCAGCGCCGGCAGATCGCGGTGCGCCGCAATCAGCGCGTCGTCCATGTCACGCGGGTGGCTGGTGGTGTAGCGCAGGCGGTCAATGCCGGGGATTTCGGCGAGGCGAAACAGCAACGCGCCGAGACCCGAGGCGTTCCCGTCCTCGCCCTCGCCGTGCCAGGCGTTGACGTTCTGGCCGAGCAGCGTGAGCTCGCGCACGCCCTCGCCGGCAAGCCGGGTTGCTTCCGCCACGATGGCGTCGGCGGGGCGCGACGCCTCGGCGCCCCGCGTATAGGGGACGACACAGAACGTGCAGAACTTGTCGCAGCCTTCCTGCACGGTGAGGAAGGCGGCGACGCGCGGTTGTTTGGCTTCACTGCCGCCTGACACGGCCCGATTGAGCGCGGCGAACTTTCCGGCGACATCGAATTCGGTCTCTACCGTGGGATGATGCGGACGCGCGGCGCGGACCAGCTCCGGCAGGCGGTGATAGGACTGGGGCCCGACGACGATGTCGACCGCCTTGGCGCGGCGGACGATCTCCCCGCCTTCGGCCTGGGCGACACAGCCGGCGACGCCGATCAGCACCGAACGACCCTCGGCGGCAGCGGCCACCTTCAGCTCGTTCATGCGGCCGATCTCCGAGTAAACCTTCTCGGCGGCCTTCTCGCGGATGTGGCAGGTGTTGAGGAGGATGAGATCTGCCGATTCGGGCGCCTCGACCGGCGCGTAGCCGGCAGCGGCCAGCGCGTCCGTCATCCTTTCGGAATCGTAGACGTTCATCTGGCAGCCGTACGTCCTGATGAAGACTTTCTTCAGTTCCTCGCCCGTTTCGATCATCAAAATTTGCCAGCAGCGGCCCGTCGGCCCCGCCCGACCCGGAGCAAGTGCTTTAGCGTCTTTTGCCCGGGGTGAGAATAGCGCTCCCGGCATGGCCGCAGCGTGACAGGGGCCGAAAACCCTTATTCCTTGCGGGTTTTCTCATCCTTGAGGGGGATGCCGTAGAGTTCGAGGCGGTGGTCGACGAGGCGAAAACCTAGCCGTTCGGCCATGGTCTGCTGCAGGCGCTCGATCTCCTCGTTGCGAAACTCGATCACCTGCCCGGTCCGCAAATCGATCAGGTGATCGTGGTGCTCGTCGGGAATCGGCTCGTAGCGGCTGCGGCCGGCGCCGAAATCGTGCTTGGCGATGACGCCGGCATCCTCGAAGAGCTTCACCGTGCGGTAAACGGTGGCGATGGAAATCTTGGGGTCGATGGCGGACGCGCGGCGATACAGTTCCTCGACGTCGGGATGGTCGGTCGCAGCCTCGAGCACGCGCGCAATCACGCGGCGCTGTTCGGTCATGCGCATGCCCTTGGCGATGCACAGTTCTTCCAGGGTCTGAGGTTTCGGCTCGGCCATCGCCCTACCCTAGCGCAGAAGACGCGCCTAGCGAACCGTGAGACGCATGACCAGTGCGCTGCCGTCGCCGCCGGTCGGGTCCGAGTAATATTTCCCGCGCTCGCCGACGGTCTTGAAGCCGAGTCGCTGATAGAGGCCAAGCGCCGCCTGGTTGGTGCGCTCCACTTCGAGAAACAGCGCCGCGATGTGCTCGCGATAAAGCCGGCGGATGACGTCGTCCATAAGCATGCGGCCATAGCCGCGGCGGCGATGCTTCGGGTCGACGGCGATGGTGAGAATCTCCGCCTCGTCGGCAGCGAAGCGCACGACGACGAAACCGGCGAGCCGGCGTGCACCCGTCAGCGTCTGAAGTCGAAGCGCCAGCACGAAGATCGACGGGTCGCTCATCATCGCCGAGAGATCGTGGGCGCTCCAGGTGCGGCGGAAAGCACTGCGATGAATGGCGGCGAGGTCTTCGGCTTCCTCTGGCCGGGCGCCCTCGACGAACGGCCGGGCGAACAGCGCCATCATCGCCGGGCAATCCGGGCCGCGTCCTGCGGCTTGGCATCGGGCGCGCGGATATAGAGCGGGCGCGGCGGCGAAGCATCCGCCGGCGCCACCGCGCCCAGCCGGGCCAGCGCCGCAATGTCGGGCGAGGAACGGCGGTGGGCGACGCGCGGCTGCTCGTCCATCGGAAGCGCGGCGATGACGAGATCGGCACCGGAGCCCGCGACCAGCACGCCACGATCGAGGCCGGCGGCGAAGACTTCCGGCGACGCGGCGGAGGGTTCCCCGAGCGGCGCGCCGTCAGCTGCGAAGCGCTGGCCGTAGAGTTCGCCCCGCCCTGCCGCCAGCACCGCCAGCACGGAAACACGGCCGGCGAGATGGCGCGCCTCCTCGGCGTGGGCAGCGAGGACGCCGATGCCGATCGCCGGCTTGCCGGTGACCAAGGCGATGCCGCGCGCCGCGGCGATGCCGATGCGGAGGCCGGTGAAGGACCCGGGTCCAGCGGTGACGGCGATGCGGTCGAGATCGGCAAAGGCGAGGCCGGCTTCCGCCATCGCCGATTCGATCTGGCCCATCAGGATTTCGGCGTGGCCGCGGCCGACGGTTGCGGAACGGACCACAAGCTGCACGCCATCAGCGACGGCGACGGAGCAGGCTTCCCAGGCGGTGTCGATGGCGAGGAGGCGCATCCTCCGCGACGAGAGTTAGGCCGCGGCTTCCTCGATGCCGCGCACCTCGGGCACGAAGTGGCGGAGCAGATTCTCGATGCCGTGCTTCAGCGTCGCAGTCGACGACGGGCAGCCCGCGCACGAGCCGCGCATGTTCAGGAAGACGACGCCGTCGCGGAAGCCGCGGAAGGTGATGTCGCCGCCGTCGTTGGCGACGGCCGGACGCACGCGCGTCTCGATCAGTTCCTTGATGGTGGCTACCGTCTCGGCATCGGCGGCGTCGAAAAACTCTGCGCCATCGCTTGCTGCCTGCGCCTGCCGGACGACCGGCATGCCCGACACGAAGTGTTCCATGATTGCGCCAAGCACGGCCGGCTTGAGGTGCTGCCACTCGCCGTCGGCCTTGGTGACGGTGACGAAATCGCTGCCCAGGAACACGCCGCCGACGCCTTCGACCGCGAACAGGCGCTGGGCGAGCGGCGAGCCCTCGGCTTCGTCGGCGCTGCGGTATTCGGCCGTGCCGGCGCCCAGCACGTCGCGGCCGGGCAGGAACTTGAGGCTCGCCGGATTGGGCGTCGATTCGGTCTGGATGAACATGGGCGTCAGCCTTTGGAAGCGTGTCTGCTCAAGGATTTAGGCCGCTACCCCCGTAACATCAAGCGGTGCGGCGGAAGGTCTGCAGCACCAGGCCGTAGAGACTGATCGCCGCCCAGAAGGATTCGATCACCACCGAGGGCAGATTCCACTGGTAGTAGAGCGAAATCAGGATCAGGCCGGAGCCACACAGGTTCAGCACCAGGAAACGCGGGCCCGTCGACGACATCCAGCCCTGCTGGTTGAAGAAATAGGCGACGATGATGAATGCTGAGCCGGCTAAGCCGACGAGCGACATGGCGGTGGCGAATTCCATCACGAACCTCCTGACGGTTCATGGCTAACGCGGGGAAGAGAAGGTCTTGCGACAGTAGCTAGAACTGCTTCGGGTCGCGATCAAGCGGCTCAGGTGATCGCGGCAAGCGCCTCGTCGTCGAGATGGCCGGGAACGATGGTGATCGGCACGGGAAAGGTGCCGGATGCCTTGCCGGCCAGCGCCGTGACCAGCGGCCCGGGCCCCTCCTTCGAGGTGCCAGCCGCAAGCACGAGAATGGCGATGTCCTCGTCGGCCTCGATCAGCTTCACGATCTCGTCCGAGCGGCCGCCCTCGCGGATGACCATCTCCGGCTCGATCGAGCTCCAGACACGCACGCGCTCGGCAACGCGCCCGAGCGCCGCCTCGGCCGCCTCCATGGCCTCGGCGCGCATGATCGATTCGACGCCGGCCCAGCTCTGCGGATCGGGCGGGCCGATGACGTAGAGCAGGACCACGGCGCCCGCGGTGTGCTCGGCGCGGCGCGCGGCGAAGCGCACGGCGCGCTCGCACTCGGGCGTATCGTCGATGACGACGAGAAACTTGCGGCGATGACCGGCCTCGCCGCTGCGGCGTTTCACTGCCATGACGCCGATGCTGCCACAGGCCGGCGATGCGCGCTATTCGCTACTTGCGCCGGATGAAGCCGACGACATCCTTCATGCCGTCGATCACCGGCCCGGCAAGCGCCTCGGCGCGTTTTGCGCCATCGACGAGGATGGCGTCGATCTCGCCCGGATCGGCGAGCAGGCGGCGCATCTCGCCGGCAATCGGCGCGAGCTTCTCGACGGCGAGATCCGCGAGCGCCGGCTTGAAGGCGGAGAACTGGGCGCCGCCATATTCGCGCAGCACATCCTCGCGCGAGACGTCGGCCAGCGCAGCGTAGATGCCGACAAGGTTGTCGGCCTCCGGCCGCGCCTTGAGGCCGGCGAGCTCGGAGGGCAGCGCCTCGGGGTCGGTCTTTGCCTTCTTCAGCTTCAGCGAGATGGTGTCGGCGTCATCGGTCAGGTTGATGCGCGAATAGTCGGACGGATCGGACTTCGACATCTTCTTCGAGCCATCGCGGAGCGACATGACGCGCGTCGCCTCGCCGGCGATGACCGGCTCGGTGACCGGGAAGAACTGGTCACCGAAACCATGCGACGCGATCGACTCGGCGAAGTCATTGTTGAACTTGATCGCGATGTCGCGGCAAAGCTCGAGGTGCTGCTTCTGGTCGTCGCCGACCGGAACGTGCGTGGCCTTGTAGACAAGGATGTCGGCGGCCATCAGCACGGGATAGTCGTAGAGCCCGATCGAGGCGTTCTCGCGGTCCTTGCCGGCCTTCTCCTTGAACTGGGTCATGCGGTTCAGCCAGCCGAGGCGGGCGACGCAGTTGAACACCCAGGCCAGCTCGGCGTGGGCGGCAACCTGGCTCTGGTTGAAGACGATGTGCTTCCTGGGGTCGATGCCGGCGGCAATAAAGGCCGCCGTGACCTGGCGGGTGGCGTTGGTCAGCTCGGCCGGACCGCCCCATACGGACATCGGCACCGTGATCGCGTGGAGATCGACGACGCAATAGATGCACTCGTAGGTGCGCTGCAGCTCGACGAAGCGCTTGATGGCGCCGAGGTAGTTGCCGAGGTGCAGGTTGCCGGTCGGCTGCACGCCGGAAAATACGCGCGGGGCGAAATCGGTCATGGCTGAAAAATCCCGGGAAAGGCCGGCGGTTCAATAGGGCGCGTGCGCCACCGGCGCAAGCCTCAGACGGCGTCGTGGCCCCACGGCAGCATGGCGACGATGACGCGGCGGATATCGACGATGCGCACGGCGTGGATGAAGGCGGCGAAGAAGACGATGCCGATCGCGACCAGCGCGACCATGATGCCGGCGCGCACCACCAGCCGGTCGGCGAGCAGCCACGGGGCGAAGAACCACGCGGCGGCGTAGACGACTATGCCCATCAGCACCGAGGCCAGCGCGAGCAGCGGCAGGCGGCGGCGGAGCACCGGATCGGAATTGAGGTGGCCGCGGCGCCACATTACCCAGGCGAGGATGACGGTGTTGACCCAGGCGGCGATCGAGGTCGCGGCGGCGATGCCGACGTGGCCGAAGAAATAGAACAGGCCGAAGGCGGCGACGACGTTGACCACCATCGACACGGCGCCCGACCACATGGGCGTCGAGGTATCCTCGCGGGCGAAGAAGCTGGGCTGCAGCACCTTGATCGCCACGAACGCCGGCAGCCCGACGGCATAGGCAGCGAGGGCCGGGGCGGTCGCCGCCGTATCGGCAGCGGTGAAGGCGCCGCGCTCGAACAGCACGGCGATGATCGGCGTCGGGATGACAAAGAGCGCGACGGTGGCCGGCAGCGTCAGCGCCGCGGCAAACTCGATGGCACGGTTCTGGGCGTGATCGACGAGATCCTGGCGCTTGGCCTGCAGGGCACTCGCGAGATCGGGCAGCAACACGATGCCGACGGCGATGCCGACGATGCCGAGCGGCAGCTGGTAGAGGCGGTCGGCATAGTAGAGCCACGATACGGCGCCGGGCTCGAGCGAGGCGATGATGGTGCCGACGACGATGTTGATCTGGGTGACGCCGCCGGCGAGGATGGACGGGCCGGCGAGCCGCGTCAGCCGCCGCAGGCCCGGCGTCCAGCGCGGCACCCGCAGCCGCATCTTCAGGCCGGCGCGGCGGCACACCGCCCACAGCACGACCAGCTGAATGACGCCGCCGACGGTGATCGAGGCGGTGAGCCAGACGCCGGCGGCGTCGGTGCCGATCTCGCCGGACAAATAAATGAAGATGAGCGCGGCGATGAGGACGGCATTGAGCAGCGAGGGAGAGAAGGCGGCAGCGGCAAACTTGCCGATGCCGTTCAGCGCGCCGGAGAGCAGCGAGACGATCGAGATGAGGAACAGGTAGGGGAACGAGATGCGCCCGAGCAGCACGGCGAGATCGAACTTCGCCGGATCGGAGGCGAACCCCGGCGCGAGGCCGAAGGTCAGCCAGACCATGCCGACTTCGGCGACGACCGTAATGATGAGGAGAAGCGCCGCCAGCCCGGCCAGCGATTCCTCGGCAAAGCGCAGCCCGGCCTCGTGCCCCTCGCCCTTGTGGCTCTTGGTGAACAGCGGCACGAAGGCCGAGGCGAAGGCGCCCTCGGCGAACAGGCGGCGGAAGAGATTGGGCAGGCGCTGCGCCACGAAATAGGCATCGGCGACCGGCCCGGTGCCCAATGCGGCGGCGATGAAGATGTCGCGGATGAAGCCGAGGACGCGGCTCGACGCGGTGGCGGAGCCCACGGTGGCGAAGTTGCGAAGCATCGACATGGCGCCGTCTTAGCCCACCGCTCGCGGCGAAAGCGAGGCGGAAATGGTCGCTGGCCGAAACCGGCGCGCCTTAGGCGGCGCGGGTATCGTCGCGGGCGCCGACCATGTAGCCGACCAGCTCCTCGGTGGTCGTGTCTTTCGTCCGCTTCTCGGTGACCTTGCGGCCGCGGTGCATGACCATGAGCCGGTCCGACACCGCGAAGACATCGGGCAGCGTGTGGGTGATGAGGATGACCGGCACGCCCTGGTCGCGCAGGCGGCGGATGAGGTCGAGCACCTTCTGCTGCTCGGGCACGCCGAGGTTGTTGGTCGGCTCGTCCATGATCATCAGCCGCGCTTTCCAGTAGACCGCGCGCGCGATCGCCACCGCCTGGCGCATGCCGCCGGACAGCGATTCGATCGGCTGGGTCAGCGTCGGAAAGTGAATCTCGAGGGCATCGAGCGCGGTCTGCGCTTCGGCGCGCATGCTGCGCTCGTCCAGCGTGCGGATCAGGCCGCCGAGATAGCGACGCTTTACCTCACGGCCAAGGAAGATATTGGCCGGCACGTCGAGATTATTGGCGAGCGCGAGGTCTTGGTAGATGGTCTCGATGCCGGCGCCGCGCGAATCGATCGGCTTGGCGAAATGCACCTGCTTGCCGGCGAAGAAGATCTCGCCCTCGGTCGGCTGGTGCACGCCGGAGATGCACTTGATCAGCGTCGACTTGCCGGCGCCGTTGTCGCCGAGCAGCGCCACGACCTCGCCGGGATAGATGTCCCAGCTCACGGCGTTGACGGCAGTGAGGCCGCCAAAGCGCTTGGTCAGCTTGCGCACCGAAAGAACAGGGTCGCTCATGTTTCGGCACCCGACTCGTTGCGGCCGACGATGAGATCGCGCGACTGGTCGATCAGCACGGCAATGATGACGACCGCGCCGACGACGATGAACTGCCAGAACGCCTGGACGTTGAGCATGACCAGCCCGGTGGTCAGCACGGCGATGATAAGCGAGCCGATGACCGTGCCCATGATCGTGCCGGCGCCGCCGAACAGACTGACGCCGCCGATGATGACCGCGGCGATCGAGGAGAGCAGCAGCGGGTCGCCAATCACCGCCGAGCCGGCGGTGTACTGCAGTGTCGAGAGGAAGCCGGCAATGCCGGCGGTGGCCGCCGACAGGGCGTAGATGGCAATGATACGGCGATCGACGGGGATGCCGGCGCGGCGCGCCGCCTCGAGATTGCCGCCGATGGCATAGGTGTGGCGGCCAAACTGGGTGCGGTGGAGGATGAACATGACGATGCCGACAACGACGGCGGTGAGCACCACCGGCCACGGCAAAATGCGGTCGAGCTGGCGCAGCAGGTCGGTCGGCAGATCGGGCTTGCGCAGGAAGTAGAAGCCGCCGAAGGGACCGCCGCCGCGCACGTAGTAGAACATCGACTCGTTGCCGTAGGCGCGGATGTCGGGCAGGCCGATGACCGTCGTGTTCTCGGACCACAGCAGGGCGACGCCGCGCACAATGAAGGACGAGCCGAGCGTGACGATGAAGGCCGGCACCTTGAGCTTGGCGATGATGACGCCGTTCAGGAAGCCGACGACGGCGCCGCCAAGGGTGCCGGCGAAGAGGCCGAGGATGATCGCCAGCCAGACCGGGGCGCCGGCGTTGTAACTGTCGCGGATGGCGAGGGCCGAGAGCACCGAGGCCAGGCTCATCACCCAGCCGACGGACAGATCGATGCCGGCCGAGATGATGACGAAGGTCTGGCCGAGGCCGAGCAGCACGACCGGGACGATGGCGGTCAGGATGTTCTGCGAATTGCGCACCGTGACGAAGGTCGCCGACGAGAACACCGGCACCGACACCACGAAGAACAGAATCATCAGCAGCAGAAACAGCCACGCCCAAAGTTCGCTCAGCGCTACCAGAAAGCGCTTGCCGGGCGACAGCTTGGCGAGCCGCCCGCCCGTTGCATCCACGGCTTCAGACACCGCCACGTCCCTCATTCCAGTGAGGAAAGACAGGAGCCGGGAGGCGCGAACGCGCCCCCCGGCAGATCGTCGTCAAGGGAACCGGCGGCTACTTGTAGATGAACCGCGAGAAGTTCGGGTCGGCCTCGTTCGACTTGTCGAGGACGGCGAAACCGGTCTCGACGTGCTTCGGAATGCTGGTCACGCCGGCATGGTCGGCGATCGCGAACTCAACCGCGAGGTAGCCCATGTCGAACGGCTTCTGCGCCAGCACCTGAGAGACGATGCCCTTGTCGAGGTTCTCCATGTTGGCGGCGCTGGCATCCCAGGTCGCGATCGCCACCTTGCCGGCGAGGCCGGCGTTGGTGACGGCCGCGGCGGCGCCCTGCGCGCTGAACACGTTGGTGCCGAAGACACCGGCGAGGTCGGGATGCTGCTCGATGACGGCAGCGGTCATCTGCGTGGCCTTGGCCTGGTCGTCGAGGTCGTAGTCCGGTCCGATCACGGTGATGTTCGGATGGTTCGCCTTCATCTCCTCGGCGAAGCCCTTCTCGCGGGCGCCAACCGACGAAACGTTCGGATTGGTCGACAGCAGGTAGACGGTGCCCTTGTCGCCGATCGCCTTGGCGAGACCGTCGGCAATGACGCGACCGCCTTCTTCGTTGTTCGAGCCGAGGAAGCTCAGCGGGAACTTGACCGGGCCGTTGGCATAATCGCCGTCGCCGAGGAACGTATCGACGGTGATGACCTTGATGCCGGCATCATTGGCGGCCTGGAACGGCGCCACCATCTGGGTCGTGTCGACCGGTGCGGAGATGATGTAGTTGAGGTCGCCGCGGGCGACGAGCGCGTTCAACAGCGGCGTCTCCTGCTCGACACCCCAGCTCGGCGGAATCTGCGTGACCACGTCAACGCCGAGGTCCTTGGCGGCCTGCTCAACGCCGCGCTGCATGTTTTGGTAGAACGGGTCGACGGTGCCCGGCAGGAAGCCGATCTTGATCTTGTCCTGCGCATTGGCACTGCCAGCCAGCGCCATAGCGGCGAGGGCTGCGGCCGCAAAAAGTGCGGACTTCTTCATGTAATTCCTCCCTGGTCTTTCTTGTTCGGAAGTCAGTCGCAATCCTTCAGGATCGCGCTGAAAACCATTGTCAGCTTAGTTGACCGACATAACCCTTGCAAACGATTACAGGGCGTAACCTTCGGAGATCAGGCGGGTTCGCGCTTGCGCACGCGCGTCGTGTCGGGCGCGGGAGTGCCGCCGAAGGCCGCGTGCAGACGGCGGCGGATGGCGGCCTCGCGGTTGGCGTTCGCGATCTTATGGCCGACAAGATCGGTGACGTAGAAGACGTCGACCGCGCGCTCGCCGAAGGTCACGATGTGGGCCGACGCGATATTGAGATTGAGGTCGGAAATGGCGCGCGTCAGGTCGTAGAGCAGGCCCGGCCGGTCGAGGCCCGAGGCTTCGATCGCGGTGAACTGGTTCGACCACGAATTATCGATGTGGATGTTGGTCTCGAGCGTGAAGGCCTTCTGACGCGAGCGCGGCAGGCCCTTGGCGGCGACGATCTCGGGTAGCCGCACGGTGCCGGCCAGCGCCTGCTCGATGAGATCGCCGATGCGGCGGGCGCGGCGCATCTCGTCGGCCTCGTCCTCGAACTCGCGCGTGACGGCAATCGAATCGAGCGCCTGACCGTCGGTGGTGGTGAACACCTGGGCGTCGACGATGTTGGCACCGGCGACGGTGCAGGCGCCGGCAATGATCGACAGCAGGCGCGGGTGGTCGGGCGCGATGATGGTAATCTCGGTGACGCCCTCGAAGGCGCGCGTGGCGACCGCGGTGGCGAGCTTCTTGCCGGAACGGGCGGCATCGCGGAACAGCCCGGCGTGGGTGAGCTTATGGGGGAGATCGACGCGCAAGAGATACGCCGGGTAGTGGTGGCGGAGGTAGTCGGCGCGGTCGGCTTCGGCCCAATCGGGAAAACGCTCGGCCAGGGCCGCCGCGAGCTCGACCTGTGCCTCGGCGACGCGGCGATCGCGCGACACCTGGCTGTGGCCGCCAGTGAGCAGCGGCTCGGTCTCGTAGTACAGCGTGCGCAGAAGCTGGCCTTTCCAGCCATTCCAGACGCCGGGACCGACGGCCTTGATGTCGGCGACGGTGAGCACGAGCAGCATCTTCAGCCGCTCCATCGACTGCGCGACGGCGGCAAAATCGAGAATGGTCTTGCGGTCGGCGAGGTCGCGCGACTGGGCGGTGATCGACATGACGAGATGATGCTCGATCAGCCACGCCACGGTCTCGGTCTGCGCCGGCGTCAGGCCGAAGCGCGGGCAAAGCCGGCGGGCGACGCGGGCGCCGGCGATCGAATGATCCTCGGGCCGGCCCTTGGCGATATCGTGCAGGAAGAGCGCGACGTAGAGCGCGACGCGATCCTTGACGCCGGGCATGATTTCGTTGGCCAGCGGATGGGCGTCGGCGAGCTCGCCGCGCTCGATCTCGGAAAGCACGCCGATGGCGCGGATGAGGTGCTCATCGACGGTGTAGTGGTGATACATGTTGAACTGCATCATCGAGACGATCTTGCCGAAGTCGGGCACGAAGCGGCCGAGCACGCCGGCCTCGTTCATACGCCTGAGCACGAGCTCGGGATTGCGGCGCGAGGAGACGATCTCGACAAACAGGCGGTTGGCCTCCGCATCGTCGCGGAGCGCGGCATCGATCAGCTTCAGCGAGCGCGCGATCTCCTGCATCGCTTCCGGATGGAAGGAGAAATCGTAGCGATCGGCGATATGAAAGATGCGGATGAGGTTGACCGGATCCTTCTCGAAGACGCGGGCGTTCGCGGTATTGATGCGATCGTTGTCGACGACGAAATCGGTCGAGCCCGGAATGGTGCGGCGCCGGCGACGCGATAGCGGGAAGAAGCGGTTCAGCCTGGGCGGCGGCTTGGCGTGACGCTCCTCCAGCGCGGCGCAGAAGATGTTGGTCAGATCGCCGACATCCTTGGCGATCAGGAAGTAGTGCTTCATGAAGCGCTCGACGTCGCGCATGCCGGGGTGCGAGGTGTAGCCGAGGCGGCGGGCCATCTCGCGCTGGACGTCGAACGACAGGCGCTCCTCGGCGCGGCCGGTCATGAAGTGCAGGTGGCAGCGCACGGCCCACAGGAAATCCTCGGCCTTGCGGAAGAGGGCGAGCTCGCTTTTCGAGAAGACGCCGACCTTGACCAGCTCCTCGTCGCTGTCGACGCGGTAGTAGTACTTGGCGATCCAGAACAGCGTCTGCAGATCGCGGAGACCGCCCTTGCCTTCCTTGACGTTGGGCTCGACCAAGTAACGCGAGGCGCCCTGCTGGCGATGGCGCTGGTCGCGCTCGGCGAGCTTGGCGGCGATGAACTCGCGGCCGGTACCCTTCACCACCTCGTCGCCGAAACGCTGGCTGAGATCGTTGGCCAGCGCCCGATCGCCGGTGAGATAGCGCGCCTCGAGAATGGCGGTGCGGATCGTCATGTCGGACCGCGACAGGCGGATGCATTCGGCGATGCTGCGGGTGGCGTGGCCGACTTTCAGGCCCAGGTCCCAGAGGAAATAGAGGATGAACTCGACCAGCTTCTCGCCTTGCGGCGTCTGCTTGGCGGGTAGCAGAAAGAGCAGGTCGACGTCGGACCCCGGCGCCAGCGTGCCGCGGCCGTAGCCGCCGACCGCGATGATCGCCATGCGGTCACTGACGGCGGGGAAGGCGTGGGCGGCCAGCGCGTGAAGGGCGACGATGATGGCGTCCTGAAGATCGGACAGACGGCGGGCGCAGGCGCCGCCCTTGCCGTCGGCCATCAGCCGGCTTTCGGCGGCGGCCCGCCCCTCGGCGCGCACCTTCTTCAGATGGGCGACGATCGCGGCGCGCGCCTTGGCCGGGACGTCACCGCCCTTGCCGGCGAGCGCAATCAGCTTCTCGCCAAGCTCGACGCCGTCGATTTCGAAAGGGGAAACTGGAAGCTTGATCATGGTGGCGCCGGCTGAAAGTGGCGCGGAACCTAGCGGTTTTGCGCCGGCCACGCCAATAGCAGCGGCGCGTTAATCTTCCTTAGCCGTCGCCTTCAGGCGGTAAAGCGCCTCCAGCGCCTCCTTCGGCGACATTTCGTCTGGCTTCAGGGCGGCTAGCGCCTGGCGCAGCGGGTCGGCGGGCGCTGCGGCACTCATCGCCGCCGAGAACAGCGGCAGGTCGTCGATCAGCGCATGGACCGGCGCCTTGCGGTCGCTCTCCTCCAGCTGGCGCAGAACCGCGCGGGCGCGCTCGACCACCGCCGCCGGCAGGCCGGCGAGCCGCGCCACCTGGATGCCATACGAACGATCGGCCGAGCCCGGCACGATCTCGTGCAGAAAGATGACGTCGCCCTTCCATTCCTTGACGCGCACCGTGACGTTGGTGAGGCGCGGCAGACGGGCGGAGAGCGCGGTGAGCTCGTGATAGTGGGTCGCGAACAGAGCGCGGCTCCTGTTCACCTCATGCAGATGCTCGATCGCCGCCCAGGCGATCGACAGGCCGTCGAAGGTCGCCGTGCCGCGGCCGATCTCATCGAGGATGACGAGCGCGCGCGGGCCGGCCTGGTTGAGGATCGCCGCCGTCTCGACCATCTCGACCATGAAGGTGGAGCGGCCGCGGGCGAGATCGTCGGCGGCGCCGACGCGCGAGAACAGGCGATCGACGACGCCGATGTGGGCTTCGCGCGCCGGCACGTACGAGCCCATCTGCGCCATCACGGCGATCAGCGCGTTCTGGCGGAGGAACGTCGATTTGCCGGCCATGTTGGGCCCGGTGACCAGCCAGATCGCGCCGGCGGCGCCCTCGCCCGCCGGCCCGAGGTCGGAGCCGTTGGCGACGAACGCAGCGCCGTTCCCGGCGCGAAGCGCCTGCTCGACCACGGGATGGCGGCCATCGGCAATCCTGAACGACAGCGAACGGTCGACGGTCGGGCGCGCATAATTCTCGGTCTCGGCAAGCAGCGCCAGCGCCGCCGCCACGTCGATGACGGCGAGCGCATCGGCGACGCCGCGGATGAGATCGGCGGTCGCGCCGATCTCACGCACCAGCGTCGCGAACACCTCTAGCTCGATCGCCAGCGCGCGCTCGCCGGCGCCGGAAATCTTGGCTTCGAGCTCGCCGAGTTCGGCCGTCGTGAAGCGCGTCGCGCTGGCCAGGGTCTGGCGGTGAATGAAGGTGGCGCTCAGCGGCGGCTGGAACAGCGGTGGCGCGGCGGCCGTGCCGACCTCGATGAAATAGCCCAGCACGTTGTTGTGCTTGATGCGCAGCGTGCGAACCGCGGTATCGGCGGCGTAGCGCGCCTGGAGCGAGGCGATGACGCGCCGGCTCTCGTCGCGCAGCCGCCGCGCCTCGTCGAGATCGGCGCGATAGCCGTCGCGGACGAAGCCGCCGTCGCGCTTCAGGAGCGGCAGCGAGTCGGCGAGTGCCGCCTCGATCTCGGCGACCAGTTCCACCGGCGTTGCCGAAAGTGCGGCGACCGCGCCCGCGATTTCAGCGGGCACGTCGGGCGCGGTCCCTATCTTGGCGGCAATCGCCACGCCGGCGGCAAGGCCGGCGCTGATCGCGGCGAGATCGCGGGGCCCACCGCGGTCGAGCGTCAGCCGGGAGAGCGCCCGCGACAGGTCGGGCGCCGCCTTGAGGTCGGCGCGGATGGCGTCGCGCCGGTTACGGTCGGCGAGCAGCCAGGCGACGGCGTCGAGGCGGGCGCCGATTACCGCCGGGTCGGTCGCCGGGCCCGCC
>JBEHXS010000009.1:0-33161 GCA_048498575.1 Pseudomonadota bacterium
CTCGCGGTAGTACGCCGCGCGCTTGCGGTGCTCGGCGGCGCGCGCCGGCGTGCTCGTCTCGTAGCGCGCGGCGCGCGCCATGCGCCAGCGCAGCAGCGGGTGGAACGCCAGCGGCAACAGGCACGCCTCGTGCGCCCAATACTCGAACAGCGTGCGGTGCTTGCCATGGGTGAAGCCGTGGCGGTCGAGCGCGGCGCGGTCGTAATCGCCGAGCCGCGAGAACAGCGGCAGGTAGTGCGAGCGCACCAGCACGTTCACCGAATCGATCTGGAGAAAGCCGAGGCGGTCGATCTCGGCGGCAACGCTCGGCCAGCGCGAGCGGCCGGGAGGCTTGGCGCCGGCAAAGCCCTGCGCCGCCAGCGCCACGCGCCGCGCCTCGGCGAGGCTCAGCGTATCCTTCGGTGTCGGTGCGTCGGCGGCCATGCCGCCCGCTTATGCCAAGCGGGCGGCCGTCGCCGCAAGCTCAGCCGTTGACGACCGCCCGGATGTGGCCGTCGATCGCCGCGACGCGGTTCCGCGCCGCGATCAGGCCGTCGATGTCCTCGACCGGCACCGGCCGGCTGACGAGGAAGCCCTGGACGTACTCGCAGTGGATGAGGCGGAGCAGCTTGAGCTGGTCCTCGTTTTCGATGCCCTCGGCGATCACCGACAGCTCCAGCGCGTCGCCCAGCGACACCAGCGACTGGATCAAGGCGTTCGCCGTCGCGTTCATGCCGATGTCGCGCACGAACGACCGGTCGATCTTGAGCGTGTCGAACGGGAACTGGCGGAGGTAGCCGATCGACGAGAAGCCGGTGCCGAAATCGTCGAGCGACAGCTCGAAGCCGGCGTCCTTCAGCTTGGCCAGCTTGCGCTGGGCAATCGTCGGGTTGGTGACGAGGATGCCCTCGGTCAGCTCAAGGTTGAAGCGCGTCGGGCTGTGGCCGTGGCTTTCCACGATCTGGCGGATCTCGTCGGCAAAGCCCGGATCGCGGAGCTGCACCGGCGAGACGTTGATGCCCATCTGGATGCCGGGCCAGCGGTGCAGGTCCTCGGCCGCCTGGTTCACGACGAAGCGGCCGATGTCGTGGATCAGGCCCGTCTCTTCGGCGACCGGGATGAACAGCGCCGGCGAGATCGAACCGAACTCGGCCGACGTCCAGCGCACCAGTGCCTCTAGGCCGGTCACCGAGCCATCCGTGGCGCGCACGATCGGCTGGTAGAACACCTTGAGCTCGTGATTTTCGATGGCGCGGCGCAAGCCCGTCTCGATCTGCTTCTTCTCGAGCGCGCCGGTCTCCATCGTCGGGTGATAGACCACGGCCTCGCGCTCGGCGCCGTTCTTGGCCTGGTACATGGCGAGGTCGGCGCGGCGGATCACTTCCGACGGCTTGACCCCCGCCTCGTCGGCGATGGCGTAGCCGACCGAAATCGTCACGTGGAATTCGAAGCCGCAGATCGTGAACGGCTTGTCGATCGAGTGGGCGATGCGACTGGCGCACTGCGCCGCCGTGCTGTCGTGGCCGCCGGTGATCAACGATACCGCGAACTCGTCGCCGCCGATGCGGGCGAGCGACGCGCCCTCCGGCAATATCGAGACGATGCGCTGGGCGAGCGCGCGCACCAGATCGTCGCCGCCGTTGTGGCCGATCGAATCGTTGACCGCCTTGAAGCCGTTGACGTCGAGGTAGATGACGGCAAGCTCGCCGTCGGCGCAGGCGCGCTCGTAGGCCGGGCTCTCCAGCAGCTCGCTGAAGCCGGTGCGGTTCATGAGGCCGGTCATGGAATCGGTGCGGGCGGCGATGACGGCCTGACGCTCGCTCTCGCTCAGCGCGATCGCGACCTTGCGGGCGCGGAAGGCCGTGGCGAGCGCCGCGGCGCAGAACAGCGCCAAGGCGATGCTCACCGGCGGCAGCGCCTGGACCATCAGCGCGTTGCCCGGCTTCGGCGGCGTCCAGTCGAAGTAGCCGATGGTCTTGCCGACGAGGTTGTCGATGGCCGGGGCGCCGCCCGGCACCGCGTCGGTACGCACGAAGTGGAGGTCGTTGATCAGGAACGCCGTGCCAAGATCATGCAGGCGGTCGTCCTGCAGGTACTGGCCGAAGATGATGATCGGCAGGTCCGACGGCTTGACGTTGGCCGCCTTCGATACCGGCACCAGGTGCTGGATTGAGATCATCATCGGCACCGAGGGTGTGTCGATGTAGATCACGCTCTTGGCGGCGAAGTTTTCGACCGGCAGCTTGTCGGCCAGCTTCTTGATGGCGGCGAGCTTGCCCGGCGTGATGATCTTGTCAATCGAGTCCGGGGCGCCGTCGATCAGCCACTCGTAGTCCGGATTGGCGGTACCGTCCTTGGACGCAATCACCAGCATGTCGGCGATGCTGGTATCGGTGATGCCGGTGCCGACGTTGGCGTCGATCCAGTCCTTGTCGCCGCGGTTGTAGGCTTCGTACGCTTCTTCCCACCAGCCGTAGTCATTGGCGAGCGAGGCCAGGCGCTTGCCCATCGCCTCGACGCCGCCGACGACCATGGTCTGGGTGCTCTCGGCGGCCTGTTCGTTGTGCTTGTGCGCCATCCAGCCGATGGTGATCAGCACCGTGCCGATGGTGATGACAATGCCGCCGATGAGGTTGGCGGTAATCCGCCCGGTAATTGCTCGCGCCATGAGCTGTCGTCCCGCTACGCCCCTTGGGTGGCACGTTACGCGGGCCGGCTTGCATTAGGCTTAAGCAACGGAGCGGACAGACTATCCACAGGCGGTTTCCGGCCACTTCTTGCGGGCATGGTTAACGCCTAGTGAAACAAGGTGAATTTCGCCCGGCCGTATCCGAACGCAAGACTTTGCGCCAGCTCGGATGGTTGACATCGAGTTAATCGCGGCGGCTAATCGTGCTGCGGCGGAATTGTAAGTGTGGCGTAAGAGTACGTGTACGAGGAGGCGTGTATGAGCTTGGCGGATTTCGCGCGCGCGGATTCTGTCGTCGAGCCGGGGCCCGAAGGCGGCGTGGCGCGCTGCCCTTTTCATCAGAAAAGCGATGCGTTCGAGGCCTGGCTTGAGAGCGGCTTGCAGTGCATGGCCGGCAAGCGCGAGTTCCGCCTTGGCCGCTATCACGTAGCCCGCTTCCGCAACGGCCGCGACTATGCGACGGCGCTCGCCGACTTCCGGCGGGCCGTGGCCGAGCATGAGAAGACCGGTTTCCTTGCGATCCTGACGACCGACCGCACCTTCGCCACGGCCGAGGAGGAACTCCGCGTCCTCGGTGCGGCGATGCAGGAGGCCGGGCTGGCACGCGATGCCGACGCATTGATCGCCGGCGAGACGCTGTCTCACTCGCTCAATGTCCCCTGCCCGGTCACCGGCGAGGACACGCTCTACGAATTCTTCTCGGTCGCCTTCTGCCGCAACGCCGGCAATCCGGCGGACCCGCTCTACGACCCATCGCTGTCGGCGCCATTCACGGCCGTGAACACGACGTCCGATGCCTTCGCCTTCGCACGCCTGATCCACGATCAGGCCATGCGCGCATGGGGCCGGCCGGTCTACGAAATGATCCACGATCGCGACGCGGTCGAGACGCTGTTCCGCCGCTCGGTCACTGCCTGGCAGAACATGTCGTCGACGACGATCAGCAACTACAGCCGCGTCACCGTCGATCCGGCGCGCGGCGTTCATCTCAGCGAAGACCGTCAGCGCTGGTTTGCCGCGCACAACGATCCGGTCTTCGCCGAGCTCAAGAAGTGCCCATACCAGCACGAAATGCCGGTCACCTACGCGGCGCGTCTCACCGCTAAATGGTCGGCTAACCTTTTTGACGGAAAACCCTACGTGCCGAGCCGGGACGGACAATCGGGCGGGACGCCGGTGTCGGACGACGTCTTTGCGATCGAGGGGCTGCAGGGTGAGCTACTCCAATTTTGAGTTCCTCGAGGTCCGCGAGATCACGGCGGACCACAAGGGCATCTACGCCACCAAGGCGATCGCGAAGGATTCGCTGATCGGCTTCTTCGACGGCAAGTCGATCATGGTCGATCTGTCCAAGAAGGATTCGCTGGACGATTACTGGTGGCGGCAGTCCGTGCACCTCAGGCTCGAGGGCACCAATCTGCTCTGCCTGCTGCCGATGTGGGAGCCGGAGGGCGTCGACTACCTCAATCATAGCTGCCACCCGAACGCGCGCGTCGAACAGCAGCTTTACGTCTACGCCGATCGTGACATCGCGGTCGGAGAGGAAATCACCGCCGACTACCGGACCTTCAACCTGGTTCCGGAGGGCAAGCAGTGCTGGTGCCAGACCGAAAACCGTTGCGAGATTTGAGTATCCGCTGATGCGGCTGTGGCGTGTCCTGGGCGTATTGACCTTGATCGGCGCGGAAGCGCTGCTCTACGGCTACACCTATCCGTTCTTCTCGCTGGCGCTGGAGAAGCAGGGCCTTGCCACCTGGCTGATCGGCCTTAACGCTTCGCTCGCCGGCGCCGGCATCCTGATCGTCGGCCCTGTCCTGCCCCGGCTCATCGACCGCTTCGGCATCCGCAAGCTGGTCGCGGCGCAGTTCGCCATCGCGCTCCTCTCCTTCGTCGCCATCCTTGTCGCCAACCACGTCATCGTCTGGTTCGCGGCGCGCTTCGTCATGGGGGCCTGCTTCGCGGCGCTGTGGACGACTACCGAGATCTGGCTGAACGGCGTCGTCGACGAGAAGCAGCGCGGGCGCATCATCGGCGCGTCCGGCACCCTTTACGCCGGCTGCCAGTTTCTCGGCCCGCTGATCCTCGGCGGCGTCGGCGTCACGGGCTCGCTCCCGCTGGTGGTCGCGATCATCCCGCTCGCGATCGGCGTCGCGGTCGCGCTCCTCATCCCGCCGGCGCGCGGCGAAGCCGAGGAGGAAGAGAACCTCGGCGACACGAAGAGCCTGAAGCTCGCCCTGACGCTCGCCGGCGCGCTCGTCGCCGCCGCTTTCCTCGGCGGCATCGGCGAGACCGCCATGCAGGCGCTGCTGCCGCTCTACGGCCTTGCCCACGGCATCAACGATGCGCAGGCCGCCGGGCTGGTCGCCGTCTTCAGTCTCGGCGAGGCGGTGCTGGTCGCGGTGCTCGGCCTGATGGCGGACCGCTACGGCCGCAAGCTGACGCTCCTCACCTGCTCGATCCTCGCGACGCTGACCTGCGCCGCGCTGCCGTTTGCGGTCGCGACGCCGTTCGCGCTCTTCCCCGTGCTGTTCTTCGCCGGCGGCGCGATCTCCGGCATCTACACGCTCGGCGTCATTCTCATGGGCCAGGATTTCCGCGGCCAGAAGCTGGCGTACGTCTCGACCGGCTTCGCCATGGCCTACGCGGCCGGCTCGATCGCGGGCTCGACGCCCGTCGGCTACCTCATTGACGTGTTCGGCCCGGAAGCCCTGCCCGCCTCGATCGCGGTCGGCTTCATGGCGCTGACGATCTTCCTCGCGTGGCCGCAACGCCGCGCCGTGGATGGGACTGAAAACAAGGATGCGGAGGGGTCAACCATGGTTGCAGAGCTGGAAAGCCTGCCTGACATCAAGTTCGATTTGTCGTTCCTGTTCGAGGCACCGCCGGCGGCGCTGGTCGCCGCGGAACCCGCAGCCGACGCTTTGCCGGAGCCCGCGGTTGCCATGGAGTACGACGGGCCGCTCCCCGACATCCAGTTCGACCTGTCGTTCCTGCAGCCGCCCGCGCCTCCGGTGGCCGAGCCCGTTGCCGCCGCGCCGTCGCGCGAGCGCACGCTCGAGGAATGGTTCCGCCAGCGCACGCTGGAAGTCGCCCGCTATGCCGAGGAGCGCGACGCGCTGGCCCACGCCGCCGCGTAGCGACTACTGCTGGACGAGCTCGAACTTATCGACGTCGAACAGGCCGAAGTCGGTGATCTTCAGATGCGGGATCACCGGCAGCGGCAGGAACACGACCGTCAGCAGCGGCTCGGGCAGCGTGCAGCCCAGATCCTTGTGGGTTGACTCGCGGAGCTTCTCCAGCGCCGTCTTCACCTCGCCGAACGGTTGAAGGCTGATCAGGCCCGCCACCGGCAGCGCCACCTCCGCTTTCACCTTGCCGTCGGCCACGGTGACGAAACCGCCGCCCAATTCGCGAAGCCGG
This sequence comes from Pseudomonadota bacterium, assembly GCA_048498575.1. Lineage (GTDB taxonomy): Bacteria > Pseudomonadota > Alphaproteobacteria > Rhizobiales > Kaistiaceae > DASZQY01. The sequence continues at coordinate 6,089 of JBEHXS010000009.1, forward strand.
TTCACCGCCACCGCCATGTCCTCGTCGCTCACCCCGATGACGCAGATGTTGTGGCTGTCGTGCCCGACGGTCGACGCGATCGCCCCCCGCTTCAGCCCGAAGCCCGTGACGAAGGCGCGCGCGATGTTGCCGTTCTTCCCATGACGCTCGACGACTGCGACCTTGGCGACGTCGGTCGCCGGGTCGGCATGCCGCTTGTTGCCGGTCGCGGGGACAAGCTTGACGATATCGTCGGTGACGACGCGTCCCGGAGCCACCCCGATCATGCGGATGTCCGCCTGCTGTCCGGGCACGGTGAAGTCGGCCGCCGTCACCGCCTTTGCCTTGACGCTATGCAGCCCGACCGGCGCTACGTCCTTGCGCGCGTTGAACAATTCGTCGGTCACGATGCGCCCGGCGGAGATTACGGTGCGCACGTCGCACTCTGCGAGATCGCCGACCAGCACGATGTCCGCCCGCCGTCCGGGGGCAATCATTCCGCGGTCGCGCAAATTGAAGGCATTGGCCGCCGACCAGCTCGCCGCCCTGTAAACATGATGCAACGGGCGGCCCAAACCGATCAGCGTGCGGATCATGAAGTCGAGGTGGCCCTCCTCGGCGATGTCGAGCGGATTTCGGTCGTCGGTGCATAAGCAACAGAAACTACTCGAGTTTTCGTCGAGGATTTCGGCGAGCGCGTGCAGGTCCTTGGTCACCGACCCCTCGCGGATGAGGACGGTCAGCCCCTTCTTCAGCTTCTCGCGCCCATCGGCAGCGATGGTCGTCTCGTGGTCCGTCCGGATGCGCGCCGCCAGGTACCCGTTCAGGTCATAGCCCCGCACCAGCGGCGCATGCCCGTCGATGTGTCCTTCCTGAAACGCGACGAGCTTGTCGAGGACGTCAGGCTCGCCGTTGAGCACGCCAGGAAAATTCATGAACTCGGCAAGGCCGATCACCTTCGGATGATCGCGGAGCGCGATCAGGTCCTTGGCGAGCAGCGTCGCGCCCGACGTTTCGAACGCGGTGGCCGGCACGCACGACGACAGGTTGACCCGCAGATCCATCACCGTGTTCTCAGCCGATTTCAGGAAATAGCGGATGCCTTCGGCGCCGAGCACGTTGGCGATCTCGTGCGGGTCGCAGATCGCCGTTGTTACGCCGTGCGGCAGCACGCAGCGGTCAAACTCCAGCGGGGTCAGCAGCGAGGACTCGACGTGGAGATGGGTATCGATGAAGCCGGGCACCGCGAACAGGCCGTGGCCGTCGATTTCGCGGGCGCCGCTGTACGTCTCGTAGGTGCCGACGATCCGGTCGCCGGCAATGGCGACGTCGGTGACGGTGACGCCGCCATAGACGATATCGAGTAAGCCGACGTTCTTGATGACAAGGTCGGCCGGTTCCTTGCCGTGTCCCTGGCGGATGGCGCGGGCGAGTTCAGATGGGGTGGTCATGCCCCATCATTCAGTCCCGCCCGCGCAAGCGCAAGCGCCCTACACCTTCACCCAGACGCCACCCTTGGCGCTGGACTTCACCGCGGCCTCGATGAACTCCATGCCCTTGAGGCCGTCCTCGACGGTCGGGAAAATCACCGCCGCGTCCCGCTTGTCGCCCGTGTGGGCCGCTCGGATGGCACGGGCGATCTCGGTGTAGATGTTGGCGAAGCCCTCGAGATAGCCTTCGGGGTGGCCGGCCGGCACGCGCGTCAACCGCCCGGCTTCCGGACCGGAGCCCGCGCCGCCACGCGTGATCTTGCGCGGCGGCTGGCCGAACGGCGTGAACCAGAGGTAGTTCGGGTCTTCCTGTTTCCACGACAGCCCGGCCTTGGTGCCGTACACGCGAAGCGTCAGGCCATTTTCGTTTCCGACCGCGACCTGGCTCGCCCAGAGCATGCCCTTGGCGCCGCCCTTCCAGCGCAGGAGCACGTTGTCGTTGTCGTCGAGCTTACGGCCCTTCACGAAGGCGGTGAGGTCGGCGAGCAGCGAGTCCAGCGTCAACCCGGTGACGAAGCAGGCGAGATTGTAGGCGTGGGTGCCGATGTCGCCGAGCGCGCCGCCGGCGCCGGAGCGTTTCGGATCGGTGCGCCAGTCGGCCTGCTTGTTGCCCTTGCCTTCGGTGGATTCGGTCAGCCAGTCCTGCGCGTATTCCGCCTGCACGACGCGAAGCTCACCGAGTTCGCCCGCGGCGATCATGGCGCGCGCCTGCCGGATCATCGGATAGCCGGTGTAGTTGTGCGTGACGGCGAAGATCCTGCCGCTCTTCTTCGCCAGGGCGACCAGCTCCTTTGCCTCCTTGACGTTCAGCGCCAGCGGTTTGTCGGAGATGACGTGGATGCCCGCCTTGAGGAACGCCTTCGCGACCGGCGCATGCATGTGGTTCGGTGTCACGATTGCCACCGCCTCGATGCCGTCCGGGCGCTTGGCTTCGGCCTTCGCCATCTCCTCGAAGTTAGCGTAGGCGCGGTCGCGCGCGATGCCTACTTCCAGCGCCGAGTCGATTGCCTTCTTCGGCGTCGAAGACAGCGCGCCGGCGACCAGCTCGTAGTTGTCGTCGATGCGCGAGGCGATGCGGTGCACCGCGCCGATGAAGGCTCCCTGCCCGCCGCCCACCATGCCAAGACGGATGCGCCGGCCGGCGCCGGCGTCGCTCCTTGCTTCGACCATGTCGCTGTCTCCCTAGATGCCCAGCATCTTGCGGTTGGCCTTCTGGTCGACGCCGCTAGCGGCGAAATCGTCGAAGGCTTTGGCCGTCACGTTGATGATGTGGCCGGCGATGAAGGGCGCCCCTTCCGCCGCACCCTGCTGCGGGTCCTTGATGCAGCACTCCCATTCCAGCACCGCCCAGCGGTCGTAGTCGTACTGGCTGAGCTTGCTGAAGATGCCGCCAAAATCGACCTGCCCGTCGCCGAGCGAACGGAAGCGGCCGGCGCGGTTGATCCACGACTGGAAGCCGCCGTAGGCGCCCTGTCGGCCTGTCGGGTTGAACTCCGCGTCCTTCACGTGAAAGGCGTAGATGCGGTCGTGGTAGATGTCGATGAAGTCGAGGTAGTCGAGTTGCTGCAGAATGAAGTGCGAGGGGTCGTAGTTGATGCCGCAGCGCTTGTGGCCGCCGACCCGGTCGAGCAGCATCTCGAAGGTGACGCCGTCGTGCACGTCCTCGCCCGGATGGAGCTCGAAGGCGACGTCTATGCCGAGGTCGTCGGCATAGTCGAAGATCGGTTTCCAGCGCTTCGCCAGTTCGTCGAAGGCCGCCTCGACCAGTCCCGCCGGCCGCTGCGGCCACGGGTACATGAACGGCCAGACGAGAGCGCCGGTGAAGGTCGGCATCGACGGCAGGCCGAGATTGGCGCTCGCCTTCAGCGTCGCCTTCACCTGGTCGACGGCCCACTTCTGCCGCGCCTTCGGGTTGCCACGCACGGCAGGCGCCGCGAAGCCATCGAAGGCCACGTCAAACATCGGGTTCACCGCAACCAGCTGGCCCTGCAGGTGCGAGGCAAGCTCGGTGATCACTACGCCAGCGTCCTTGGCGATGCCCTTGATCTCGTCGCAGTAGGTTTTGCTCGACGCGGCCTTCTTGATGTCGATCAGCCGTCCATCCCACGCGGGAATCTGGATGCCCTCGTAGCCAAGGCGCGCCGCCCACTTCGCCATGCCGGCCAGCGTATTGAACGGCGCCGCATCACCGGCGAACTGGGCGAGAAAGATCGCCGGCCCCTTGATCGTCTTCATGTCGTCTCCTCTAGAGAGGCGGTGGTGCCGGGTTAGCGGCGCCGCGCCCTATTCTCAGATGTACTCGTTGATCAGGCTCTCGAGATATTCCTGCTTGCCGCTCTTCGGCTGCGGCTCGATCTTGCGATTGAGCACGTAGTTCGACAGGTCGTCCAGCGTCCGTTTGCCGGCGAGGATCGCCTTGCCTTCCTTGCCGTCCCAGCCGGCGTAACGATCGCTGACGAACTGTTCGTACTTGCCGTCGTTGATGATCTTCTCGGCGATCAGCAGGCCGCGAGCGCAGGCGTCCATCGAGCCGACGTGGGCGATCAACAGATCGTCCGGATCGATCGACTGGCGGCGGATCTTGGCGTCGAAATTGAAGCCGCCGGTGGTGAAGCCGCCCGCCTTCAGGATCGCGAGGCAGGCCAGCGCCATCTCCGGAATGTTCATGGCGAACTGGTCGGTGTCCCAGCCCAGGAGGTAATCGCCACGGTTGATGTCGATCGAGCCGAGGATGCCGAGCGCGCCGGCGAGGCTGAGCTCGTGCTCGTAGGTGTGGCCGGCGAGGATGGCGTGGTTCTGCTCGATGTTGATCTTGACCTGCTTCTCCAGGTCGAAGTGCTTGAGCATCCCGTAGATGGTGCCGACGTCATAGTCGTACTGGTGCTTCGTCGGCTCCTTCGGCTTCGGCTCGATCAGGATCGTGCCCTTGAAACCGATCTTGTGCTTGTGCTCGACGACCATGGTCAGGAAGCGGCCGAGCTGGTCGAGCTCGCGCTTGATGTCGGTGTTGAGCAGCGTCTCGTAGCCTTCGCGCCCGCCCCACAGCACGTAGTTCGCGCCGCCGAGCTCGTGCGTCAACTCAAGCGCGTTCTTCACCTGCGCGCCGGCATAGGCGAACACATCCGGGTCGGGGTTGGTCGCGGCGCCGGCCATGTAACGCCGGTTGGAGAAGAGATTGGCGGTGCCCCAGAGCAGGCGCACCTTCTGCGTCTCCATCTTCTTCGCGAACACCTCGCCGATGGCGCGCACGTTCTTGTTCGATTCCGCCAGCGTCTTGCCTTCCGGCGCGATATCGCGGTCATGGAAGGTGAAGAACGGCACGTTGAGCAGGCGGAACATTTCGAAGGCGACGTCGGCCTTGGCGCGCGCCCCTTCCATCTCGTCCGCCATGTGCATCCAAGGACGGTTGAAGGTCTCGCCGCCGAAGGGGTCGCCGCCCGGCCATGTGAACGAGTGCCAGTAGCAGACGGCGAAGCGGAGATGATCCTCCATGCGCTTGCCGAGCACCTTCTTCTCGGGATCGTACCAGCGGAACGCGAGGGCATCGCCGGTCGAGGCCTTCGGCCCCTTGTACTTGATCGGCTTTTCCTGGCCGAAGAAACGGGAGCTCATGGCGACGTTGCCTCCTTGATGGCGGGATAGAGTTTTCTATAGGTGGCGTAGGCTTCAGCGTACGCGGAAACGTGGGCTTTCTCGGGTTCGATGGTGCGCTCGATCTTCGGCGGCGCGCAGACGGCGAAAGGATCGGCCCCGGTCGCCGCGACAAGACCCAGACGCGCCGCGCCGAGGCCGGCGCCGAAATCACCCTCCTCCGGCACGTCGATGGCGATGTCGAGGGTGCTGGCGATGATGCGCAGCCACTTCGTCGAGCGCGACCCACCGCCGACGGCGAGCGCCCGCGTCACGGTGGCGCCGGCCTTGCGGAGCGCGGCGAGGCTGTCGGCGAAAGCAAACGCCACGCCTTCCAGCACTGCGCGCGTCAGCTCCGTGCGGTCGGTGTCGTAGTTCAGCCCGGTAAAGCTGCCGCGGATGTTGGCGTCGTTGTGCGGGGTGCGCTCGCCGCCGAGATACGGCAGGAACATCACCGCGCCGGGCCCCTTCTGGTCGGCCTCGAGCGGCCGCGTCAGCTCGCCGGCATGGGTCGCGAACACGCCGGCCAGCCATTCGAGCGCACCGGCGGCGGAAAGGATCACGCCCATCTGGTGCCAGGTGTTCGGGACCGCGTGGCAGAAGGCGTGGACTGCGGTCTCGGGATCGGGCGAGAAGCGCGCGTTGGAGACGAACAGCACGCCGGACGTGCCGAGCGAGACGAACGCCGTGCCCGGCTGCACGACGCCGACGCCGCAGGCCGAGGCGGCGTTATCGCCGCCCCCGCCGGCGACCACCGGCTGGCCGGCGATCCCCCACCGCGCGGCGAGGTCGGCGCGCAGGACGCCGGTCGCCTGCGACCCCTCGTAGAGTTTCGGCATCTGCCGGCGGCTGAGTTTCGTCGCGGCGAGCAGGTCGTCGCTCCAGTCGCGTTTCGCGACGTCGAGCCACGAGGTCCCCGCCGAATCCGACATCTCCGAGGCGCGGTCGCCGGTCAGCTTCAGCCGCACGTAGTCCTTGGGCAGAAGCACGGTCGCGACGCTGGCGAAGATCTCGGGCTCGTGCTTCGCCACCCAGACCAGCTTCGGCGCCGTGAAGCCCGGAAAGACGATGTTGCCGGTCAGCCTTCGGAAAATCGGGTTGCGGTCGAGCTCGGCCGCCTCGGCCGCGGAACGCACGTCGTTCCACAGGATGCACGGGCGGAGCGGCCTGTCGGCGGCGTCCAGCAGCGTCGCACCGTGCATGTGGCCGGAGAGCCCGATGCCCTTGATCGCCGAGACAGCGGCGCGGTTCTTCGCTGCGAGCGCGGCCATCGCCTTTTCCGTCGCCGTCCACCACGACTCCGGGTCCTGTTCCGACCAGCCGGGATGCGGCCGCTGGACCTCGAGCGCGGCGGTCTCGCTGCCGAGCAGGCGCTGCTCGTCGTCGATGAGCACCGCTTTCACCGAGGACGTGCCGATATCCAGTCCGAGATAAGCCACCCGCCCCCCGTTTCGCCGCCGCTACGGCAGGTTCTCGCGCAGGAAAATGTCGATGCGAATGCGCTCCTGGCCCGGATGGAACGGGCTGCCCTCGCGCTCGGCGAGAAGCAATCGCGTCGCGCTCCGCGCCTCGTGACCGGCGTCCTGATTGATGATCGCGTCGATGGTGCCGCGGATCAGGTGCTTGCGGTTGAAGGCGGTCAGGTCGTGGGCCACCAGGACGATGTCGTCGGCGCGGCCGCTTGCTTCGAGCGCCGCGACGACGCCGGCGGTGCCCGCGCCGATGTTGTAGATGCCGACGAGATCGGGGTTTTCGCGCAGCAGATCGGTGCACAGCGCTTCGGCGCGCGCATCGTCGTCGCGGCCCTCACGGATAGGCAAGACCTGGAAGCTCGGAAAATCGCGGCTCATGACCTGCTCGAAACCGAGTTGCCGCTCGATATGGTCACGCAGCGCGACCGAGCCCGCGATCAGCCCGACCTTGCCGTTGCGGCCAGCCAGAAACCGGCCAAGCAGCGTCGCCGCGGTCCGTCCCGCCGCCGAATTGTCGATGCCGACGTAGTGCGCCCGGTTGGCGCGCGGCACGTCCGATACGAGCGTGACGACCGAAACTCCCGCGGCCGTGAGCTCATCGATGGCCTCGCGAACGCGCGGATGGTCGAGCGCCACGACGGCGACGCCGTCGACCTTGCCGGCCAGTTCTTCCAGCGCCGCCGCCAGCACGTTGCCGTCGAACACGTCGACGTGGGTGATGGTGATCAGCACCCGTTCCTCGGCGAAGCGGTCGGCTGCGGCGCGCACCTCACGCTCCAGCATCTGCATGAAAGCGTTTTCACCTTTGGGCAAAACAAACCGGAAATGATGATCGCGGCCGCGGGCGAGCCGCGCCGCGATCCGGTCGGGCCGATACTTGAGCAGATCGACGGCGGCCTGCACGCGCTCGACCGTATCGGCGTGAACGCCCGGCCGGCGGTTCAACACACGATCGACGGTGGCGAGGCTGACGCCCGCGGTGCGAGCGACGTCGTGGAGGGTGGTACGCGGCATGACGGTTTCCCTTCAATGGCTTATCGCGACCGCTCAGCCATTGCAATTTCGTTCGCACAAAAATGTGTCACATCGCCGGGCTCACCATGCCTTAGCCGTTGATTTCTAAGGTCTTATGGGATTCAGTCTGTTCCAGTTATTTGTGCGACTTAAATAGAGGGACGCCCATCAGCGATCCGCCAGCGCATAATCGCCGGCCTGTCCGCCAGCGTTTGCGCGACAATGCGGAATACGTCACAAAGCCGCCCTCCACTCCTACCAGTGTGCCCACAGCCATGAAGACCGAAACGGCGCCGGTGCGCCTCGAAGACTACCGCCCGCCCGAATTCCTGATCGAGACGGTCGATCTGACCTTCCGGCTGCACCCCGACGCCACGCGGGTCACGGCGCGGCTGGCCGTGCGGCCGAACAGCGACGCCGCCGATCTCATCCTGGTCGGCGACGAGCTCAACTTCGTCTCGGTCGCGCTGAACGACACGCTGCCTGGCGCAGGTGATTACGAGGTCACGCCGCAGCGTCTTGTCATCCACAAGGCTCCGCGCAAGCCTTTCACCCTCACCGTCGAGACCGAAATCAACCCGACGGCCAACACCAAGCTGATGGGCCTCTACCGATCGAGCGGCACATACTGCACGCAGTGCGAGGCGGAGGGCTTCCGCCGCATCACCTACTTCCTCGACCGTCCGGACGTGCTCGCCGTCTACACCACGCGGATCGAGGCGCCGAAGGCCTCGGCGCCGGTGCTACTCTCCAACGGCAACCTCACGTCATCGGGCGCGATCAAGGGCACCGACCGCCACTTCGCCGTCTGGCACGACCCCTTCCCCAAGCCGTCCTACCTGTTCGCGATGGTCGCGGGCGATCTCGGCTCCATCCACGACAGCTTCGTCACGGCCTCCGGCCGCAAGGTCGCGCTCGGCATCTACTGCGAGCACGGCAAGGAAGCGCGCTGCGGTTACGCCATGGAGGCGCTGAAGCGCGCCATGCGCTGGGACGAGACCGCCTTCGGCCGCGAATACGACCTCGACGTCTTCAACATCGTCGCGGTGTCCGATTTCAACATGGGCGCGATGGAGAACAAGGGCCTCAATGTCTTCAACGACAAGTACGTGCTGGCCAACCCCGAAACCGCGACCGACGTCGATTTCGGCCTCATCGAAGGCGTCATCGCCCACGAATACTTCCACAACTGGACGGGCGACCGCATCACCTGCCGCGACTGGTTCCAGCTCTGCCTGAAGGAAGGGCTGACGGTCTATCGCGATCAGGAATTCTCGGCCGACGTGCGCTCGCGTCCGGTGAAGCGCATCGCCGACGTACGGACGCTGCAGGCGCGCCAGTTCCCGGAGGACGCCGGTCCGCTCGCCCATCCGGTGCGGCCCGAGACCTATCACGAGATCAACAACTTCTACACGCCGACCGTCTACGAGAAGGGCGCCGAGGTCGTGCGCATGCTGAAGACGGTGCTGGGCGACGCTGGCTTCCGCGCCGGCATGGACCTCTACTTCCAGCGCCACGACGGACAGGCCGTCACCATCGAAGATTTCCTCGTCGGGTTTGCCGACGCCACCGGCGCCGATCTCAGCCAGTTCAAGCTCTGGTACCGCCAGGCCGGCACGCCGCGTGTCAGCGCCGCCGGCGTTTACGATGCCAAGGCGAAGACCTACACACTGGCGTTGGCGCAGGCGACGCCGCCGACCCCCGGCCAGCCGGTGAAGCAGCCGATGCACATTCCGGTGCGCTTCGGCCTCGTCGGGCAGAACGGCGGCGACCTCGCCTACGATCGGGTCGAGGGCGGCAACGTCACCGGCGACGTGATCCATCTCACGTCGGCCGAGCAGACCCTCGTCTTCCACGGCGTCTCGACCCGCCCGGTGCCCTCGCTGTTCCGCGGGTTTTCGGCACCGGTGCGTCTCGATATCGAAACACCGCCGGCCGACCTCCTCTTCCTCGTTCGCACCGACGCCGACTCCTTCAACCGATGGCAGGCGGCCCAGACGCTTGCGATGCGGGCGCTGATCGCCGGCACCGCCGCGGTCCGTGCCGGTTCGCCGGTCGTGGCCGACGCGGATTTCATCGACGCGCTCGGCGCAGTCGCCGACGACGATGGACTGGAGCCCGCGTTCCGCGCGCAGGTCCTGCAATTGCCGAACGAGGCCGATGTCGCCCGCGAAATCGGCCGCGACATTGATCCGGACGCGATCGCCACTGCCCGCAACGCCATCCGCGCCGCCATCGCCGACCGGATCGGAGGGCGCCTCACCGCCGTTGCAGCACGCATGCGTTCCGGCGGCGCGTTCACGCCGGATGCGGCCTCGGCCGGCCGCCGCGCCCTTGCCAACGCAGCGCTCGATCTCGCCGCCGGCAACAACGAGCCGGATGCGATCGCGGCACTGGTCGCGCGCTACCACGCCGCCGACAACATGACCGATCGCTCGGCGGCCCTCGGCTCGCTAGTCGCCGCGGCGCGGCCCGAGCGCCTTGCCCTGCTCGACGATTTCCACGCACGCTTCCGCGACGATGCGCTAGTCCTCGACAAGTGGCTGACGTTCGAGGCGGTCGCGCCGGCGCCGGAGACGCTCGATCGCGTGCGCGCGCTGCTCAAGCATGCCTCGTTCTCGCTATCGAACCCGAACCGCATCCGGGCGCTCGTCGGAACCTTCGCCGGCGGCAACCAGACCCAGTTCAACCGGGCCGATGGCGCCGGGTTCGATTTCGTCGCCGACTTCGTCATCGACCTCGACAAACGCAATCCGCAGACGGCGGCGCGGCTCCTGGTCAACTTCCGCTCGTGGCGCGCGCTTGAGTCGAAACGCCGCGCCGCCGCCGAGCGCGCCTTGCGCCGCGTCGCGCAAGTATCTGATTTGTCTCCGGATACGCTCGACATCGTGACACGCACCCTGGCCTGATCGGCGGCGCCGTAAATAATTCATTTACGGCTGGACAAGGCGATTCGCGTCGATTCAAATGCGGTGATTCGGACGTGGCGCATCCCGAAAATCATCTAGCGGAAAAATGGGGTCTCGCATGGCGCGAGCCGCGGCGGCTGGTCCGTCAATGGCTAGGCGTTTGCCTTTTTCGGAGGGTGGCTTTGGACGCCGGATAGTCATTCCCGGCCACGCCAAGCTGCTCGCCCATCCGGCATACCGCAAACTGCTCGCCGCCGAGCCGCTGCTCCGCCGTCTCGTTCCGATCCTCATCTTCGTCTTTCTGCTGATCGTCGGCCTGGCGCGCATCCTCGAGCTCTACGTCGAGCACAACGACAACGACCAGGCTGCGCGGAGCACGATCGCCATGCTCGGCGATGTCGTCGCCGCGACCTTCTCGGGCGAGTCGGCGACCAGCCCGCTGCCTGCGAACGAAATCCTGAACCGCTTCGCCGACGCCCTTCCCGCCGGTGCGACGGACGGCGGCCGCGAGATCTATCTCGCCGACGGCACCGGCAGGATCATCGCCTCGGCTCCTGGGGTGACCCACCGGCCGGGCCTGCGGCTCTCCGACGTGCTCGGCGATGCGCAGCCGCTCACGACCTTCGGGGCGCGCGCCGGCGTACTCGCCATCACGCTGCCCGACGGCGTCGAGGCTTTCGCGACCGCCCACGAGCTTCCCGATCCGCTAGGCTTCGTCGCGGTCGTGCAGCCGTCAGCCTATGTCTTCGCCGGCTGGCGATCGGACGTATCGCTCAACGTCACCATCTTCGTCGGCACCAGCGCCATCCTGCTCATCATCCTCTACGGCTACTATGCGCAGGTGAGCCGCGCCGGCGAGGCCGACCGCATCTATGCCGAGACGCAGGCCCACTTCGAGACGGCGCTGACCCGCGGCCGCTGCGGCCTGTGGGACTGGGACCTCGCCCACGGCCGCATGTTCTGGTCGGGCTCGATGTTCGAACTGATAGGGCTGGCGCCGCGCGACGCGCTCCTCGCCTACGGCGAAGTCAGCGCCCTCATCCATCCGGACGACGCCGACCTGATGAAGCTGGTCGAAGGTATCTACACCAGCGGCGAGACGACCATCGACCGCATGTTCCGCATGCGCCATGCGGACGGCCGCTGGATCTGGCTTCGCGCCCGCGCCGAGCTCACCGGCACCGCCGGCGCCGAGCCGCACCTCATCGGGATCGCGGTCGACGTCACCGAGCAGATGCGGCTGGTCGAGCGCTCGAAGACCGCCGATATCCGGCTCCGCGACGCGATCGAGACCGTGTCGGAAGCCTTCGTGCTGTGGGATGCCGACAACCGGCTGGTGATGTGCAACTCCAAATACCAGCAGCTGCACGGCATTCCCGATTCCGTCCTTCAGGCCGGCGCGGCCTACGCCGATGTGATCGCCGCCGGCCGCAAGCCGCTGGTGCGCTCGCAGGTCGTCGCCGGCGACAAGCCGGAAGACGGCTCGCGCTCCTTCGAGTTGCAACTGGAAGACGGCCGCTGGCTGCAGATCAACGAGCGGCGCACCAAGGACGGCGGCTTCGTCTCGGTCGGCACCGACATCACGCAGCTCAAGCGCCACGAGGGCCGGTTGATCGAGGGCGAGCGCCGCCTGATGGCGACCATCGCCGACCTTCGCCAGTCGCGGCAGAAGCTCGAGCAGCAGGCGCAGCAGATGGTCGAGCTTGCGGAAAAATACGCCGAGGAGAAGGACCGCGCCGAGGCGGCCAACCGCGCCAAGTCGGAGTTCCTCGCCAACATCTCCCACGAGCTCAGGACGCCGCTCAACGCCATCATCGGATTTTCGGAGATCATGGAGTCCGGCCTCTTCGGCCCGCTCGGCTCGGCCAAGTATGCCGAGTACTGCCAGGACATCCACCAGAGCGGCACCTACCTCCTCGGCGTCATCAACGATGTCCTCGACATGTCGCGCATCGAGGCCGGCCGCATGCTGCTCCATCCCGAGGACGTCGCCTTCGACGACCTTGCCGAAGACGCGATCCGGGTCGTCTCCACCATGGCCGCCGCGCAGCAGATCGAGGTGATGCCCGAGATCGCGCCTGGCCTTGCCACGCGCGGCGACCGGCGCGCGCTGACGCAGATCATGCTCAACCTGTTGTCCAATGCGGTGAAGTTCACGCCGTCGGGCGGGCGCATCCGCGTGCGCGCGCGCAGCGTCGGCGATGCCGTCTTCTTCACGGTGGCCGATACCGGCATCGGCATCCCGCGCGATGCGCTGACCAAGCTCGGCCGGCCGTTCGAGCAGGTGTCCAACCAGTTCACCAAGAACCACCGCGGCTCCGGCCTCGGCCTCGCCATCGCGTCATCGCAGGCCGGCCTCCACGGCGGCGCCATGCGCATCCGCTCGCGCGAGGGCAAGGGGACGATCGTCGCCGTCCGCCTGCCGTCCGGCGGCGCCTCGCCGCAACACCAGCGGTCGGCCGCCTAGCGCTTCGCCGGCGTGTCGCCGCCCACCTTGCCGATCAGCCGCTCGAAACTTGCGCGCACCGCGCGTTCCGTTTCCCGCAGATGGGCATCCAGCGTCGCGAAGTCCGGCAGGTCGGCGGCCGTGTCAAGCCGCGTCAGCAGTTCCTGCGGCGCGTGCTCGGGCTGGAAGATTCCGTCAACGCAGAGCCTCAGGATCTGGAACAGCGCGTGGTAGAGCCGGAGCGCCGGGAGCAGCACGTCAGCCTCGCGCGCCGGCAGCAGGCCGGCCTTGGCCGCCGCTTCGAGCGACACCTCGGTCTCGGTGGTGACGATTTCCGGGTGCGCCGCCGCGTGCACGAGCTGCAACGCCTGGCAGGCGAATTCGATGTCGACCAGCCCGCCGACCGCCTGCTTCAGGTCCCACACCCCGGCGCCGCCCTTGGCGTCCTCGACCATGCCGCGCATCTCGAGCACATCGGCGGTCGTCTTCTTTGCGTCGCGCTTGGCCGTGACGATGTCGGCGATGACCTTGGTCGCGCGCTTTGCCAGCGCCGCGTCACCGGCAACGACCCGCGCGCGCGTCAGCGCCATGTGCTCCCACGTCCAGGCTTCCCTCGCCTGGTACTGCGCGAAGCCGTCGATGTGAGTGGCGACCGGCCCTGAGTTGCCGGACGGCCTCAGCCTGAGATCGACGGCGTAGAGCTTTCCCTCGCCGGTCGGCGCCGAGACGGCCGCGACCAGCCGCTGGGTCAGGCGGGCGAAATACTGTGCCCCGGACAATGGCCGCTTGCCGTCCGACGCCGATGCCTTCTCGTCAAAATCGTAGAGCAGCAGCAGGTCGAGATCGGAGGCTGCCGTCATCTCCCGCGCGCCGAGCCTTCCCAGGGCGACCAGCGCCACCTCGCCGCGCTTCATGTGTCCGTGTGCCGACGCGAACTCCGCACGCACCGCCTCCAGCAGCGCCGCCAGCAGCACGTCGGCGAGGTCGCTGAAGGCGTGGCCGGCACTGCGTACGCCGACCGTCGCGGCCAGCACGCGTACGCCGATCAGGAACGCCTGCTCCTGTCCAAAGATGCGCGCCCGGTCGAGCAAATCCTCGAACGAGCGCGCCTCATCCAGGGTCCTGGCCAGCCGCGCCGCCAGCGTCTCCTTGCCCGGCAGGCTGCCGAAGAAGGCCGGGTCGAGGAGCGCGTCCAGCACATGAGCCCGCTGCACAATCGTCTCGGCCAGTCGCGGCGCGGTGCCCAGCACCATCGCCAGGAGCCCAAGCAGCTGCCGGTTCGATTGCAGCAGCGCGAACAGTTGCACCCCGGCCGGCATGCGCGCGAGCAGCCGGTCGAAGGCACCGAACGCCACGTCGCCATCGCCGTGCGCCGCCAGCGTCTCCAGCAGCAGCGGCACGAATTCGGTCAGCCGCTCCCGGGCGCTCGCCGAGCGCGTTGCCGGGTAGCGGCCATGGTGCCAGGCGCGGACGGCGCGCGTGACGTCTTCCGGCCGCTTGTAGCCCAGCGCGCGGAGCGTCGCGATCGTGCCCGGGTCGTCCTCCTCGCCGGTAAAGACAAGGCTGCCACCGGCGGCCGATGCCAGTGACGGCGCCGTCTCGAACAGCCGCGCGTAGCGGTCGCGCACCGTCGTCAGCGTCTCAAGCAGGGCGGCGCTGAAGGCGGCGGTCGTCGCGAATCCCCCCATGCGCGCGATCGTGTCTAGCGCGGCGGGCTCCGTCGGCAGCGTGTGGGTCTGCTCGTCGGCGACCATCTGCACGCAATGCTCCACCTCACGGAGGAAGCGGTAAGCGCGGCCGAGCTCGTCGCGCGCCGCCGCGTCGATCCAGCCCGCTTTCGCCAGCGCGGCCAGCGTCTCGATTGTGCCGCGCACGCGCAGCGATGGATCGCGGCCGCCGGCGATGAGCTGCTGGGTCTGAACGAAAAACTCGATCTCGCGGATGCCCCCGCTGCCGAGCTTGATGTTGTGGCCGGCGACGGCGAGCTCGCCATGGCCGCGGTGGTCCTGGATCTGGCGTTTGATCGAATGGATGTCGGCAATGGCGGCGTAGTCGAGATACTTCCGCCAGATGTACGGCGTCAGCTCGCCGAGGAAGATGTCGCCGGCGCGGCGGTCGCCGGCCACGGCGCGCGCCTTGATCAGCGCCGCCCGCTCCCAGTTCTGCCCGAGGCTCTCGTAGTAGAGCAGCGCCGCCTCGGTCGAGATCGCGATGTTGGTCGAGCCGGGATCGGGCCGCAGCCTGAGATCGACGCGGAAAACGTAGCCGTCCGCGGTGCGCTCGTGGAGTAGCGCCACCAGCCGCTTGGTCAGCTTGACGAACACGGTGCTGGGGTCGCGCGTGGCGGCTACGCTCGCCCGTTCCGGATCGAACAGAACGATCAGGTCGATGTCGCTCGAATAGTTCAGCTCGCAGGCGCCGAACTTGCCCATGCCGAGGACGATCCAGCCGCAGCCATCGTCCGGCGCGTCGGCGTCGTTGACGAAGATCTCGCCGGCAGCGGCAGCCTGCGTCAGCAGAAAGCGCACAGCGGCACCAACCGCCGCGTCCGCAAACGCCGACAGCGAGCGGGTCACGCGGTCGACGTCCCAGACGCCGCCGAGATCAGCGAGGGCGGTGAGGAGCGCCATCTCGCCGCGGCCGCGACGGAGCTGTGTCATCAGCCCGGCGTCGGTAGCGCCGCGCCACGCCCCTGCCGTCTCCGCGGCAATCGCCTCGGCGCGCGTCTCCGGCTCGGCCGCGAGCAGCGAGGCCAGCCGTCCGGGATCGTCCAGCATTAGGTCGCGCAGGAACGGCGCGTATTCCATCACCGAGCCGAGAAAGCGCGCGACCTCCGCCTTCGCCAGCCACGGTTTCATCCTGCCGGCGGTATCGGCCTTCGCGAGCTCGGCCGTGCGCGCCTTTGCCCGCGCTGCGGGAGCAGCCGCGATTCGCGGCTTCAGGCTATCGCCGAGCGAGAGAGGCCTTGGGGACCTATGGGGACTTCGCGCCATCCGCCCAGTGTATCGGCAAGCGCAGGGTCACGACGAGCCCGGGATTGGCGTCACCCAATTCGATGGTGCCGTTGTGCAGGCGGGCAACAGCCGCCGCCAGGCTGAGGCCAAGGCCGCTCCCCGGCTGCGAGCGGCTCTTTTCCAGCCGCACGAAGCGCTGGAGCGCGCGCGCGCGGTCGGCCTCGGGGATGCCGTGACCGTTATCGGCGACGCGCACAATGAGGGTGTCGCCCTCCTTGCCGCTGCTCACCATGATGCGCGCCGGGCCGCTGTCCGGCCGGCCGTGTTTCAGGGCGTTGTCGATGAGGTTGGCGACCGCCTGACCGAGCAGCTCGCGGCTCGCCTTGAGGGTGATCGCCTCCGGCGTCTCGACCGTGAGCTCGACGCCGGTCTCGTCGGCGACCGGCTCGTAGAGCTCGGCAACGTCGTGGACGATCGCGCTGGCGTCGACCTCGGTCATGCCGCCGTCGGTCGAACCGGCCTCGACTCGCGCGATGCTGAGCAACGCGTTGAACGTCCCGATCAGGTCATCCGATTCCTCGATGGTCGCCTCCAGCGTGGCGCGGTAGCGCGCCGCATCGGGCGGCCCGGAGAGCGCCGCCTCGACGCGGTTGCGCAGCCGCGTCAGCGGCGTCTTCAGGTCGTGGGCGATGTTGTCGGAGACGTCCTTCACGCCGTAGAGCAGGTGCTCGATGCGGTCGAGCATGGCGTTCAGGCTCTCGGCCAGCCGGTCGAACTCGTCGCCGGAACCGGTCACGTCGAGCCGGCCGGCGAGATCGCCCAGCATGATGCGACGCGCGCCGGCCGAGAGGCTGTCGATGCGTTTCAGCACGCGCCGGCTGACGAAGAGGTAGCTGAGCAGCGCCAGTCCGATCATCAGCACCAGCGCCCAGGCGAGCGCGCTGGTGATGATGCTGCGGAATTGCTCGCGCTCGCCGATGTCGCGGCCGACGAGCAGCAGGAAATCGCCGGGCAGGCTGATTACCTGCACCAGTGCCGTGCGATCCATCGCGTCGGTCTCGGAGCGATGATAGATCACGGTGATCGGCTCAATGCCCGAGCGTGCAGCGATGTCGCCGGTGACGTGGCTGACGTTGCCGGCAAGGATATGGCCGTCGGCATCGGTCATCAGGTAGAGGCTGGCGCCCGGCTGGTGGGCGCGCTGATCGATGACGTCGATAAGCGCGGAGAGGCCGCCGACCCGGTACTGGTCGCTGAGGCCGACCAGCTCGGTGCCGATCGTCTCGCGCACCTGCTCGTTCAGCAGGACGTTGGTCGAGTACGCGATGTAGACGATGAAGAAGACGGAGAAGACCGAGAACACCGCAATGTAGATCGCCGACAGCTTGAAGGCCGTCGTGCGAACGACCTTGCCAAGCGCGCTGGTCACCGGATCATGTACCCGGCGCCGCGCACGGTGTGCAGGCGGGGCTCGCGAAAGCCCTTGTCGATCTTGGAGCGCAGACGCGAGATGTGCACGTCGATGACGTTGGTCTGCGGATCGAAGTGATAGTCCCAGACGTTTTCGAGCAGCATGGTGCGGGTCACCACCTGTCCCGCGTTCTTCATCAGGAATTCGAGCAGGCGGAACTCGCGCGGCTGCAGCGGGATCGGCTGGCCAGCGCGCGACACCGTATGGCTCAGCCGGTCGAGCTCGAGATCGCCGACGCGAAACACCGTCTCGGCGGCGTCCGGCCGGCGGCGGCGGGCAAGCGCCTCGACACGCGCGAGTAGCTCGGAAAAGGCATACGGCTTCGGCAGGTAGTCGTCGCCGCCGGCATGCAGCCCGGCGACCCGGTCGTCGACCTGCCCGAGGGCGGAAAGCACGAGCGCCGGCGTGTGATCGCCCCGCTGGCGCAGCTCCTCGATTACGGCGAGGCCGTCGCGCTTGGGGAGCATCCGGTCGACGACAAGGACATCGTAACCGCCGTCGGCCGCCATGGCAGCGCCGATCTCTCCGTCGGGGGCGTGGTCAGGCACATGGCCGGCCTCGCGCAGCGCCTTGGAGAGGTAGGCGGCGGCTTCCTTGTCATCCTCGATCAGAAGAATCCGCATAGCGGCACCATACACTTGGGCCGGCATGGTTGCTCGGCCCTCCAGATAAAAGAACGGCAGGCCGGGGTTAGCCGGCCTGCCGTCCGCGTCAGCGAAAGCCTCGGGGCGACGATCGAGTCCTTCGCCTCTCGCAGGGGGTCCTAGGAGGCGTTGAAAGCCAGCGCCACGAACTCCGTCTCGTCACCGGACTGGACGCGCAGGCGAACTGCCTTCAGTCCGTCGGCCTTGGCGGCCGCAATCTGCGTTTCGACATCGGCCGGCTTGGCCACGTCGCTGCTGCCGACGCCCAGGATCACGTCACCCGGCTGGAGGCCCGCCTGAGCCGCCAAACCGTTGGGGTCGACGTCGCTCACCACGACGCCGCTGTTGTCGTCGCTCGGAGCGAGCGTCAGGCCGAAATCCTTGAGCACCGAGTCACTCGGCTTGGCGCTCTGCGACTTGGAAGGTGCATTGGCGGCGAGCTGGTCGTCCGACGGGAAGGTACCGAGCGACAGGTCGACGTCATGGGATGCGCCATCGCGCCAGTAGGTGACCTTCACCGACTTGCCCGGCTCCATGCCGGAGATCGTCAGCGCGAGATCGCGCGAGTCCTTGATCGGCTGGCCGTCGACCGAGAGGATCGTGTCGCCAACCTTGAGGCCCGCCTTGTCGGCCGGGCTGCCGGACGTCACGTCGTTGACGAGGGCACCCTGGTCGTCCTTCAGCTTCATGCTGTCGGCGAGATCCTGCGACAGGCCCTGGACCTGCACGC
The DNA here is from genome assembly GCA_048498575.1 of Pseudomonadota bacterium. Lineage (GTDB taxonomy): Bacteria > Pseudomonadota > Alphaproteobacteria > Rhizobiales > Kaistiaceae > DASZQY01. The sequence continues at coordinate 24,828 of JBEHXS010000009.1, forward strand.
CGATCCAGCCGCGCACCACCGAGCCCTTGGTCTCGAGCTGGTTGACGATCGTCTTGGCGGTGGACGCCGGAATGGCGAAGGCGATGCCGATGTTGCCGCCGGACGGCGAAAAGATCGACGTATTGATGCCGATGACTTCGCCGTTCTCGTTGAACGCCGGGCCGCCGGAGTTGCCGTGGTTCACCGCGGCGTCGATCTGCAGCAGGTTGTCGTACGGGCCACCAAGCTGGCGATGCAGGCCGGACACGATACCGGCGGTCACCGAACCTTCGAGGCCGTAGGGGTTGCCCATGGCCACCACCCACTCACCGACCTTCGGCTCGGCGTCGGCAAACTTGACGTAGGTGAACTTGCGATCGGGCGCGTCGACCTTGAGCAGGGCGATGTCCGTCTTGGCGTCGGCGCCGACGACCTTGGCCTTGAGCTCGGTGCCGTCGTTCAGGATGACGGTGACCGACTGCTCGTGGTCGATGACGTGGTTATTGGTGACGATGTAGCCGTCTTCGGAGATCAGGAAGCCCGAGCCCAGCGCCGTCTCGGCCTGCGGCCGCGGCTGCTGCTGCTGCTTCGGCAGCAACTGGCGGAACTGGCGGAAGTAACGGTCTTCCGGCGAGTTCGGGCTGAAGTTGAAGAACGGCGTGTTGTCATCGCCGTTGCCGCTGCCATCGTCGGTCGCGCTGGCGTCGGCAAGCGCGGTCACGCGGACGCTGACGACGGCCGGGCTGACCTGGTCGACGAGGTTGGAGAAATCGGGAGCGGTAATGCCGTTCTGAACCTGTACCGCGTCGGCGTAAGCCGGGTTCGAACGCATGAGCTGTAGCGAACCACCGAATACCGCACCGCCGAGCACCAGCGCCACGGCTGTGCCGGCGAGCGCCAGCGAGCGGATACTGCGCTTGCCCGGAGCGTTCTGCTTGTTGTTCTGGTCGATCATGGAAGAGTCTCCGTAGGCCTCTTGAATTCTTCGGATCGGGCGCTGTTCGTGAACGCCGTCCGTTGAGCAAGGAATATGGGGAAGTGGACCTTACTAGCCACTGTCAGGCCAATTAAGAATCCGTAATGTTGGGCGAGGCCTTACGGCCCTTGGGAAAGCAGGCGCTGCAAGGCTTCGCGCTCGCTCTCGTCGAGCGGCTTCGGCTCGGCCGGCCGGCGGCGCCGGTAGCCCACGAACGCCGCCAGTCCGCCGGCGATCAGCACCAGCGGCGGCACCGCCCAGAGAATCAGGGTGTGCCAGTTGAACGGCGGCTTCAGCAGGATGAATTCGCCGTAGCGATCGACCAGGTAGTCGGTCACCTGCTGGTCGGTATCGCCGGCAACCAGCCGCTGGCGGAGCAGCACGCGGATATCGGCGGCGAGCGGCGCCTCCGAATCGTCGATCGACTGGTTCTGGCAGACCATGCAGCGCAGTTCCGCCGAGAGCGCACGGGCCCGCGCCTCCAGCGCCGGGTCCTTGAGAACCTCGCCGGGCTCCACGGCGTGCGCTGCCCCGGCAAGCGCGAGCCCCAGCACAAACGCGAGGAGGACACGCCGCACGATCATTCGGCCGGCACTCCGGCCGCTCCCTGCCGGCGGCGGGAGGCCTTGGGTACGCCGACCCTCAGCCGCCGGTCGCTCAGCGACAAGAGGCCGCCCAGCGCCATCACGATCGCGCCGAGCCAGGTCAGCGTCACCAGCGGCTTCCAGTACGAGCGCACGGTCGTCGTCCCGTCGGCCGCGATATCGCCGATCGAGATGTAAAGTTGCGACAGCCAGATCGTCTTCAGCGCCGCCTGGCTGGTCGAGGTCTGCAGGTCGACGTAGGTGCGCTTCGACGGCTCCATCGTGCCGACCAGCGCGCCGCCGTGCCGCACGTCGAACTTCACGCCGGTCTCGTTGTATTCGGCACCGTGGTGCTCGGTGAAGCCGACCAGCGTGAGGTCGTAGCCCGACAACGTCTCGGTATCGCCCGGCTTCATGGCGCGGATGCTTTCCGTGCCCCATGTCGTCGTCGCGATGATGCCGAGCACCGTCAGGCCGACGCCGGCGTGCGCGAGCGCCGTACCGTACGCGGAGCGCGGCAGGCCGACCGCGCGCCGCCAGCTCTCGGCGAGTGGCGCGGTGCCGAGCTTGATGCGGAATGCGATCTCCGATAGCGCGCCGCCGACCAGCCACAGCGCCACCCACACGCCGAAGATCGCGAACACGGACGGCACGCCGGCGATGTCGGCCGCGACGATCGTGACGAACAGCGTGACGCCGAAGGCGAGCATCAGCCGCTGCCCGGCGGCGTAGAGGTCGCCGCGCTTCCACGCCAGCATCGGCCCGAACGGCACGATGATGAGAAGCGGCACGACGAGCGGCACGAAGGTCAGGTTGAAGAACGGCGCGCCGACCGAAATCTTGATGCCGGTCAGCGTCTCCAGCGCCAGCGGATAGAGCGTGCCGACGATCACCGTCGCCGCAGCGGCGGAGAGCAGGATGTTGTTGAGGACGAGCGCCCCCTCCCGGCTGATCGGCTGAAATAGCCCGCCCGGCGCCAGCGTGCCCGCGCGCCACGCGAACAGCGTGAAGGCGCCACCGATGAAGACGCAGAGAATGACCAGGATGAAGACGCCACGCGTCGGGTCGGAGGCGAAGGAGTGCACCGAGGTCAGAACGCCGGAGCGCACGAGGAATGTGCCGACGAGGCTCAGGCTGAAGGCGAGGATGGCGAGCAGGATCGTCCAGATCTTGAGGGCGTCGCGCTTCTCCATGACCAGCGCCGAGTGCAACAGCGCGGTCGCCGCCAGCCACGGCATCAGCGAGGCGTTCTCAACCGGGTCCCAGAACCAGAAGCCGCCCCAGCCCAGCGTGTAGTAGGCCCAGTACGAGCCCATCGCGATGCCGACCGTGAGAAACATCCACGCCGCCAGCGTCCACGGCCGCGCCCAGCGCGCCCACGCGGCGTCGATGCGCCCCTCGATCAGCGCGGCGATGGCAAAGGCGAACGAGATCGAGCAGCCGACGTAGCCCAGGTAGAGCAGCGGCGGATGGATCGCGAGCCCGATGTCCTCGAGCACCGGGTTCAGGCTCTGGCCTTCGAGCGGCGGGTTATCGAGCCTCAGAAACGGATTGGAGGTGGCGAGGATGAAAAGCAGGAACGCCGCGGCGATCCACGCCTGCACCGATAGCACCAGCGCCTTCAGCTTGTCCGGCAGGTTGTTGCCGAACGCCGCGACCAGCGCGCCGAACAGCGCCAGGATCAGCACCCAGAGCAGCATCGAACCTTCGTGGTTCGACCACACGCCGGTCAGCTTGTAGAGCAGCGGCAGCGCCGAGTTGGAATTCTCGGCGACGTTCAGCACGGAGAAATCCGAGACGATGTAGGCGTGCGCCAGCGCTGCGAACGACAGGCCAATGAGCAGAAACTGCGTCAGCGCCGCCGGCGCCGCGACCGCCTGCAGCCGCGCGTCATCCCGCAGCGCGCCGATCAGTGGCACGATGCCCTGCAGCAGCGCCAGCCCAAAGGCGAGGACCAGTGCGAAGTGGCCGAGCTCGGAAATCATCGTCCGCTGCGCCCTCGTCTCATTGCGTCGCCGTCGCCGGCGTAAGCGCCATCGGCGGTCCCGTCGCCGCGTCGCCGGAGGGCGCGTTCTCGCCCTCCTGCCAGCGTCCCGCCTTCTTCAGCGCGTCGACGACTTCCTTCGGCATGTAGCGTTCGTCGTGCTTGGCGAGGATCGTGTCGGCGGCCAGCGACATGTCGCCGCCGATAGTGCCTTCGGCCACGACGCCCTGCCCCTCGCGGAACAGGTCGGGCAGGATGCCCTGGTACAACACCGCCACCGTCGTCCGTCCGTCGGTCACGTCGAAGCGCACATGGCCGTCCGGCTGCTTGACCAGCGAGCCCTCGGCGACCAAGCCGCCCAGCCTGATGTGCGTTCCGGGCGCCAGGCGGTCAGCAACGACATCGCTCGGCGAATCGAAGAAGGCGATGCGGCTGGAGAGCGCGTAGAGCACGAGCCCCGCCGCGACGACCAGCACGAGGCCGGCAATGCCGATGAGCAGCAACCGCCGCTGCTTCCGCCCGCGCCGCTTCATTGCGTCACCTCGGCGATGCCAAGCTGCTTCGCCATGTCCTCGACCGGCTGCAGCTTGGCGGGATCGGCGCCAAGCGCCGCGCGCGCCGATGCCAGCGCGTTGGTGGCATCGGCCGTGCGTCCGAGCACGACGTAGGAACGGATCAGCCGCATCCAGCCATCGGGATCCTCGGGCGCCGCCTTCAGCTTCTCGGCCAGCCCCGCCACCATCGTGTCGATCATCTGCTGCTGGTCGGCCGGTGCCATGTTCTGCGCCGCTGCAATCTGGTCTGTGTTGGGCCCGCTCGCTGGCTTGTCGAGTGCCGCGAGTTGCTCCTGGGCGGCCGGCAGCCACGCCGCATCCTTAGGCGCATCGGCGATCAGAGACTGCCACGCCGCCTTGGCGTCGTCCGTCTTGCCGGCCTGGCCCAGCGCCAGCGCGAGATAGAACCGCGGCCGCGGCTGCGTCGCGTCGAGATTGTGAGCGGTCGTGAAGGTCGCCACGGCGTCCGGCGTGACGACGCCGCTCGCCGCCTGCACCATGGCCTCGCCGAGATCGGATTCGCGGGCTTCGTTCGGCCCGAGAAGATCGACGAGACGCTGGTAGGCGTGGACCGCGTCGTCGTTCCGCCCGAGGCGCATATAAACGGGCGCCACTACGGCCCAGCCTTTGGCGTCATCGGGCGCGGTCGCGAGATGCTGCTCGACGGTCGCGACGAGATCGCGGATCTGCGACAGCTCCAGGGCATCGGGGCGCGAGGCCAGCGGCTCGTCCGGCAGGTGCGGCGATCCGACGAAGAGATAAACGAGCAGCCCCAGCACTGGCATCGCCACGACCGCGACGGCAGCCAGCGAACGCGGGCGCTCGCCCACGGCGGCGCCGGTTGCCGCACCGTCACCGGCGTGCAGCAGGCGCCTGGCGATTTCGTTCCGCGCGGCCTCGGCGTCCTCATCGCCAATCAGACCGCGCGCCTTGTCCCGCTCGACCTCGTCGAGCTGGTCGCGATAGATCGCCACCGCCTGGCGCGCGCCGCCGACCGCCGGCCGCGCACGTCCGAGCGCTAAAAGCAGCGGCGCACAGGCCGCGGCGGCAAGTACCGCCATGGCGATCCAAAGCATCATCAGGCTGGTCCGGCGCTTCTCATATCCGCGCTAGCGGCGAGCGCGGTAGACATAGTGTCGCAAAGCCGCCCCGCCCAACGTTATAGCGCGGACGCCGCTCCCACGGGAGCGTGGCGAAATTCGGGTAATCCTCATGCCGCCGGCAGGTCCACGGCGGCCCGGAGCCCGCCGAGCGGCGAGCGGCCGAGTTCGAATTTGCCGCGGTAGAGCGAAACCAGATCGCTGACAATGGAAAGGCCGAGGCCGGAACCCGGCTTGGTTTCGTCCAGGCGTTTGCCCCGCCCGGTGACTTCGGCCATCTCCTCGGCGGTCAGGCCCGGCCCGTCGTCGTCGATGACGAGCGACAGGCGGCCGCGGCCCTCATCCTTCGGCGCGGCGTATTCGGTGGTGATGCTGACGCGGCGCCGCGCCCATTTGCAGGCGTTGTCGACGAGGTTGCCGATGATCTCCTCGAAGTCCTGCTGCTCGCCGCGGAAGCGGGCGCCCTCCCCGCCGATCGCCGTCACGGCAACCCCGCGCTCACTGTGGATGCGGTTCATCACCCGCGCCAGGCGGGCCACCGCCGGTCCGACGTCGGTGACGGCGCCGATCACATTTACTTGCGCGGCAATGCGGGCGCGGTCGAGGTGGTGGTTGACCTGCTGGCGCATGATCTCCGCCTGCTCGGCGACCTTGGCACCAATCGGCTCGCGGCTGGCGCGTGCCTCGTTGACGATGACGCTGAGCGGCGTCTTCAGCGCATGCGCCAGGTTGCCGACCTGCGTGCGCGCCCGGTCGATGATTTCCTGATTGGATTGCAATAGCGCGTTCAGCTCGTTGACCAGCGGCTCGATTTCCGCCGGCAGGCCGTCCTGTTCGAAACGCGGCTGCTTGCCGGAGCGGAGATCCGCCAGTCCGCGGCGCACGCGGTCGAGCGGCCGGAGGCCCCAGCGGATCTGGATGGTGGTGGCGAGGATGAGACCAATGCCGAAGATCGCGAGCGTCGTGGCGACGCTGGTGCCGAAGGTCGCAATCTGCTGACGCAATTCGCCCGCGTCGCCGGCGACCAGCACCTCGAAGATGCGGCCGGGCGCGAATGTCACCGTCTGGTCCTCGATGCGTAGCTGCTGGTCATTCGGCCCGACCAGCGCGCCGGAACGAATGCCGTCGCTGGTGCTGGCAACGCCGGTCGCCTTTGCGATGTCGAGGGTATCGGAGAACAGGGAGGGGGAAGAGGCGACGATGGCGCCGCCGTTCGGCTGGCGCACCTGCCAGTACCAGCCGGAATAGAGCGCCTCGAAGCGCGGTTCGCCGAGGTTGCCGATATTGGCGAGGGTCGCGTCGGAAGGCTGGCGCGCGACATCGCCGATGAGCGTGCGCAGGTAGACCGCCATGCGGTCGTCAAAGGCCTTCTCGGCGTTCTGGCGGTAAAGGGAAACGAGGATGAAGCCGGCGATAACGAGCGCCAGCGCGCTCCACAGCGATGCGGCGACGATCAGGCGAAAGGCGAGCGAATTAGTCCGCATTGCCGGGGTCGACCAGGCGGTAGCCGAGGCCGCGCACGGTCTCGATCACGTCGGCCGCGAGCTTCTTCCTCAGGCGACCGACGAAGACCTCGATCGTGTTGGAGTCGCGGTCGAAGTCCTGGTCGTAGAGATGCTCGATCAGCTCGGTGCGCGACACGACGCGGTCGCGGTGGTGCATCAGGTACTCGAGCACGCGGTATTCGTGGGAGGTGAGCTTGACCGGGTTGCCGTCGACCGTGACGCGACCGGCGCGGCTGTCGAGGCGCACCGGCCCGATCTCGATCTCGTTCGAGGCATGGCCGGCGGCGCGGCGCACGAGAGCGCGCACCCGCGCCAGCACTTCCTCGATGTGGAAAGGCTTGGCGACATAATCGTCGGCGCCGGCGTCGATGCCCTGCACCTTGTCGCTCCAGCGGTCGCGCGCCGTCAGGAGAAGCACCGGCATGGCGCGCCCATCGCGCCGCCATTTTTCCAGCACGCTGATCCCGTCGAGCAGCGGCAGGCCGATGTCGAGCACCACCGCATCGTACGGTTCAGTGTCGCCGAGGTAGTGGCCTTCCTCGCCGTCCTTGGCGCTGTCCACCGTGTAGCCGGCGTCCTTCAGCGCGGCGACAAGCTGCCGGTTCAGGTCGGCGTCGTCTTCCACCACCAGTATGCGCACGCCGCCCCCCTCGCTCCGCTACCGGCTCACGGCGCCGCTGTGGGCGTCGACCCTGAGGTGCACAACTGCCCCGCCCTGCACGACATCGACTTCATACGCCAGGCTGCCGCCATCGTCGCACAGGCGCGGCACCGAGATCGGCTGCCCGACGGCGTTGATCTGCGGCAGCACGTTCGACAGCGGGATCACCTGCCCCTGCGTCACCATCTGCCGAATCTGCAGCGGCCCGTAACACGCCGCTGCCGCGGGCAGGGCGCAACAGACGGTGAGCACGAGTGCCAGAACATGAGCCGCTATCCGAGACATTGCCCGCCTCCCCTACGGGACAGAACCTGAACACCCGCTGAATGTCCCGCACAGGCGGGGGTGTTCAACGTGGCGGGGCGCGGCGGCTTACGATTGTCTGGGTTATGCGTTCGCCGGTCTCCGAGAGGAATATGGCCGAAATGATCCAGCCGCTCCAGTCACCAATCGGCGTGCCGGTGATGTTCACCTGCGACGTGGTCGCCGCGCCGATGTTGCAGGTCGAGCCCGACGCGACGTCGGCCTGCGCCGGAAAAAGTCCGGCCGGCGTCACGGCGCGCGCCGTGTCCGTGCCGGTGCCGGCCTCCGCCGCCGTTGCCAGCTCCACGGCGCCGCTGGCGCTGGTCGTCGCCGCTTGCTTGATGTTGCCGAAGGCAGTCGCGGCGTTGCCGATATCGGAAAGATTGGACGACTTCTGCGCCGCCCCGGTGATGCGGCTGTCGTCGCCGGCCGCCACGGTTCCCGTCGTCGTGCCGACCGAAAGGGTCGCCGCGCCGCCAAGCCCAAGATTCGTTCGCGCCGTCGAGGCACTGCCAACGTCCGACAGGTTCGACGCCGCCTTGAGCCGCCACCCCGGCGAAGGCCGGGGTCCAGATTCGAAGAGCGCGCCCTTGACCAGCACGTCCGGACCCCGACCTTCGCCGGGTAACGACACGGATTGTGTTTCTCAATCCCGATCAAAGAACAGGTTCAGCCGCGCGATCTCGTT
>JBEHXS010000010.1:0-32733 GCA_048498575.1 Pseudomonadota bacterium
GCAATCCAGCCCTGCGTCGTGCGCTGTCGCGGGGCTGACACCGGCCGCTTATATGCCGGCCAGATTCTCCACGACAATTCGGGGCACGTCATGCAGCTCACCGGCATTCATCACCTGACCGCGATTTCGGCGAACGCCAGGGGCAACGTCGACTTCTATACGCAGAAGCTTGGCCTCCGGCTGGTCAAGAAGACGGTGAATCAGGACGACGTCACCGCCTACCATCTGTTCTATGCCGACGGCGTCGGCTCGCCGGGCAGCGACATGACCTTCTTCGACTGGCCGGCGGCCGCCGAGCGGCGCGGCACCAACGCCATCGTGCGCACCGGCTTTCGCGTCGCGAGCGATGCCAGCCTGGAGTGGTGGGCGAAGCGGCTGTCCGATCTCGGCATCACCAGCACCGGCGTGAAGACCCGCGACGGCCGCGCCACGATTCACTTCGAGGACCTGGAAGGCCAGCGCCTGGCGCTGCTCAGCGACGGCGGCGCCGGCGAGGCGCACCCGTGGGAGAAGAGCCCGGTGCCGGCCGAGCACCAGATCCGCGGGCTTGGTCCGATCACGCTGTCGGTGCCGGACCTCGCGCCGACCGACGCTGTCCTCACCAGGGTCATGGAGATGACGAAGCAGCGCGAGTACGGCGCCGCTGCCGACGGCACCGGCGCGCGCGTGCATGTCTACCGGATGGGCGAGGGCGGTCCCGCCGCCGAGCTCCACGTCATCGTCGAGCCCGATGCTCCGCGCGCCCGTGCCGGCCGCGGCGGCGCCCACCACGTCGCCTTCCGCACGCCGACGGAGACCACTTATGGGCAGTGGATCGAGCGGCTGCGCTCGCTCGGCGTGCCCAACTCCGGCAAGGTCGACCGCTTCTATTTCGAGAGCCTCTACTTCCGCGAGCCGAACGGCATTTTGTTCGAGATCGCTACCGACGGTCCGGGCTTTGCCGGCGACGAGCCGCTCGAGCACCTCGGCGAGAAGCTGTCGCTGCCGCCGTTCCTCGAACATCGCCGCGCGGAAATCGAGAAGGGCCTGAAGCCGATTTAGGCTTCTCTTCTTGAACCCTCCCCTTGAGGGAGGGTCAAAGAGCCGAAGGCGCTTTGGGGAGGGGTGACCGGAGCCGCCGGACAAGACACCCCCTCCCGAAATCGCTCGCGCGATTTCGACCTCCCCTCAAGGGGCAGGTTTGGCGTTGGCGCTACGTCCCCACCACCGCGTCGACCATCCGCTGCACCTCGGCCACCTCGTCGCGGACGACGGTGTGGCCCATGCGCGGATAGATGCGCTCGCTGACGCTGCCGCCGAGCGCCCGCATCACCGTCGTCGATTGCTGGACGCGCGCCAGCGGGATGTGCGGATCGCTGTCGCTGCAGCCGAGGAAGACCGGCGTGCCGGCGAGCGAGCCGGTGTAGGCCTCGGCGTTGATGACGTCGCCGATCAGCCCGCCGGAAAGCGCGGCGATGCCGCCATAGCGGCGCGGGTGGCGTGCCGCGAATTCGAGCGTGAGACAAGCGCCCTGCGAGAAGCCGAGGATGAAGGTTTTCTCCACCGCCACGCCGGCCGTCGCGATCTCGCCGATGAGATGGGCGATGACGTTGAGCGCCGACGACAGGTACGGCTCGTTGCCGGCGGCTGGCGTCATGAACGGAAACGGATACCAGGCGTTGCCGGCGGCGTTCGGCGCGAGATAGGCGACGTCGTCGTCGCGCTCGAGCGATGACGACAGGCCGATGATGTCGGCGGCGTCGGCGCCGCGGCCATGCAGCATGATCATCGCGGCCTTGGCCTCGTTCAGCGGCGCGCCGGCGAACAGCACGCGCTCGCCGCCGTGCGGATCCATCGCGCTCATGCGATCGCCTCGCTCATGCCGTAAGCCTCGCTCATGGCGCGCTGGATGAGGATGATGGTCTTGGCATCGGCGATCTCGCCGCGCTCGACCATCGCCGCGGCTTCGCCAAGCGGCATCTCCAGCACCTCGATGTCTTCGCCTTCGCTGAGCGCGCCGCCGCCCGCCGAGATGCGGTCGGCCGGCGAATAGGTCGAGAGGAACAGCGACAGCCGTTCGCTGACGCTGCCCGGGCTCATGTAGCACTCGTAGACCTTGCGCACCGCCTTCAGGCGGAAGCCGAGTTCCTCCTCGGCCTCTTTGCGGATCGCAGTCTCGGGGTCATTGGCGTCGAGCTTGCCGGCGCACGCCTCGATGAGCATGCCGCCGCGCTCGCGGTTGACCTCGACCGGCATGCGGAACTGGCGGACGAGGAGCACGGTGCCGCGCTCCGGGTCGATGGGCAGGATCGCGGCGCCGTCGCCGCGGTCGTAGACCTGCCGGATCTGGCGCTCGCTCCGACCGTCGCGGCGGCGGTAGTCGATCGTGTACTTGGTGAGCTTCGCCCAGTCGTCCGACAGCACCTCTGCCGAGACGATCTTGACCCTGTCGCTGCCGCTCATTTGCCGCTGAGGCCTTTCAGGAACACCTGCTCCAGCGTCGCCTTGGCAAGCGAGAAATGTGCCGGCCGCGCCGAGCGCTCGCCGAGGATGGCGCGGATCTGCACCTCGAAGTCGGCGTAATGCTGGGTCGTCGCCCACACCATGAAGATGAGATGGTAGGGGTCGACCGGCGCGAGCTTGCCCTCCGCCACCCAGCGGCGGATGATCGCCGCCTTGTCGTCGACCAGCGTCTTCAGCCGCCCGGTCAAGACCTCGCCCAGCACCGGCGCGCCCTGGATGATTTCCATGGCGAACAGCCGCGACGCCTTCGGGTTGTCGCGCGCCATGTCGAGCTTGCGGTCGATGTAGTCGGCGATCTCGCGCCCCGGGTCGCCGTCGGCGGTCAGTGCCTCCAGCGGTTGCAGCCACATCTCGTGGGTGCGGTTGAGCACCGCGAGGTAGATGTCGCGCTTGCGGCGGAAATAATAGAGCAGGTTGGGCTTGGTCATGCCGGCGACGGCGGCGATCTGGTCGACGGTGGCGCCGCGGAAGCCGTAGGTGGAGAACACCTCGAGCCCGGCGTCGAGGATGCGTTCCTCGTTCTCGGCCTGGATGCGGGTGCGCTTGCGGGTTTTTGCCGCGCGGGCGGCTTCGGCGTGGCTGGCGTCGGTCACGTCCGTGGCCTCCCGCGGCGTCAAGGCAAGGGCAAAAACCCTTGAGCCGAAAATGGAAACTGTCTAACGTTCCCTTGACCAATTGGTCAGGAAATCCCGTCGCTTCTCCTAGAGGAAAAGGGTCCTCCCTGCAATCGGCCGAGAGGCCGTCGGGACCGTTCCGGTGATGCGGCGTTGGGAGGGCGAATGATGGCGGACACGACCCGCGCGACAACCAATAACCTCGAAGCTTTCTGGATGCCGTTCACCGCGAACCGGCAGTTCAAGAAGGCCCCGCGCATGCTGGTCAGCGCCGAGGGCATGTATTACCGCGCGGCCGACGGCCGCAAGGTGCTCGACGGCACGTCCGGCCTGTGGTGCGTCAATGCCGGCCACGGCCGCCCGAAGATCGTCGAGGCGGTGGCGAAGCAGGTGAAGGAACTGGACTACGCGCCCGCCTTCCAGATGGGCCACCCCAAGGTGTTCGAGCTCGCCGCCCGTCTCGTCACCTACATGCCGACCGGCATCGACCATGTCTTCTTCACCAACTCGGGTTCGGAGTCGGTCGAGACGGCTCTGAAGATCGCCATCGCCTACCAGCGCGCCATCGGGCAGGGCACGCGCACCCGCCTGCTCGGGCGCGAGCGCGGCTACCACGGCGTCAACTTCGGCGGCATCTCCGTCGGCGGCATCTCGGGCAACCGCAAGCAGTTCGGCGGCCTGCTCACCGGCGTCGATCATCTGCGCCACACCCACGACCTGGCGAAGAACGCCTTCTCGCGCGGCCAGCCGCCGCATGGCGTCGAACTCGCCGACGACCTCGAACGGCTGGTGACGCTGCACGATGCCTCGACCATCGCCGCCGTCATCGTCGAGCCGGTGGCCGGCTCGACCGGTGTGCTCATTCCGCCGAAGGGCTACCTCGAGAAGCTTCGCGCCACCTGCGACAAGCACGGCATCCTGCTCATCTTCGACGAGGTCATCACCGGCTTCGGCCGCCTCGGCACGCCCTTTGGCCTCGACTATTTCGGCGTCACGCCGGATATCGTCGTCACCGCCAAGGGCGTCACCAACGGCACCATTCCGATGGGCGCCGTGTTCGTGAAGAAGGCGATCTACGACGCCTTCATGACCGGACCCGAGCACGTGATCGAGCTGTTCCACGGCTACACCTACTCGGGCAACCCGGTGGCCTCGGCGGCCGGCATTGCCACCCTCGATACGTACGAGGAGGAGGGGCTGCTGACGCGCGGCGCCGAGCTCGCGTCCTACTGGGAAGACGCGCTCCACAGCCTGAAGGGGCTGCCGCACGTCATCGACATCCGCAACCTCGGGCTGGTCGGCGCCATCGAGCTCGACCCGATCGCCGGCGAGCCGACCAAGCGCGCCTTCACCGCCTTCCTCCAGGCCTTCGAGAAGGGGGTGCTCATCCGCACGACCGGCGACATCATCGCCCTGTCGCCGCCGCTGATCATCCAGAAGTCCGAGATCGACATGCTTTTCGACACGCTGCGGGGGATTCTGAAGTCATTGTCCTGATGGAATGGACGTTCCATTTCTGTTAGAAAAGAGAACAAACGATCCATCGGAGACACGAGGACAATGAGAACCATCGAAAACGCCATCGGCGGCAAGGTCGCCGTTTCGGCCTCGCAGCGCACCGCGCCGGTGTTCAACCCGGCGACCGGCGAGCAGGTCGCCGTGGTCCCGCTGTCGAGCAAGGCGGAGCTGGATACCGCGGTGGCCGCCGCCAAGAAGGCGTTTCCCGCCTGGGCGGACATGCCGCCGCTGAAGCGCGTCCGCTACATGTTCAACTTCAAGCGCCTGCTCGATGAGAACACCGACAAGATCGCCGAGGCGATCTCCGCCGAGCACGGCAAGACCCACGCCGACGCCGTCGGCGAGGTGCAGCGCGGCATCGAGGTCGTCGATTTCTGCTGCGGCATCCCGCACCTGCTCAAGGGCGAGTTCAGCCGTCACGTCGGCCCGGCGATCGACACCCACTCCGACCGCCAGCCGCTCGGCGTCGCGGCCGGCATCACGCCGTTCAATTTCCCGGCGATGGTGCCGCTGTGGATGTATCCGGTGGCGATCGCCTGCGGCAACACCTTCATCCTGAAGCCGTCGGAGAAGGATCCCGGCGCCGTCATGGTGATCTACGATCTGTTCCGCCAGGCCGGCTTCCCCGATGGCGTGCTCAACGTCGTCCACGGCGACAAGGAAGTCGTCGACGCCATCCTGGCGCATCCCGACATCAAGGCGGTGAGCTTCGTCGGCTCGACGCCGATCGCCGAGTACGTCTATCGCACCGGCACCTACAACGGTAAGCGCGTCCAGGCGCTGGGCGGCGCCAAGAACCACATGGTCGTCATGCCCGATGCCGACATGGACAAGGCCGCCGACGCGCTGATGGGCGCGGGTTACGGCTCGGCCGGCGAGCGCTGTATGGCGATCTCGGTCGCCGTGCCGGTGGGCGAGGACACGGCGAACCGGCTGGTCGAGACTCTGGCGCCGCGCGTCAGCGCCCTCAAGGTCGGCCCGGCGACCGACAAGGACGCCGAGATGGGCCCGCTGGTCACCAAGGAGCACCTCGCCAAGGTGCTGGGCTACATCGACGTTGGCGTGAAGGAAGGCGCCGAGCTCGTCGTCGACGGCCGTGGCTTCAAGGCGCAAGGCTACGAGAACGGCTACTTCGTCGGTGGCACGCTTTTTGATCGCGTGACGCCCGAGATGCGCATCTACAAGGAAGAAATCTTCGGTCCCGTGCTCGCCGTCGTGCGCGCCAAGAGCTACGATCAGGCGGTCGGCCTGATCAATGCCCACGAATACGGCAACGGCACTGCCATCTTCACCCGCGACGGCGACGCCGCGCGCGCCTTCGCCGACAAGATCGAGGTCGGCATGGTCGGCATCAACGTGCCGATCCCGGTGCCGGTCGCCTACCACTCGTTCGGCGGCTGGAAGCGCTCGCTGTTCGGCGATCATTCGATCTACGGGCCGGAAGGCGTGCACTTCTACACGCGCCTGAAGACGGTCACCTCGCGCTGGCCGGAAGGCATCAAGTCCGGCGCCGTGTTCACCTTCCCGACGATGAATTGAAGCGAATGGCAGCCCCCGGCGAAAACCTCCGCATCAATCCCGACCGGCTCTGGGATTCCATTCACGCCATGGCCGAGATCGGGCCGGGGATTGCCGGCGGCTCCAACCGGCAGACGCTGACCGACGACGACGCCAGGGGCCGCTCGCTTTTCAAGAAATGGTGCGACGACGCCGGCCTGACGATGGGCGTCGACCAGATGGGCACGATGTTCGCGCGCCGCGAAGGCGCCGAACCCGCGCTCGATCCGGTCTATGTCGGCAGCCATCTCGACACGCAGCCGACCGGCGGCCGCTATGACGGCGTGCTCGGCGTGCTTTCGGGGCTCGAGCTGGTGCGCACGCTGAACGATCTCGGCATCCGGACGCGCCGGCCGATCGTCGTCGTCAACTGGACGAACGAGGAGGGCGCGCGCTTCGCCCCCGCCATGCTGGCGTCCGGCGTCTTCGCCGGCATGCATACGCTGGAATACGCCTACGCCCGCAAGGACCCCGAAGGGAAAACCTTCGGCGACGAGCTGAAGCGCATCGGCTGGGTCGGTCCGGAGAAGGTCGGCGCCCGCAAGATGCACGCCTACTTCGAGTATCACATCGAGCAGGGGCCGATCCTCGAGGCCGAGAAGAAGCAGATCGGCGTCGTCACCCACGGCCAGGGCCTGTGGTGGCTGGAGTTCACGCTGACCGGCAAGGAGGCGCACACCGGGTCCACCCCGATGGCGATGCGCATCAACGCCGGCCTCGCCATGGCGCGCATCCTCGAGATGGTGCAGCGGGTGGCGATGGACAACCAGCCCGGCGCCGTCGGCGGCATCGGGCAGCTGTTCTTCTCGCCGAATTCGCGGAACGTCCTGCCGGGCAAGGTCGTGTTCACCGTCGACATCCGCTCGCCCGACCAGAAGAAGCTCGACGGCATGCGGGCGCGCATCGAGGCGGAGGCGCCGAAGATCTGCGCCGAGCTCGGCGTCGGCTGCTCGATCGAGCCGGTCGGCCACTTCGACCCGGTGACGTTCGACCCGACGCTGGTGGCGCGCGTGCGCAGCGCCGCCGACAAGCTCGGCTACAGCCACATGAACATCATTTCCGGCGCCGGCCACGATGCCTGCTGGACGGCGCGCGTTGCGCCCTCGACCATGATCATGTGCCCGTGCGTCGATGGCCTCAGCCACAACGAGGCGGAGAACATCTCGAAGGAATGGGCGGCTGCCGGCGCCGACGTGCTGTTCCACGCCGTGGTCGAAACCGCGGAGATCGTCGCATGAGCCTGTTGCCGCACGCCGGCGAAGACGCGCTCACCGCCGATCGGCGGCGCGCGCTGGTCAATATGTATCGCGCCTTCAACGACCGCGACGTCGACGGTGCGCTCGCCCATCTCGCGCCCGGCGTCGACTGGCCGAACGGCATGACCGGCGGCCGCATCAGCGGGCGCGACGCGGTGCGCGGCTACTGGCTGAAGCAGTGGCAGGAAATCGATTCCCGCGTCGAACCGCTCGAGATCGACATGACCGCCGACGGCGCCACCGTGCGCGTCGACCAGCTGGTGAAGAGCCTCGACGGCAAGGTCCTGTCGAACCACCAGATCGAGCACGTGTACACCTTCGACGGCCCGTTCATTACCCGCATGGTTATCGTCGATCGTGGCGGCAGTGACGATGACGACGATGATGACGATGACGACGCGTAGGGGAGAGAAGCCATGACGGCGACGGCGCCGGGCGTTGATCGCGGAATGGGGCGTCGCGGTGCTGCGGCGCTGGGGTTGCTCGCCGCGTCATTCTTCGGCGGTCCGGCCGAGGCCAAGAGCGCGGCCACCTACGACATCATCTCCGCCAAGGCCAACTGCGCCAGCCGCGATGGTCATGGATATGCGGTGGCCTTCGACAATACCTCGACGCGGCTGAAGCTGTCCGGCGCGGACGGCCGCACGGCGGAATATGTCATCGGCGCCGTCATTCAGCTCGGGCGCACCATCGTAGTGGTCGCGCTGCCCGGGGAGGGTTCCGAGGTCACCGGGACATACTTCTTCGGCGCGACCAACAAGGCGGTCTTCTATGGTCGCGGCGGCATGCTCATGAACGAAGACACTTGCGAACTCCTCGAATCGGAAACGGCGCGGGCCGTCGCGGCGCCCAAGGAGGTTGTCCAATGACCACCGTGATCAAGGGCGGCACCATCGTCACCGCCGACCTGAGCTACCCCGCCGATGTCCTCATCGACGGCGGCGTCATCAGGGAGATCGGCAAGAACCTGAAGGGCGACAAGGTTCTGGACGCCACCGGCTGCTACGTCATGCCCGGCGGCATCGATCCGCACACCCACCTCGAGATGCCCTTCATGGGCACCTACTCGACCGATGATTTCGAATCCGGCACGCGCGCGGCGCTCGCCGGCGGCACCACCATGGTCGTCGATTTCTGCCTGCCGTCGCCGAACCAGTCGCTGCTCGACGCGCTGAAGATGTGGAGCAACAAGACCTCCAAGGCGTCGTGCGACTACTCGTTCCACATGGCGATCACCTGGTGGGACAAGCAGGTCTGGGAGGAGATGGCGACGGTCGTCGATCGCGGCATCACCTCTTTCAAGCACTTCATGGCCTACAAGGGCTCGCTGATGGTGAACGACGACGAGATGTTCGCCTCATTCCAGCGCTGCGCCGAGCTCGGCGCGCTGCCGCTCGTCCACGCCGAGAACGGCGACGTCGTCGCCGCCATGACCGAGAAGCTGCTCGCCGCCGGCAACAACGGCCCCGAGGGCCATGCCTATTCGCGGCCGGCGGAAGTGGAAGGCGAGGCGACCAACCGCGCCATCATGATCGCCGACATGGCGGGCGTCCCGCTCTACGTCGTGCACACCTCCTGCGAGCAGAGCCACGAAGCCATCCGCCGCGCCCGCCAGAAGGGCATGCGCGTCTACGGCGAGCCGCTGATCCAGCATCTGCTGCTCGACGAGAGCGAATACTTCGACAAGGACTGGGATTATGCCGCGCGCCGCGTCATGAGCCCGCCGTTCCGCAACAAGCAGCACCAGGATTCGCTGTGGGCAGGCTTGCAGGCCGGCTCGCTCCAGGTCGTCGCCACCGACCACTGCGCCTTCACCACCAAGCAGAAGCGCGCCGGCGTCGGCAACTTCGCCAAGATCCCGAACGGCACTGGTGGCCTCGAGGATCGCCTGCCGCTGCTCTGGACCTACGGCGTCAACACCGGCCGCCTGACGCCGAACGAGTTTGTCGCGGTGACGTCCACCAACATCGCCAAGATCCTGAACCTCTATCCGAAGAAGGGCGCCGTTCTGGAAGGCGCCGACGCCGACCTCATCGTCTGGGACCCGAAGCGCGAGAAGACCATCACCGCCAAGACCCAGCAGTCGATCATCGACTACAACGTCTTCGAGGGCTTCAAGGTGAAGGGCCTGCCGCGCTACGTCCTCACCCGCGGCGAGGTCGCCATCGCCGAGGACAAGGTCGACACGCACCAGGGCCACGGCCAGTTCGTGGCGCGCGAGGCGAAGAACCCGGTCAATCGCGCGCTCTCGACGTGGAAGGCGATCACCGCGCCGCGCAAGGTCGAGCGCGCCGGCATTCCGGCGAGCGGGGTGTAGCCATCGCGATGAACCAGCGGCCCGCAGCGATGCCGGTGACTGCCGCCGCCGCGCCGTCGGCCGCCTCGTCCGTCATCGCCATCGACGGGCTCGGGCTCACCTTCGTCACCAACGACGGGCCGGTGCAGGCGCTGTCGGACATCAACCTCAGCATCGGCCGCGGCGAGTTCGTGTCGCTCATCGGTCCCTCGGGCTGTGGCAAGACCACGCTGCTCCGCGTCATCGCCGATCTCGAGAAGCCGACCGAGGGCGCGATCAAGGTCAACGGCGTGTCGCCGGAACGGGCCCGTGAGCAGCGCGCCTACGGCTACGTGTTCCAGGCGCCGGCGCTCTATCCGTGGCGCACGATCGCCCGCAACGTCGCCCTGCCGCTCGAGATCATGGGGCTCGACAGGGGCGAGCGCGACCGCCGCGTCGCCGCCAATCTCGATCTGGTCAACCTCACCGGCTTCGAGCGCAAGTATCCCTGGCAGCTTTCCGGCGGCATGCAGCAACGCGTCTCGATCGCACGCGCGCTTGCCGTCCAGCCCGAGCTGCTGCTCATGGACGAGCCGTTCGGCGCGCTCGACGAGATCGTGCGCGACCATCTCAACGAGCAGCTTCTGCAACTTTGGGCGAAGACCGATAAGACCGTGGTCTTCGTCACCCACTCGATCCCCGAGGCGGTGTTCCTGTCGACCAGGATCGTGGTGATGACCCCGCGGCCGGGCAAGATCCATGACGTCATCGACTCGAACCTGCCGCGCGAGCGCACGCTCGACATCCGCGAGACGCCGGAGTTCCTGGCGATCGCCCACCGCGTGCGCGCCGGCCTGAGGGCAGGGCACAGCTATGAGGATTAGCTCTCAGGCCGAGGCGGGGAACGCCTCTCCCATAGGGGGAGGGCTTCCGAACTTGGCAAGTGCAGGGAGCCTAGGGAGGAAGGGTGAGGGGTTACAGCCCTCTCCTTTTCGGACTCTAACTCCTCACCCCATTCGCCTAATTCGCTTTGCTCATAGGGCTCATGGCCCTCTCCCTCCGGGAGAGGAGAGCGTCACGGCTACATCTCCATGACCGCCGCCGCGATCCTCGCCGTCGAGCCCCGCACGAGCGCATGGGAGCGCATGGCCCGCGGCCGCATGGGGCCGGTCCTCACGTTCGTCGTCGCTATCCTCATCATTTGGTATCTCGCCGCCATCTGGGCCAACGGTCCGCAGACGCAGATGGCGCTGGCCAACGCCAACGCCCATCCCTCGCCACTGGGGTACGTGTTGGCGACATGGGCGCGTGACCGTCCGATCGTGCCGGCGCCGCATCAGGTCGTCGTCGATTTCGTCAAGTCGACGCTGTTTGCCGCGCCCAACACCAATCGCAGCCTCATCTTCCACGCGTGGGTCACGCTCTCCTCGACGCTGCTCGGCTTCGTCATCGGCACGCTGCTCGGCATCCTGCTCGCCGCCGCCATCGTCCACGTCCGCTCGCTCGACAAGAGCCTGATGCCGTGGATCATCTCGTCGCAAACCGTTCCGATCCTCGCCATCGCTCCCATGGTCATCGTCGTCCTGGGCTCGATCGGGCTGACCGGCCTGCTGCCCAAGGCGATCATCTCGACCTACCTGTCGTTCTTCCCGGTCACCGTCGGCATGGTGAAGGGCCTGCGCTCGCCGGCGCCGATCCACCTCGATTTGATGCGTACCTACAGCGCGGGCCGCTGGCAGGTGTTCTGGAAGCTGCGCTTCCCGGCCTCGGTGCCGTTCCTGTTCATCTCGATGAAGATCGCCATTGCCGCCAGCCTCGTCGGCGCCATCGTCGGCGAGCTGCCGACCGGCGCGCAGGCGGGAATCGGCGCGCGCCTGCTCGGCGGTTCCTACTATGGCCAGACCCTCATCATCTGGTCGGCTCTGCTCGCCGGCGCGCTGATGGCCGCGCTCCTCGTCGGCGCCGTCAGTCTCGCCGAGCGCCTGACGCGCGCCCGCATGGGCGGCCGGCTGTGATGCGCGTGCCGCTGCCGTGGCAGGCGTACGCCGCGCTGGTCGCGCTGCTCGGCGCCGTCGTCCTGCCGCTGTCGAAGGCCGATCCGTCGCTGCACCTGTGGCAGGGCGGCACCGGCGCCGTGATCGTGCTGATCGTCGCGGGCGCGGCGATCGTCGGCAGCGCGCGGCGCGGCGACGTGCTCTCCGACGTCGCGCTGTTCATCGCCGCCCACGGCGCCGCGCTGTACGCCGTCTCCCTGCTGCCGTCGCTCACGGGTACCGCCGGCTGGGGATTCTGGTTGCTGGTCGCCGCTGCCTGGCTGCTTGCCTGGTTGCTTGTCACGCGCCTGTCGGCCCGCAATCCACAGGTCCCCGCGGCGCGCTGGTTCCTCAATCTGCTCGTGCCGCTCGTCTTCGGCGTCTGGCTGCTGCTGCTCTGGCAGATCGTCGTCGTCGGCGCCGGCGTGCCCGCCGTGCTGCTGCCGCCGCCGACTGCCGTGTGGGCGAAGCTGATCGCCGACCCGGCGCAGGTGTGGGCGGATTTCAACCAGACGTTCCTGAAGTCGGTCCTGATCGGCTACATCTGCGGCTGCGGCCTCGGCTTCCTCGTCGCGCTCATCGCCGACCGCTTCCCGTTTGCCCGTCGCGGTCTGCTGCCCATCGGCAACTTCGTCTCGGCGTTGCCGCTGGTCGGCGTGGCGCCGATCCTGGTCATGTGGTTCGGCTTCGACTGGCCGTCGAAGGCCGCGGTCGTGGTCGTGATGACCTTTTTCCCGATGCTGGTGAACACGGTCGCCGGTCTCAACGCGGCCGACGCCATCGAGCGCGACCTGATGCACACTTACGCGGCTAACTACTGGCAATCGCTGATAAAACTGCGCTTGCCGGCCGCCCTTCCTTTCATCTTCAATGCCCTCAAGATCAACTCGACTCTTGCCATGATCGGGGCCATCGTTGCGGAATTCTTCGGTACGCCGATCGTTGGCATGGGCTTCCGCATCAACATTGCCGCCGGCCGGCTGGAAGTAGACCTGGTGTGGGCGGTAATCGCCGTCGCCGCATTAGCCGGCTCGGTGTTCTACGGTGTCGTGGCGCTCATCGAGCGCACGGCAACTTTCTGGCATCCATCGTTTCGTCAGTCCTGAACGGAGGGGAATGAACCAATGAAGAAACTTGCGTTGTTGAGTGCGCTGGCGATGACCGCTGGCGTCTTCGCCGGTTCGGCGCATGCCGCCGATGCCTTGAAGCTGCAGTTGAAGTGGTCGGCCGATGCCCAGTTCGCCGGCTACTACGTCGCCCAGGCGAAGGGCTTCTACAAGGACGCCAATCTCGACGTCACCCTGCTGCCCGGCGGCCCGAACGTCGCGCCCGAGCAGATCATCGCCGGCGGCGGTGCCGATGTCATCGTCGACTGGATGGCCGCGGCGCTGGTGGCGCGCGAGAAGGGCGTGGCGCTGGTCAATATCGCTCAGCCGTTCAAGCTCGGCGGCCTCCAGCTCACCTGCTGGAAGTCGAGCGGCGTCGCGACGCCCGCCGACCTTAAGGGCAAGACGCTGGGCGTCTGGTTCTACGGCAACGAGTATCCGTTCTTCGCTTACATGTCGAAGCTCGGCATCAAGGCAACGGGCGACAACCCCGACGTCAAGGTGCTGCAGCAGGCGTTCAACGTCGACCCGCTGCTCCAGCACCAGGCCGACTGCATCTCGACCATGAGCTACAACGAGTATTGGCAGGTGCTCGAGTCCGGCGTGAAGCCGGACGATCTGGTCGTCTTCAAGTATGCCGACCAGGGCGCCGCCATGCTCGAGGACGGCCTCTATACCACCGAGGACCGGCTCAAGGATCCGAAGACGGCGGACGCGCTCGCCCGCCTGGTCAAGGCCTCCATGCAGGGCTGGGACTACGCCCAGAAGAACCCGGCCGAGGCGGTCAAGATCGTTGAAGCCAACGATCCGACCGGCGCGATCAGCGACGAGCACGAGACCCACATGATGGACGAGATCAACAAGCTCACCGCCGGCTCGACCGGCGCGCTCGATCCCGCCGCTTACAAGACGACGGTCGACATGCTGCTCGCCCAGAACATCATCACCAAGGAGCCTGACGGCGCCTTCACGACTTCGGTCACCGACGCGGCCGGCATCAAGTAAGCCGACCTATCGTCGCCAATACGCGAGAGGGCTCCTTCGGGCGCCCGCTTTCGTCTCCGGTCTACCCGATCGGCACCAGCGGCCGGTCGATCGCCTCGCGCAGCGAGAACTTGGATTCGATGCGCGCCACGCCGGGCAGGTGGCCGAGCACGTTGGCGTGCAGCCGCTCGAAGTCGGCAAGGTCGCGCGCCACGATGTGGATGAGATAGTCGCTCGATCCCGACATCAGGTGGCACGACAGCACGTTCGGCGATTTCGCCAGCGCCTTCTCGAAGGCGCGGAGCGTGTCGTCGTTCTGCTTCTCCAGCGTGATCTCGACGAAAATGTTGATGCCGAGCCCGACCGCGGCCGCGTCGACGATGGCGCGGTAGCCGCGGATGACGCCATTGGCTTCGAGCCCCTGCAGCCGGCGGGTCACCGCCGACGGTGACAGGCCGATGCGGGCGGCGAGGTCGACGGCGGTGAGGCGGCCTTCCTTGGCGAGAGCGGTGGCGATCTTGCGATCGAAGTCGTCCAATTGCATGAGAACACCGGATGCATGGCAGATGGCGCAATAATACGGCGTATCCGCAGGCATCGCCACACCGGATTGCACGGAAACGCCGCCATTTCCGCGATATGTTTGATGGAATACTTGGCGGAGGAGGTTTCCATGCTGGTCGGCGTCCCGAAAGAGATCAAATCGAGCGAGTTCCGCGTCGGCATGACGCCGGCCGCGGTCCGCGAATACGTCGCCCATGGCCATCAGGTGCTGGTCGAGACCAAGGCCGGCGAGGGCATCGGCGCGAGCGACGACGTCTATCGCGCTGCCGGCGCGACGATCGCCGCGACCGCCGCCGAGGTGTTCGCGAAGGCGGGCATGATCGTGAAGGTCAAGGAGCCGCAGGCGGCCGAGTGGAAGCAACTGCGCGCCGGGCAGATCCTGTTCACCTATCTTCATCTCGCCGCCGACGCGCCGCAGGCGAAGGGCCTGATGGCTTCGGGCGTCACCGCGGTCGCCTATGAGACCGTGACCGACGCGCGCGGCAGCCTGCCGCTGCTTGCGCCGATGAGCGAAGTCGCCGGCCGTCTGTCGGTTCAGGCCGCCGCCACCGCGCTGCAGAAAGCGACCGGCGGCCGCGGCATCCTGCTCGGCGGCGTGCCAGGCGTGGCGCCCGGCAAGGTCACGGTCATCGGCGGCGGTGTCGTCGGCACCCATGCGGCGGTCGTCGCCGCCGGCATCGGCGCCACGGTCTCCGTGCTCGACCGCTCGCTGCCGCGGCTGCGCGAACTCGACGACATGTTCGAGGGCCGCGTCGTCACCCGCTACGCCACCCGCGATGCGATCGCCGAGGAAGTCGCCAGCGCCGACGCCGTCATCGGGGCCGTGCTGGTTCCCGGCGCCACCGCGCCGAAGCTGGTGACGCGCGCCATGCTCGCCACCATGAAACCCGGCGCCGTGCTCGTCGATGTCGCCATCGACCAGGGCGGCTGCTTCGAGACCTCGCACGCGACCACGCATCTCGAGCCGACCTTCGTCGTCGAGGGCATCGTCCACTACTGCGTCGCCAACATGCCTGGCGCCGTGCCGCTGACTTCGAGCGCCGCCCTTAACCACGCCACGCTGCCCTTTGGCCTGGCGCTTGCCGACAAGGGCCTTGCTGCGATCGCCGCCGATCCCCATCTACGCAATGGGCTTAACGTCCACGCCGGCAAGATCACGCACAAGGCCGTGGCCGAAAGCCTCAATCTCGAGTTCTCCGATCCCGGTCGGCTAATGGCGGCATAAGACCGCCGCGCGACCGAAAACTGCCGGGCCCGCCATTGGCGGGCCTTTCTTTTTGGGCCGCATGGGCTAAACACGCCACGCCATGGCGCTGCCCGACGACGCGACGTTGATCGATGTGATGACCGAGGCGGCGATTGCCGCCGGCGACGTCATCCTTGCCGCGCGCCGCGCCGGGCTCCAGGTCGAGAAGAAATCCGACGCCTCCCCGGTCACCGATGCCGATCGCGCCGCCGAGGCGCTGATCGCCGCCCGCCTTGCCGCCGCCGCGCCGGGCGTCGCCATGATTGGCGAGGAGGGCGTCTCGGAGGGCCGCGTGCCCGATCTCGGCGACACCTTCTTCCTCGTCGATCCACTCGATGGCACCCGCGAGTTCGTGAAGGGCGGCAACGACTTCACCGTCAACATCGGCGTTATCCGCAACGGCCGTCCCGAGGTCGGCATCATCTACGTGCCGGCGTCGGCGAAGCTGTTCGGCGGCATCGTCGGCGAGGGCGCCTGGCGGACCGAGGTTGCCGGTGGCGTCGCCGGCCCCCGCCGGCCGATGCAGGTGCGCGCCGCGCCGGATGGCCCGATCGATATCGTCGCCAGCCGCTCGCACCGTACGCCCGAGACGGATGCCTTCATCCGCCGTTTCGACGTCGCCAATCTCATCAACCGCGGCTCGTCGCTGAAATTCTGCGCCGTCGCCGAGGGTAAGGCCGACCTCTACCCGCGCATGGGCACCACCATGCAGTGGGACACGGCGGCCGG
The DNA here is from genome assembly GCA_048498575.1 of Pseudomonadota bacterium. Taxonomy (GTDB): domain Bacteria; phylum Pseudomonadota; class Alphaproteobacteria; order Rhizobiales; family Kaistiaceae; genus DASZQY01. Next base: position 16,385 of record JBEHXS010000010.1, read on the forward strand.
CGAGGCGATCCTGACCGCCGCCGGCGGCCGCGTCGTCCAGCTCGACGGCACCCCACTGTTCTATGGCCGCGGGCCGGCGCCCGGCCCGGATGCCTTCCGCAATCCGTGGTTCGTCGCCGCCGGCGGGGTTGAGCCGATTCCGGGGTAACCCATTCCACCGGCACGCTGATCGGCGCGAAATTTGAGGGGCGGCGAAGGGCAATTGCCGCCGGATCATGCTTCCCCGACGCCCCGCATGTGGTTACAGCAATGCCGGAAAGTCCGCCGGAACGGTTCCTGAACGTCGATGTCCGCCCAGTCGCTCCCCCATCTCCGCCGCCTCGAGGCGGAGGCCATGTTCATCATGCGCGAGGTCGTCGCCACCTTCGAGCGGCCGGTCATGCTCTATTCGATCGGCAAGGACTCCTCGGTCATGCTGCATCTGGCGCTGAAGGCGTTCTATCCGGCGCCGCCGCCGTTTCCGTTCCTGCACATCGACACGACGTGGAAGTTCCGCGAGATGATCCGCTTCCGTGACGAGACGGCGCGGAAGTACGGCCTCGATCTCCGCGTCCACACCAACGTCGATGGCGTGACGCGCGGCGTCACGCCCTTCACCCACGGCTCGGCGCTCTACACCCAGATCATGAAGACGGAGGCGCTGAAGCAGGCGCTGACCGCCGGCCGGTTCGACGCCGCCTTCGGCGGCGCCCGCCGCGACGAGGAGAAGAGCCGCGCCAAGGAGCGCGTCTTCTCGTTCCGCTCCGCCAACCACGGCTGGGACCCCAAGAACCAGCGTCCCGAGCTCTGGTCGCTCTACAACACGCGCGTCAAGCCGGGCGAATCGATCCGCGTCTTCCCGCTGTCGAACTGGACCGAGCTCGACATCTGGCAATACATCCTCGCCGAGAAGATCGACATCGTGCCGCTCTACTTTGCCGCCGAGCGCCCGGTCGTGCGGCGCAGCGACCAGTGGATCATGGTCGATGATGGGCGCCTGCCGCTGAACCCCGGCGAGGTGCCCGAGCTGAAGCGCGTCCGTTTCCGCACGCTGGGCTGTTACCCGCTCACCGCCGCGATCGAGTCCGATGCCGCTACGCTGCCCGAGATCGTCGCCGAGATGTTCGCGGCGAAAACCTCCGAGCGCCAGGGCCGCCTCATCGATCACGACGAGGTCGGCTCGATGGAGATGAAGAAGCGCGAGGGCTACTTCTGATGGCCCACGGCGCCGATGCCTCGACCAATTTCGCCGCCTTCCTTGCCGCCAACGAAGGCAAGGACGAGTTGCGCTTCCTCACCTGCGGCAGCGTCGATGACGGCAAATCGACGCTGATCGGCCGGCTGCTTTATGATTCCAAGCGCCTGTTCGAGGACCAGCTCGCCACCCTGAAGGCCGATTCCGGCAAGTACGGCACCGACGGCGACAATATCGATTTCGCGCTGCTCGTCGATGGCCTGCAGGCTGAGCGCGAGCAGGGCATCACCATCGACGTCGCCTACCGCTACTTCGCCACCGAGCGCCGCCGCTTCATCGTCGCCGATACACCCGGCCACGTTCAGTACACGCGCAACATGGCGACCGGCGCGTCGAACTCCGATCTCGCGGTGCTGCTCGTCGACGCCCGCGCCGGCATCCTCACCCAGACCCGCCGCCACGCCTACATCGCCTCGCTGCTCGGCATCCGTCACGTCGTCCTCGCTGTGAACAAGATCGATCTCGTCGACTTCGACGAGGCGCGCTTCGCCGAGATCAACGCGGCCTTCACCGAGTTCGCCGCGCCGCTCGGCTTCCGCACGGTGATGGCGATCCCGATGTCGGCGCGCCACGGCGACAACGTCCTTGAGCGCAGCGACCGCACGCCCTGGTACAAGGGCCCGCCGCTGCTCCTCTATCTCGAGCAGGTCGACGTCGGCGATCGCAGCGGCACCGCGGCGCTGCGTTTGCCGGTGCAATGGGTCAACCGGCCGGATTCCGCCTTCCGCGGCTATGCCGGCACGATCGCCGCCGGCGAGGTGCGCCCCGGCGATTCCGTCATCGTCGCCCGCACCGGTGCCGAGGCGCGCGTCGCCCGGCTGGTTTCCTTCGACGGCGACCAGCCGTCGGCCCGCGCCGGCGATGCCGTCACGCTCACCCTCGACCGCGAGATCGACGCTAGCCGCGGCGATATCTTCGCGCCGCCGGGCGAGCGGCCGGAGGTCTCCGACCAGATCGCCGCCAACGTCATCTGGATGTCGGACGAGCCGCTGCTCCCCGGCCGCTCGTACCTGATGAAGATCGGCGGCCGCACCGTCGGCGCCGCCGTCAGCGAGCTCAAGCACCAGGTCGATATCGACGACACCTTCAAGCCGCTGGCGGCCAAGACGCTGGCGCTCAACGACATCGGCTTCGCCAACCTGTCGCTCGCCGAGCCGATCGCCTTCGATCCTTATGAGGTGAACCGCGCCACCGGCTCGTTCATCCTCATCGATCGCTTCAGCAACGCCACCGTTGCCGCCGGCATGATCCGCTTCGGGCTCCGCCGTGCCACCAACATCCACTGGCAGGCGCTCGACGTGAACAAGCGCGTGCGCGCCGAGGCGCTCGGCCAGCGGCCGTGCGTGCTCTGGTTCACCGGCCTGTCCGGCGCCGGCAAGTCGACGGTCGCCAACCTGATCGAGAAGAAGCTCCACCTTGCCGGCCGCCACACCTACCTGCTCGACGGCGACAACGTCCGCCATGGCCTGAACCGCGACCTCGGCTTCACCGACGCCGACCGGGTGGAGAACATCCGCCGCGTCGGCGAGGCGGCGAAGCTGTTCGTCGACGCCGGGCTGATCGTGCTGGTCTCGTTCATCTCGCCCTTCCGCTCCGAGCGCGACATGGCGCGCGATCTGCTGGAGCCGGGCGAGTTCGTCGAGGTTCACGTCGACGCGCCGCTGGCAGTCGCCGAGGCGCGCGACGCCAAGGGTCTCTACAAGAAGGCCCGCGCCGGCGAGATCATGAACTTCACCGGCATCGACTCGCCCTACGAGGCGCCGCTCCATCCTGAGCTGCATCTCGACACGACCGCGGCCACGCCGGAGGAACTCGCCGACCGCGTCATCGCCTGGCTGGAAAAGGGCGGGTATCTGAAGCGGTAGGCTTCGCCGGCTACGGTTGGCTGGGCCGGCACCTCGAGCCAGGTTTCACCTCTCGAACGGCGCAGAAAAAGTCTCCCCCCCTCTCCCTTGGATGGGAGAGGGCTCGCGCTCTTGGCGAACCGAAGGTGAGCCTAGAGAGCGAGGGTGAGGGTGATGCCGCGGGGAATTGTTCGCAGCGGTCGCCGAGCGGGCTGTGTCCGCGAGGGCACCGGTCGCGGGCTCGCCGACCCAGCCGGCATCGACGTCAGCTGCTCCCCATTCTGCCGCGGTGTCACCCTCACCCTTCGCACCTAATTCGCTGACGCTCATAAGGTGCAAAGCCCTCTCCCATCAAAGGGAGAGGGACGATTCATCCTGCCACCGGACCGTTGTTGGCCGACTGCTCCGAGGAGCGAGCCGCTACGACCCCAGCACGTCGATGCGGATCGCCTTGATGTCGACGCCGGTGCCGTCGCCGGGAATGCCGGGCTCGATGATCAGCGCGTCGCCGCCGTTCGAGCTGGTGCGCATGGTCGGCACGCGCCACTCCATGCCGAGCTGCGTGAAATCGGACGACAGGTTCGCCGTCTGCCAGTGGCTGATCGCAAGCCCGCTCTGGTAGGCAAAGCGCATGCCGGCGGCGCCGCCTTCCTGCGAGGCGCGCGCCGTGATGACGACGCGCACGTTCTGCCCCGCAAGCCGGGCGGCGAGGCCCGGCCCGATGATTGCCTTCACGCCCGAGGCTGAGGTTGAAGACGTGATGCGGGCGAAGCCGTTGTTGTCGTCGAAATAGACCGGGTTGTCCGGCGTCGTCGCAAAGACACGCGGATCGCGGCCGTCGAACAGCGCATAGCTTGCCTCGACCGTCGCCGTCTCGTTCGGGATGCGCGCCGCCGTCGCGGCATCGCTGACTTCGGTGCGCACCGCGCTGCCCGGAGCCTGTGCCGAGCGCGCGCCCAGGATGTAGGCGCCGATGCCGACAAGAAGGACGATGAGCGCGCCGACGCCGATGGCGAGCAGCCGGACCTTCACCTGCTCGCCGGTGCCGAGCCAGCCGAACCAGTCCTGGACGTCGAATTTCGTCGGCGCGGTCTGCCGGGCGGCGTTGGCCGACCAGCGGTCGATGCGCGGGCGCTGCGCCGGGCCGCGACTGCGCGCGGGCGGCGGCGGCGCTTCCTCTTCCTCGTCTTCGTACTCGACCGCGTCCTCTTCGTAGGCGACGACGTCGTCCTCGTAGTCGTCGTTGGCGGCCTCCGCTTCCGGCGGCGGCGTATAGGGCGTCACCGCCCGCCGCGCCGAGGGCGCGTATTCCGGCTGCTCGCGCGCCCATTCGGCGAGCGCGGTCGATTGCGATTGCTGGCGCGCGTAGGTCGCGGTGCGCACCGGCTCCGGCGCCGGCCGTCGCGGCGGCGCCGCTTTCGGGCGCGCCGCCGGCTTGGGGGCGGGCTTGGCGGCGAAGACCTGGCGGAGCTCGACCTCGATCCGCTCCACCGCCGTGTCGTAGGAGCCGACCCGCATGTCGATCTCGTCGGCGGCGAGCGGCGGCCGGAAGTCCCAGAGCTGCTTGATCACCGCGCGCCGCGCCTGCGCATAGACCTCGTGCCGGTCGTCGGCATCGCTGAGGCCGCGATCCAGAATCGATTGCTTCAGCAGGGCGTAGAAGTCCGTCATCTGCGGCCTGGCGCTAGCTGGCGAGCTTCGGGCCGCCGAGGATGCGGCGGTCGGGTTTGCCGACGATGTGCTTGTCCCGGCCGCGGTAGTCGACGGACGCGAGGATGTGCCGGATGACGGCAAGGTGCGCGCGCTTTTTGTCATTTGCCCGCACCACGGTCCACGGCGTCTCCTTCGTGTGGGTCGCCTTCAGCATTGCGTCGCGGGCTTCGCTGTACTCGTCCCACTTGCTCAGCGCGGCGTAATCGATTGGCGACAGCTTCCAGATCTTGAGTGGGTCGTGACGCCGCTCATGAAACCGCTTGAGCTGCATCTCCCGCCCGATATCCAGATAGAACTTGAACAGTACGACACCGTCCTCGACTAGCATCTTTTCGAGGTCGGGTGCCTGCTTCAAGAAGGTGGTTAGCTGGGATTCTGTGCAAAACCCCATGATTTTCTCGACGCCCGCCCGATTGTACCAGGAGCGGTCGAAGAGCACGATTTCCCCGCCCGTCGGCAGCTCGGCGATGTAGCGCTGGAAGTACCACTGTTTGTTCTCGACTTCGGTCGGCTTGGGCAGCGCCACGTCGCGCACCAGGCGCGGATTCATGTTCTCGCGGATCGCCATCACCGTGCCGCCCTTGCCGGCGGCGTCGCGTCCCTCGAACAGCGCGACGATGCGCTGGCCGCTGGCGTTCACCGATAGCTGCAGCTTGGCGAGCTCGACCTGCAGCGCCGTCAGCTCCTTGTCGTATTGGTCGTCCTTCATTTCGTCGTCGTAGGGATAGCCGCCGGAGCCCAGCGCGCGCCGCACCACCCACTCGGGCAGCTCCATGTCTTCGAGGTCGAAGCGCCCGAAGCGCGTCACCACCGCCGGCGCGTTTTCGTCCGGCACAATGACGGCCGGTACGCCGTCGCCGTTCTTCTTCTTGTTCTTCCCGTGACGCTTGCCGTGTGCCATACGCCCGCCTGCTTGCCGCCGCTGTGGGCGCAAGCCTATATCCTCGCCACCTGTTCCGACAGGACAGCGGCGATTCGGAGGCAGGAACGGGAGCACCGTTAACCAAATGGCCGCAGCCAATTCCGGGTACGGCGAGGGCGATGCGGTAATAGCGCGGGTCTTGTCGCGCCTGGTCGAGGGGCGCTGGCTGATCGCTGCGGCCGCTCTGGTGCTTGCCGTTCTTTACCTTGCCGATGCGTTGGCCGCCCACGTTGCCGTGCTCACCTGGGTGGCGTTCGCCGTGGCCGTCGCACTGGTGCCGCGTGCCCGGGCTATCGGTCAGGCTCGCAATCCGGAGCCGGCTATGCCCGCAACCCAGTTCGGCGACCAGGTCCGCGCCTTTGCCGACGCGCTGCCCAACCCGTGTTTCATCCTCGATCGTCGCGGTATCGTGCGCTACGCCAACGAGCGCGCCGTCGCCGCTTTTTCGATCCATCCCGGCGAGGCGCTGACCTTCCGCCTGCGCGTTCCCGATCTGGTCGCCGCCTTCGACGGCGTCGCCCGCGGCGGCCCGCCGGCGCGTGTCGAGTTTTCCGAGCGCGTGCCGACCGAGCGCTATTTCGGCGCCTGGTTCGCCCGCCTGGGCGAGGGCGACCTCATCGTCCTCATCATCGAGGACATGAGCGAGCGCCGGAACGCCGACCGCGTGCGGGTCGATTTCGTTGCCAACGCCAGCCATGAACTGCGCACACCGCTGGCCTCGCTCGCCGGCTTCGTCGAGACGCTGCAGGGCCCGGCCCGCGACGACGCCAAGGCGCGCGAGCGCTTCCTCGCCATCATGCGCGAGCAGGCCGACCGCATGAGCCGCCTGGTCAACGACCTCCTGTCGCTGTCGCGGATCGAGATGAAGGCGCATGTGCGCCCATCGGGTACGGTCGATCTGGTGGGCGTCGTCAACCACGTCGCCGACTCGCTGGAGCCGCTGGCGCGCGACCTCGGCGTTGCCATCGAGACCACGGCCCCCGATAGCCCGGTCGAGATCGTCGGCGACCGCGACGAACTCACCCAGGTATTCGAGAACCTCATCGAGAACGCCTGCAAGTACGGGCAGGGCGGCAAGCGCGTGATCGTCACCGTCACCCCGGCCGTGGGCACCACCGGCGCGCAGGTCTCCGTCCGCGATTTCGGTCCCGGCATCCCGGAAGAGCACATCCCGCGGCTCACCGAGCGCTTCTACCGCGTCGATGTCGAGGACAGCCGCCGCCATCGCGGCACCGGCCTTGGGCTCGCCATCGTCAAGCACATCCTCGCCCGCCATCTCGCCCGGCTCTCGATCGCCAGCCGACTCGGCGAGGGCGCTACCTTCACCGTCACGTTCCCCGCCGGGCAAAGCGGGCGATCCGTTAACGGCATAAGAAATAGCGAGACGGATCAGCCGCTTAGGCTGTCTTAGAACTGTTGCATCCGTGTCATAGGACGATCACGCACGAACCCTAGGGTCCGCTCGCGTCGATCGGGAACCTGTCCTCCCGACACCTCCGTTCGGCGCGTTCAATGTGAACCCGAACAACAGGAGAGGCCAAGGTGAAACACGTCAACCTTGCCATCGCAGCAGGCATTACCGCCATGCTGTCCGTTTCTGCGGCCAGCGCCGCCGACATTTCCGGCGCCGGCTCGACCTTCATCTATCCGGTCTTCGCCAAGTGGGCGGACACCTACAAGACCAACACCGGCATCGGCCTGAACTATCAGTCGATCGGCTCCGGCGGCGGCATCAAGCAGGTCGAAGCCAAGACCGTCACGTTTGGCGCGACCGACAAGCCGCTCGAAGACGCCGAGCTCACCCAGCAGGGCCTGGTGCAGTTCCCGATGGTCGAGGGCGGCATCGTCCCGATCTACAACATCGACGGCATCAAGCCGGGCGAGCTGGTGCTCGACGGCAAGACGCTGGCCGGCATCTTCCTCGGCACCATCACCAAGTGGGATGATCCCGCGATCAAGGCGCTCAACGCCAACCTCGCGCTGCCGTCGTCGCCGATCGTCGTCGTCCACCGCTCGGACGGGTCGGGCACGACCTTCAACTTCACCGACTACCTGTCCAAGAATTCGGACGACTGGAAGTCCAAGATCGGTTCTGACACGGCGGTCGAGTGGCCGGTCGGCGTCGGCGCCAAGGGTTCGGAAGGCGTTGCCAACACCGTCAAGCAGACGGCCGGCGGCATCGGCTACGACGAATACGCCTACGCGGCGCAGAACAGCCTGTCGTACGCCAAGATGGTCAACGCTGCCGGTAAGGTCGTCGAGCCGTCGCTCGACAGCTTCACCTCGGCCGCGGCCAACGCCGATTGGGCCAATTCCGACAACTTCCGCATCGTCATCACCAACCAGCCGGGCGATGGCTCGTGGCCGATCGCGGCTTCGACCTGGGTGCTCATCCATGCCAAGCCGGATGACGCCGCCGCCGCCGGCGAGGCCCTCAAGTTCTTCGATTGGGCCTACAAGAGCGGCAAGGACCAGGCCAAGGCCCTGGACTACGTCGCCATCCCGGATCCGGTCGTTGCTCTGATCGAGAAGAGCTGGAGCGCGATCGTTGGCCCGGACGGCAAGCCGGTCTACGCGGTGACCCAGTAACTCGCGGGTTCCAACTCAATCGGGAAGCGGGCGGTCACCGCCCGCTTCCTTTATAACAGGCGTTGCAAAGGTCCTTTTCGTCATGGCCGTCTCGATGGACTTGCCTGCTACCGCCGAACTGGTTGCCGAACGTAAGGCGCGCCGGGCCGTCGTCGAGGACCGCTTCTTCTATGGCCTGACGCTCGCATCGGCGACCTTCGTCGTCATCATGCTCCTCGGCGTCATGGTCGCGCTCATCGTCGGCGCCTGGCCGGCGCTTTCCACCTTCGGCCCGGCCTTCATCATCACCGAACGCTGGAATCCGGTGAAGGAAATCTTCGGCGCGCTGGCGCCGATCTACGGCACCATCGTCACGTCCCTGATTGCCATGGTGATCGGCATCCCGGTCTCTTTCGGCATCGCCATCTTCCTCACCGAGCTTTGCCCGCAGCCGCTCCGCCGCCCGATCGGCATCGCCATCGAGCTTCTCGCCGGCATCCCGTCGATCATCTACGGCCTCTGGGGCTTCTTCATCCTGGCGCCGTTCCTGCAGACCACCATCCAGCCGTTCCTTATCGGCACGCTCGGCAACGTGCCGTTCATCGGCGTCCTATTCGGCGGCGCTCCCTACGGCATCGGCCTCTTCACCGCCGGCCTCGTGCTGGCGATCATGGTGCTGCCTTTCATCACCTCGATCACCCGCGACGTCTTCCTCACCGTGCCGGTCATGTTGCGCGAGAGCGCCTACGGCATCGGCATGACGACGTGGGAGGTCGTGCGCTCCATCGTCATTCCCTATTCCCGCGTCGGGCTGGTCGGCGGCATCATGCTGGGCCTCGGCCGCGCGCTGGGCGAGACGATGGCCGTCACCTTCGTCATCGGCAACTCGCACAACATCTCGGCCTCGCTGCTGGCGCCGGCGACCACCATCTCGGCGACCATCGCCAACGAATTCAGCGAGGCGACCGGCGACCTCTACACCTCGAGCCTGATCGCCCTCGGCCTCATCCTGTTCGTCATCACCTTCGGCGTGCTCGCGATAGCCAAGTGGCTGCTCGCCCGCACGGCAATCGGGTAGCCCGCGCCATGGCCTCCTACGCCCGCCGCCGCGCTACCAATTCGATCGCCCTGACGCTGTCGATGGTCGCCACCGTCGTCGGCCTGTTCTTCCTCGCCGCGATCCTGGTCACGCTGCTGCTCCGCGGCGGCTTGGCCATCACGCCCAAGATTTTCCTCGAGAATACGCCGCCGCCGGGCTCCGATGGCGGCCTGCTCAACGCCATCTTCGGCTCGCTGGCGATGACCGCGCTCGCCGTCATCTTCGCGACGCCGATCGGCATCCTCGCCGGCACCTACCTCGCCGAATATTCGCGCGGCAGCCGGCTGGGCGAGATCGCGAAATTCATCAACGACATCCTGCTGTCGGCGCCGTCGATCATCATCGGCCTGTTCATCTACACCTTGCTGGTCGTGCCTTTCGGCCACTTTTCGGCGTGGGCGGGCGCTGCCGCGCTTGGCCTCATCGCGCTCCCGGTCATCAACCGCACCACGCAGGACATGCTGGGCCTAGTGCCGAATGCGCTCCGCGAAGCGGCCGCCGCGCTCGGTACGCCCAAGTGGAAGACGATGACCCACGTCATCTACCGCGCGGCGCGGAGCGGCATTCTCACCGGCGTCCTCCTCGCCATCGCCCGCGTCACCGGCGAGACCGCGCCGCTGCTTTTCACCGCGCTCAACAACCAGTTCTGGTCCACCGATCTCGGCGCCCCCATGGCCAACCTGCCGGTGGTCATTTTCCAGTTCGCCATGAGCCCCTACGACGACTGGCAGCGGCTGGCCTGGGGCGGCGCCCTCATCATCACCGTGGCGATCCTTGCGCTGAACATTGTCGCCCGTCTCCTGTCGAACATCGGAACGTCCAAATGAACGACGTCGCCCAGAGTAGCGTCACCCTCCCAGTGAAGTCCGCGGCGGCCGTCGCCGCCGCGAAGGCCGGTGCCGGCCCGCTCAAGATGCAGATCAAGGACCTGCGCTTCTATTACGGCGACTCCCTCGCGCTGAAGGGCGTCAGCCTGCCGCTCGCCGAGCGCAAGGTGACGGCATTCATCGGCCCGTCCGGTTGCGGCAAGTCCACGCTGCTCCGCGTCCTCAACCGCATGTACGACCTCTACCCGCGCCAGCGCGCCGAGGGCGAGGTGCTGCTCGACGGCGAGAACATCCTGCGCCCGGGCGTCGATCTCAACCTGCTCCGCGCCAAGGTCGGCATGGTGTTCCAGAAGCCGACGCCGTTCCCGATGACCATCTTCGACAACATCGCCTTCGGCATCCAGCTTTACGAGCGCATCTCGCGCGCCGAGCTCGCCGATCGCGTCGAGGCGGCGCTCACCCGCGCCGCGCTCTGGTCGGAGGTCAAGGACAAGCTCAACGCCAGCGGCCTCAGCCTCTCCGGCGGCCAGCAGCAGCGCCTGTGCATCGCCCGCACTGTTGCCGTGAAGCCCGACGTGCTGCTCCTCGACGAGCCGTGCTCCGCCCTCGACCCGATCTCGACCTCCAAGATCGAGGAGCTGATCGACGAGCTTAAGGCCGAGTACACCATCGTCATCGTCACCCACAACATGCAGCAGGCGGCGCGCGTATCCGATTCAACCGCCTTCATGTATCTCGGCGAGCTGATCGAGTTCGACGATACCGACAAGATTTTCACTGCGCCGACCGACCGGCGGACGCAGGACTACATCACCGGCCGCTTCGGGTAGGGCGACAGGACAGGAACCCATAAATGTCCGAAAAACACATAGTCGCCTCCTTCGACGACGATCTGAACGGGCTTGCCCAGAAGATCGCCGAGATGGGCGGCCTGGCCGAGCAGAACGTCGCCGATGCTGTCGCCGCGCTTTCCGGCCGCGACATCGAGCGCGCCCAGCGCGTCATCAGCTCCGACGAGCGCATCGACAAGCTCCAGCAGGAGATCGAGGAAGCGGCGGTGCTGGTCATCGCGCGCCGCCAGCCGATGGCCCGCGACCTGCGCGAGATCATGGCGGCGATCCACATCGCCAACGATCTCGAGCGCGTCGGCGATCTCGCCAAGAACACCGCCAAGCGCGTCATCGCCATCGAGGCCAACTTTGGCTCGCACCGCCTGGTCGTCGGCGTCGAGCACATGGCCGAGCTCTGCCTGACGCAGCTGAAGGAGGTGCTTGACGCCTTCGCCAGCCGCGACGTCGCCGCCGCCCGCGCCGTGTGGGAGCGCGATAACGAGATCGACGCGATGTACACCTCGCTGTTCCGCGAGCTCCTCACCTACATGATGGAGGATCCGCGCAACATCACGTTCTGCACGCACCTCTTGTTCTGCGCCAAGAACATCGAGCGCATCGGCGACCACGCCACCAACATCGCCGAGACGCTGATCTACCTGATCACCGGCCAGCCGATCACTGAGGCGCGTCCCAAGCAGGACACCTCGAGCCTCACATCGGTTCCCTACAAGCAGGCATAGCCCGCAATGACTCCCCGCGTCATGATCGTCGAGGACGAGGAAGCGCTGGCCCTGATGCTGCGCTACAACCTCGAGGCCGAAGGTTACGCGGTCGAGACCGTCGAGCGCGGCGACGATGCCGAGACGCGGCTGCGCGAGAATGCGCCCGACCTCTTGCTGCTCGACTGGATGCTGCCCGGCATCTCGGGCATCGAGCTCTGCCGGCGGCTGCGCGCCCGCGAGCAGACCCGCACGCTGCCGATCATCATGCTGACGGCGCGCGGCGAGGAGACCGAGCGGGTGAGGGGGCTCGCCACCGGCGCCGACGATTATGTCGTGAAGCCGTTCTCCGTGCCCGAGCTGATGGCGCGCGTCCGCGCCATCCTGCGCCGCTCGCGCCCCGAACTGGTCGCCACCATCCTGCGCGCCGGCGACATCGAGCTCGATCGCGACACCCACCGCATCCGCCGCTCGGGCCGTGAACTCCACCTCGGGCCGACCGAATTCCGCCTCCTCGAATTCTTCATGGCGAGCCCCGGCCGCGTCTTCTCCCGCGCGCAGCTGCTCGATGCTGTCTGGGGCCGCGACGTCTTCGTCGACGAGCGCACGGTCGACGTCCATGTCGGCCGCCTTCGCCGCGCCCTCGGCCGCGGCCGCGATCCGATCAGGACGGTGCGCGGTTCCGGCTATTCCTTCGACGAGAATTTTGCCGCCAATGCCAACGCGGGCGCGCCGGCGGCGTAGCGGTTCGTTTCGCTCGAGTTGTTCTGTGTCCCCGGAGCTCGTCCCCACGAGCGGGACCCGTCTGCATCCACCCGCATCGCTAGCAGGATAAGTCTCCCCTCTCCCTTTGATGGGAGAGGGCTTTGCACCTTATGAGCGTCAGCGAACTAGGTGCGAAGGGTGAGGGTGACACTGCCATTGGACGGGACGAGCCGGCACGGCCGGCGAGTCCGCGACCACCGTCCTCGCGGGACGGGGGTGCATCGTCTTCTCGTTCGGTTACCCCTCCCCAAAACTGCCGTGCAGCTTTGACCCTCCCCCAAGGGGAGTGTTGAGCGGCGCGAGACGGCGAAGGTGGAGGAACTCTACGTCCCGTATTCACGCCGGTCGCGGTCGCGCCGGCGGTCCGGCGGCTGGTAGGCCACGCGGCTGTGATATTCGCAGTACGGCAGGCTGTTCCAGTTCGGGTGCCCGCAGAAGCCGAAGTTGTCCGTGCCCGGATCGCCGTTCGGCCATTTGCACATCTGGTCGTTCAGCGCCAGCAGCGAGACGTTGAGGCTGATCGGAACGACGATGTCCTCGATCGGCACCGGCGACGGCAGGCGGCGCGGCGCCGGCGAGGCGTGCGTCTTCAGCGCGTTGTTGCCGGAGATGTAGTGCCGCGCCGACGGACGGTGCGGAGAAGAGGTGCGGACCTTGCGCGGCCGCGGCGTGCTTGAGACGGGCTTCGCCCGTCCCGAAAGCGAAAGGCGATGTACCTTGCCGATCACTGCGTTGCGGGTCACCCCGCCGAGCTGCGCGGCAATCTGGCTTGCCGAGAGGCCTTCGCTCCACAGTTTCTTCAGCAACTCGACGCGTTCTTCAGTCCAGCCCATTACCGCATCCCTGTTGCCGCAGGGTGCGAAAGAATCCGAATCCGTCTCCGGTCGCCGTCCGCTCCTCAGGACGACGCTACGCAGGGATACAAGGAAACGCTTGGGATTCCGCCGCACCAACTATGCGGCGGACGCTACACCAGCGTTTGACTCGCTGACAAGAGTCGCCGGGACACACCCGGATAAATCGATCTGTTTTCCCCAAGTCCCGCCGCGCCTTCCGGGCATGCCGGCGAGGCAATTGTCGCAACGCATTGATATCGTTCGCTCCTCGACTCGGCGTATCAATGCTGACACGCTTCGTGATGCGAAGCCGGCGGTCGCCGGTGCCCCGCTGCACTGCTGCAGCGAGAGAGAAAGCCGACAGCGCGCAGAGAGATGACAGCGTGACGCCCTACGCCATCGTCCTCGTCATCGCGAATCTCCTGCCGCTCGTCGGCGTCGCCTTCTGGGGCTGGGATGCCTTCGTGCTCCTCATGCTCTACTGGCTGGAGACTCTGGTCATCGCCTTCTGGACCATCCTGCCGGTCCTCGTCATTCCCGGCCTCACCGCAAACGGCATGGGCGCGCGTATCGGGGGCAGCGCTCGCGCGGCGGGCCGCGTCGGCACCGCACTGTTCCTCGCCGTCCACGCCGGCATCTTCATGGCGGTTCACTTTCTCTTTCTTTGGACTCTGTTCTCCGGGCCGTGGGCAGACCTGATCCACGGTCCCGTCGATTTCGTTGTGCTCCTCGTCGTCGGCACCGGGCTCTGGTTCCCGCTGCTCATTCTCTTCTGCGTCCGCGGCTGGGGCGTCTTCGGCTCGTATCTTGCGCCGCGCCTGCCGTTTCTGCCGGCGGCCGCGCGGCCGGTCGCGCTCGGCGAGCCGTCGCTGCTCGTCGCCCTCTACGTGCGCATCTTCGTGATGCAGGTCGCGATCATCTTCGGCGGCTGGCTCGCGATCCTCTCCGGCGGCAGCATTGGCGCGCTCGCCCTCCTCATCCTGGCCAAGACGGCGGTGGACCTTAATTTCGTGCGCCTCGCCGGCCGCGTCGATGCGGCGACCGCGAACGCCGCCGCCGGCCACCAGCAAGGCGGCTAAGCCGCGGAAAACGTTGACAGGCGGCCGTCTGCCGACGATATAGCTTGCTTCACGAGGTGCTGCCGCGTGTTCGGACGGGGCGGCACTTTTGCCTTTTGGAGGCTTGAGTCATGGCCGAGGCATCGCCGGGCACGAAATCGCCGCTGTACGACACGTTCGCGCGCGCGCCGGTGGCGTTTGCGCGCGGCGAGGGCGTCTGGCTGGAGACGACCGACGGCCGCCGCATGCTCGATTTCTGCGCCGGCATTGCGGTGAACGCGCTCGGCCACGGCCATCCCGCGCTGATCAAGGCGCTGACCGACCAGGCCGGCAAGATCTGGCACACCTCGAACCTGTTCCAGGTGCCCGAGCAGGTGGCCTTTGCCACCAAGCTCTGCGCCGTGTCGTTCGCCGACAAGGTCTTCTTCTGCAACTCCGGCGCCGAGGCCGTCGAGTGCGCCATCAAGACGGCGCGCCGCTATCAGTTCGTCTCCGGCCATCCCGAGCGCTTCCGCATCATTTCCTTCTCCGGCGCCTTCCATGGCCGCACCATCGCGACGCTCGCCGCCACCGGCAACCCGAAGTACGCCGAAGGCTTCGGCCCGATGCCGGAGGGCTTCGACCATGTGCCGTTGGGCGATCTCCCTGCGCTGAAGCAGGCGATCACGCCGGAGACGGCAGCGATCATCGTCGAGCCGTTGCAGGCCGAGGGTGGGGTGCGCCTCGTGCCGTCGCAGTTCCTGCGCGAGCTGCGCGCGCTCTGCGATCAGCACGGCCTTCTGCTCATCTTCGACGAGGTGCAGTCCGGCATGGGCCGCACCGGCAAGCTGTTCGCCCACCAGTGGTCGGGCGTCACCCCCGACATCATGCCCGTCGCCAAGGGCATTGGCGGCGGCTTCCCGCTCGGCGCCTGCCTGGCGACCGCCGAGGCGGCGAAGGGCATGACGCCCGGCACCCACGGCTCGACCTTCGGCGGCAATCCGCTCGCCATGGCGGTCGGCAAGGCGGCGCTTGACGTCATCAGCGAGGAGCCGTTCCTCGAACACGTCCGCCAGGTCGGGCTCTATCTCAAGCAGCGGCTGGCCTCGGTTGCCGATACCCATCCCGATCTCGTCGCCGAAGTGCGCGGCGAGGGGCTGCTCGTCGGCCTGCGCTGCCTCGTGCCGGTGGGCGATGTCGTCGCCGCCGCCCGCGATGCTGGCCTGGTCACGGCCTCGGCCGGCGAGAATGTGCTCCGCCTGCTGCCGCCGCTCATCGTCACCAACGCCGAGGTGGATGAGGCGATCACGCGGCTGGAAGCGGCGCTCGGCGCCATCGCCGCGCGCACGCCCAAGGTCCCGCCGCAGGCGCACGCCCAGCAGGCGAAGGCCGGTTAGTGGCATGGTCCGGCATTTCCTCGATATCGCCGATCACGATACGGCGACGCTCCGCGGCATTCTCGATGACGCCGTCCGCCTGAAGGCGGCGCGCCTGCCCGCCGATGCGCCGAAGCCGCTCGCCGGCAAGACGCTGGCGATGATCTTCGACAAGCCCTCGACGCGCACGCGCGTCTCCTTCGAGGTCGGCATGCGCGAGCTCGGCGGCGAGGTCGTCGTGTTATCGTCCGGCGACATGCAGATCGGCCGCGGCGAGACGCCGGGCGACACCGCCCGCGTGCTGTCGCGCTACGTCGATGCCATCATGATCCGCGCGCTCGATCATGGCTTCGTCCGCGAGCTTGCCGAGGCGGCGACCATCCCGGTCATCAACGGCCTCACCCGCCTGTCGCATCCCTGCCAGATCATGGCCGACGTCATGACCTACGAGGAGCACAAGGGCCCGATCGACGGCGCTGCCGTTGCCTGGACCGGCGACGGCAACAATGTGCTGACCTCGTGGATCCATGCCGCGGCGCGGTTCAATTTCGGCCTCCGCGTCGCCACCCCGCCGGA
>JBEHXS010000011.1:0-31712 GCA_048498575.1 Pseudomonadota bacterium
AGAAGGCGCTAACCCAACCCGCGACGGGAACCACGAGGCCAATTCCCATGTCCATGACTGCCGAGCAGATCGTCGATCGACGGCGTATCCGTCGCAAACTGTCGTTCTGGCGCTTCGTCGCGGTGATCGCCGTGATCGTGGTGCTGGCGGTGGCTCTGTTCGCGGCGGGCGGCCGCAACGGCCTCGTGCCGAAAGAGGCGCAGATCGCGCGCATCACGGTCTCGGGGTTCATCGCCGACGACCGCAACGAGACCGACATGCTGGCGAAGCTCGCCCAGGACCCGTCGGTCAAGGGCGTGATCGTGGCGATCGATTCGACCGGCGGCTCGACCACCGGCGGCGAGGCGCTCTACGAAAACCTGCGCAAGCTGGCGCAGGCGAAGCCGACGGTCGCGACGATCGGCACGTTCGGCGCCTCGGCCGCGTACATGGCAGCGATCGCCACCGACCATATCGTGGCGCGGCGGACCTCCCTCACCGGCTCGATCGGCGTGCTGTTCGAATATCCGGAAGTCAGCGACCTGCTGACGCGGCTCGGCGTCAAGGTCGAGGACATCAAGAGCGCGCCGCTGAAGGCTTCGCCCAATCCCTTCGAGCCGACCAGCGACGAGGCGCGGGCCGTGATCCAGGGCGTCGTCGCCGACACCTTCTCGTGGTTCGTCGATATCGTCGCGGAGCGGCGCAACCTGCCGCGCGACCAGGCGCTGACGCTGGCGGACGGGCGCATCTACACTGGCAACCAGGCGCTCGGCGTGAAGCTGATCGACGAGATCGGCGGCGAAGACAAGGCGATTGCCTGGCTCGGAACGAAGGGCGTCGACGGCAAGCTGCCGGTAAAGGACTGGCGCCCCGACGCGCCGGGGCGCGGTGTTTTCCCGTTCGCGAACGCAGCGGTCGACTGGCTGCTGCAGACGAGCGGTTTCGGACAATTGATTCCAACTTCGATCATCGACCGCCTGCTGCCGGCGAGCCTAAAACTTGACGGTCTCCTGTCGCTTTGGCAGGGTCAGGCCGGCGGGGATACGTGACCTGCGGGGGCGGCGCGATGATTAAGTCGGAACTTGTCCAGCGCATTTCCGAACGCAATCCGCATCTCTACCAGCGCGACGTCGAGCATATCGTCAACGCCATCCTGAGCGAGATCACCAATGCGCTGGCGCGCGGCGACCGGGTCGAGCTACGCGGCTTCGGTGCCTTCAGCGTCAAGAACCGCCCAGCGCGCACGGGACGCAACCCGCGCACCGGCACGCGCGTCGCCGTGACCGAAAAATACGTGCCCTTCTTCAAGACGGGCAAGGAGATGCGCGAGCGCCTCAACACCTGAGGCTGCTTTTCGCCGTTTGACAGCGCCGCCCGGCTGATGGATGACAGCCTTATGCGGCGCTTCCTCTATCTCTTCGTCGTGCTGCCGATCGCGCTCATCGTCATCGCCCTTTCGGTCGCCAACCGCGGCTGGGTGACGTTCTCGCTCGACCCGATTGGCCCGGCCGCGCCGGGCTGGTCGCTGAGCGCGCCGCTGTTCGCGTTCCTGTTCGCCGCCGTGGCGCTGGGCATCGTGATCGGGGGAATTGCCACCTGGTTCCGGCAGGGCCGATGGCGCCATGCCGCCCGGCTGGAACGGGCGACGGCCGACCGGCTGCGAGCCGACATCGCGCGGCTGCGTGAGCGGCTCGAGGCGATCACGCCGGCGCTCGGCGCGCCCCACGACCGCGACGCCGCCTGACGCCCCTTGCCGGTTGGACACGACCGGCGGATTCATGCGAAATCCCGACTGAAATGACCCTGACCGTGAAAATTTGCGGACTTTCGACCGAGGAGACGCTGGACGCGGCGCTGGCCGCCGGCGCCGACATGGTCGGATTCGTGTTCTTCCGGAAGAGCCCGCGGTTCGTCTCGACGGAGATCGCGGCGAGACTCGCCGACCGGGCGCGCGGCCGGGCCGAGATTGCGGCCCTCACCGTCGACATGGACGACAGCGACCTCGGCGCCATCGTCGACGCCGTCGCGCCGGACTGGTTGCAACTCCACGGCAGCGAGAGCGCCGAACGCGTCGCGGACATCCGGCGCCGGTTCAAGCGACGCACGATGAAGGCGATCGGCGTCCGTACGAAGGCCGATCTTGCCGCCGCCAGGACCTACGAAGCCGTTGCCGATCTGCTGATGCTGGACGCCAAGCCGCCGCAGGATGCCACCCGGCCCGGCGGCAACGGCCTGACGTTCGACTGGACCTTGCTCAAGGACGCTCCGCTCACCGTGCCGTACCTCCTCTCCGGCGGACTGACGCCGGCAAACGTTGGCGAGGCGATCCGGATAACGGGCACGACGGGCGTTGACGTTTCCTCGGGCGTCGAGACGGCACCGGGACGGAAGGACCCGGCGCTCATCCGCGCCTTCATCGTCAATGCCCGCGCCGCGGCGCGCCAACCGGAAAAAGCCGCATCATGAGCGCGCCTCAACCTAGCCAGCAGACGCCCAACAGCTACCGCACCGGACCGGACGAGCGCGGCTTCTTCGGCATCTTCGGCGGGCGTTTCGTCGCCGAGACGCTGATGCCGCTGATCCTCGAACTTGAGACGGCCTACAACACCGCGAAAGACGATCCGGCCTTCCACGCCGAACTCACCAACCTCAACAAGCATTATGCCGGCCGGCCCTCGCCGCTCTATTTCGCCGAGCGGCTCACCCAGCATCTGGGTGGCGCAAAAATCTACCTGAAGCGCGAAGAGCTGAACCACACCGGCTCGCACAAGATCAACAATTGCCTCGGGCAGATTCTGCTGGCACGGCGTATGGGTAAGACACGCATCATCGCCGAGACCGGCGCCGGACAGCACGGCGTCGCGGCGGCTACCGTATCGGCGCGCTTCGGCTTCCCGTGCGTCGTCTACATGGGCGCCACCGACGTCGAGCGGCAGAAGCCGAACGTGTTCCGCATGCGGATGCTCGGCGCCGAGGTGCATCCGGTGACCGCCGGCAACGGCACGCTCAAGGATGCGATGAACGAGGCACTGCGCGACTGGGTGACCAACGTCACCGACACCTATTACCTGATCGGCACCGCGGCCGGCCCGCACCCCTACCCCGAGATGGTGCGCGACTTCCAGTCGGTGATCGGCAACGAAACGCGCGAGCAGATCATGGAGCTCGAAGGCCGGCTGCCGGACGCAATCGTCGCCTGCATTGGCGGCGGCTCCAACGCGATCGGCATCTTTCACCCGTTCCTCGACGACGCCGAGGTCAAGATTTACGGCGTGGAGGCCGCAGGCCACGGGCTCGAGGTCGAGAACGGCCACGCTGCCTCGATGAATGGCGGGCGGCCGGGCGTGCTCCACGGCAACCGCACCTACCTGCTGCAGGACGCCGACGGACAGATCCTCGAAGGCCATTCGATCTCGGCGGGACTCGACTATCCCGGCGTAGGCCCGGAGCATTCGTGGCTGCGCGACACGGGCCGCGTGAAGTACGTGCCGGCGACGGACAACGAGGCGCTCGAAGCGTTCCAGCTGCTCACCAAGATCGAGGGCATCATCCCGGCGCTCGAGTCGGCGCACGCGCTCGCCTACGTCACCAAGCTCGCGCCGACCATGGGCAAGGACGAGATCATCGTCGCCAACCTTTCCGGCCGCGGCGACAAGGACGTGTTCACCGTCGCCAAGCATTTGGGAATGGACATATGAGGCGGGCTCTTGGAGTTGCCGTCGCGACTCTCGCTCTCGCCGCGCCCCTCCCGGCCTTCGCCGACTGGGCGTTCTCGGACGACAAGCAATCGCTGCTGCTGGAGGATGACGATTACGGCCTGATGTTCCTCGACTTTACGTGTCGCAACGGGGAACTCACGGCCGACTATTCGACGCTCGACGATGAGCCGGAGACGTTGCCGGTAGACGCTAGCGTTCGTCTCAACGTGGCGCTCGATGGCGGCAAGCGGGTGAGCTTTCCCGTGGTGGCGGACGACAAGGAAGGTTTGACTTACGGCCTCGGCGACCGTGATGCGCCTACGCTGTGGTCGCTGGTTGCCGACAAGGGCGTGCCGTTCACGGCGGACCTCCGCTTCGGGAAGTCGATCGCCTGGCAGGCGCACTTCGATCGCGGGGGTTACGACACGCTAAAGGATCAGCTCGTGACGTTTTGCCCGGAGCCGAAGGCGCAATGACCATGCGTATCGAGCGGCGATTTCAGGCGCTGAAGGCTGAGGGACGGCCGGGATTGGTGACCTTCACCACGGCCGGCGACCCCGACTACGAGACGTCGCTGGCAATCATAAAATCGCTACCCAAGGCAGGGGCGGATTTGATCGAGATCGGGATGCCGTTCTCCGACCCGATGGCCGACGGGCCGGCAATCCAGGCGTCCGGACAGCGGGCGCTCAAGGCCGGACAGACGCTGAAAAAGACGCTTTCCATGGTCCGCGACTTCCGGACAGGCGAACCGGACACGCCGGTCATCCTGATGGGCTACTACAACCCGATCTACATCTATGGGAACGCGAAGTTTCTCGCCGACGCCAAGGCGGCGGGGGTGGACGGGCTGATCGTCGTCGACCTGCCGCCGGAGGCCGACGACGAGCTCTGCCTGCCGGCCATGGACGCCGGGCTCAACTTCATCCGCCTGGCGACACCGACGACCGACGACAAGCGGCTGCCGACGGTGCTCAAACATACTTCGGGCTTCGTTTACTACGTCTCGATCACCGGGATTACCGGGATGGCGTCGGCCGACCCGGTGGCGGTGAGCAAGGCGGTGGAAAGAATCAAACGGCACACCACATTGCCGGTAGCGGTCGGCTTCGGCGTGAAGAACGCTGCGCAGGCACGCGCTATCGGACAGGCAGCCGATGCGGTCGTGGTAGGATCGGCGGTAGTCAGTGCGGTCAAGGATTCGCTCGATGCCGGCGGCCACGCCACCAAACGCACGGTCGGCGCCGTGACCGACCTGGTGGCCGATCTTGCGGCCGGCGTGCGGGCAGCCCGCATGGCCGCGGCAGAATAAGGAAACAGGCCCAGTGAGCTGGATCAGCAACGTCGTCCGCCCGAAGATCCGCAACCTGCTCAACAAGCGGGAAGTCGGCCAGAACCTCTGGATCAAGTGTCCGGAGACCGGCGAGATGGTGTTCCATCGCGACCTCGAGGCCAACGACTACGTCATCCCGGGCTCCGGCTACCACATGCGGATGACGACGAAGCAGCGCTTCGAGCATTTCTTCGACCGCCACGAATACGCGCAGGTGGCACTGCCCGACGTGCCGGTGGACCCGCTGAAGTTCCGCGACGAGCGGCGCTACACGGAGCGGCTGCGCGATGCGCGCGCCAAGACCGGCGCGGCCGATGCCGTGCAGGTCGCGCTCGGCACCGTCGAGCAGGTGCCGGTGGTAGCGGCGGTTCAGGACTTCGCCTTCATGGGCGGCTCGCTCGGCATGGCGGCCGGCGAGGCGATCATCACCGGCATGCTGACGGCGGTGGAGCGCAAGCAGCCGTTCGTGCTGTTCGCCGCTTCCGGCGGAGCGCGCATGCAGGAAGGCGTGATGTCGCTGATGCAATTGCCGCGTACGACGGTGGCGGTCGAGGCGATGCACGACGCCAAGGTGCCGTACATCGTGGTGCTGACCAACCCGACCATGGGCGGCGTCACCGCCTCCTACGCCATGCTGGGCGACGTGCACATCGCCGAGCCCGGCGCGCTGATCGGCTTCGCCGGCCCGCGCGTCATCGAGCAGACGATCCGCGAGAAGCTGCCGGAAGGCTTCCAGCGTTCCGAATTCCTGCGCGAGCACGGCATGGTCGACCTCGTCATCCACCGCCACAAGCTCAGGCCGACGATCGCGCGGCTCTGCCGCCTGCTCGGGGCCCGCGAGCTGCCGGCCCTTCTGCCCGCGGCGGCGGAATAACGCCGCTTCCCGTGGACAGGTCCAGCGCCATACTGGAGCGCCTGACGACGCTCCATCCGAAGGAGATCGACCTGTCGCTCGAGCGGGTCGAGCGGCTGATGGCCGACCTCGGCCACCCCGAGCGGCAGATGGCGCCGGTGATCCACGTCGCCGGGACCAACGGCAAGGGCTCGACCACCGCCTTCATGCGCGCCATGCTGGAGGCCGCCGGCAAGCGCGTCCACGTCTACACCTCGCCGCACCTCGTGCGTTTTCACGAGCGGATTCGGCTGGGCACCGCGACCGGCAGCGCCTTCGTCGACGAGGACGAGCTTGCCGACGAGCTCATCCGCGTCGAGACCATCAATGCCGGGCGGCCGATCACGCAGTTCGAGATCACCACCGCGGCGGCGTTCACGATCTTCGCCCGCCACCCGGCCGACATCGTGCTGCTCGAGGTCGGCCTCGGCGGGCGGCTCGACGCGACCAACGTGATCGAGGCGCCGCTCGCCGCCGTGATCACGCCGGTGGCGCTCGACCACGAAAAATTCCTGGGCGCGACGCTGACGGCGATCGCGCACGAGAAGGCCGGCATCCTGAAGCGCGGCCGGCCCGGCATCATCGGCCCGCAAACCCCGGAAGCACTGGACGAGATCGAACGCGAGGGGGCGCGCAAGCGCGCCGACCTGTTCATCGCCAACCGCGACTGGGTGGCGCACCCGGAAGGCGGGCGGCTGGTCTACCAGGACGAGGACGGGCTCATCGACCTGCCGGCGCCGCGCCTACCGGGACGACACCAATACGCCAACGCCGGAACAGCGGTGGCGGCGCTGAGGCGCGCCGGGCTGAAGCTGCCGGTCGCGGCCTACGAGACAGGGCTCGCCACCGTGGAGTGGCCGGCGCGGCTGCAATCGCTGAGCGGCGGCTCGATCGCCGCCCGGCTGCCGGAAGCCGAGATATGGCTGGACGGCGGGCACAACCCGGCCGCCGGGCATGTCATCGCCGAAGCGATGGCGGACCTCGAGGAGCGCGCGCCGAAGCCGCTGGTTCTGGTGACCGGGATGCTCAACACCAAGGATCCGATCGGCTTCTTCCGGCCGTTCGCCGGGCTGGCGCGGCGCGTCTATACGGTGCCGGTGCCGGGCGCGCCGGCGAGCCGCACGGCCGTGGAGCTGGCAGAGGCGGCCACAGCCGCCGGGCTGACGGCGGAGCCGGCCAGAGACGTCGACGCGGCGCTGGAGGCCATTCGTGGCCGGCAGTTCGAGGCGCCGCCGCGGGTGCTGATCTGCGGCTCGCTCTATCTCGCGGGAACGGTGCTCTCGGAAAACGGCACTCCGCCGGCGTAGGGCTCTAGGTCGCTGCCTTGATCCAGTCGGACAGCCGGCTCTTCGGCGCAGCACCCACCTGCATCGCGACCGGCTCGCCGTTCTTGAACACCATCAGCGTCGGCATCGAGCGGACACCGTAACGGGTGGAAATTCCCGGATGGAGGTCGACGTCGAGCTTGGCGATCTTCACGCGGCCGGCCAGTTCCTCCGAGATTGCCTCGAGGAAGGGCGCGATGGCGTGGCAGGGCGGGCACCACTCCGCCGTGAAATCAACGACTACCGGTATATCGGCGGCAAGCACATCGGCGTCGAACGAGGCTTCGGTGACGGGAACGGTAGCCATGGAAGCGAATCTCCTGCTGTTGGAACCGCAGGCTGAAGCGCAATGCCATCGCGATCAAGGAAACGAATTCCACGCGGGCAACAAAAAACCGGGAGCGCAAGGCTCCCGGTTCGATTCAATCCGATGACGGAGGGGAGATCCCCTTCCCTCGCCCGGCCTATCGGCTGGGCTCGCGGGGGATGACCGCCACTTCGTGGCGGTCAGATCGCCGACTTAATCCAGTCGCTGAGGCGGCCCTTCGGCACGGCGCCGACCTGCATGGAAGCCGGCTCGCCGTTCTTGAACAGGATGAGCGTCGGGATCGAGCGGATGCCGTAGCGCATCATGATGCTCGGGTTCTCGTCGACGTTGAGCTTGGCGATGGTGACCTTGCCGGCCATCTCGGTGGCGATCTCTTCCAGCGCCGGCGAGATCATGCGGCAGGGGCCGCACCACTCGGCCCAGAAATCGACCACTACCGGGCCGGCTGCGCCGAGCACGTCCTTGTCGAAGCTGGCGTCGGTTACCTTGGCGGACATGGAGCCCTCTTGGTGCAGGAAAACTGTGCGGGAAACTCGCTTTCCCGAACGTAGGTGGCGACAGGTTTAAGTCAAGCCAATGCCGCGGAAACGGCGGTCAGCCTTGCAGTTCCGGAGGGGCGGCGCGGCCGGCGACGATCGCCGATTCGGCGAGAATCAGCTCAGCCTCCGGAATCTCCATGAGCGCCGGCACATCGGTCCACAGAAGCGCCGCGGCGACCTGACGGCCGGGGTAGAGGCGGCCGAGAACCGCGCGGTAAACGGCAAGCTGGCCGACATAGGCGCGCGGCACCCCGGCGAGCTTCGCCGGCGCCGGGCGATTGGTCTTGTAGTCGACGATGAGCACGCGCCCACCGGTCACGGCGAGGCGATCGATGCGGCCGGCGACCAGCGCCGCGCCGACGCGCCCGGCGATCTCGACCTCGGCCCGGCTGCCCGGCGCGAAGGCGGCGGCGAAGGCGGAATCGGCAAGCACCGCC
This sequence comes from Pseudomonadota bacterium, assembly GCA_048498575.1. GTDB lineage: Bacteria > Pseudomonadota > Alphaproteobacteria > Rhizobiales > Kaistiaceae > DASZQY01. The sequence continues at coordinate 8,532 of JBEHXS010000011.1, forward strand.
AGAACCTCGGCGGCAAGCGCGGCGCGATCGACCGCGCTCCAATCCGGCGCGGCGGCGGCGAGATAACGCGCCGCGGCCTCGGTGCGCCGCTCGGGCGGCATGTCGGGCAGCGACTGGAGCAGGCGGTGGACAAGACGGCCGCGCTCGAGCGCGAGGCTCGCCGCGCCATCGCGCCGCGGCGGGACGCGGAGCGGCGGCTCATCCGGCAGCGCCGACGAAGGCGCCAGGCGCAGCACCGCCGGCGGCGGAGGCGGCGCATCGCGCTTCGCCCAGGCGGGGAGCTCCATTTTCTCCGACGCAACCGCGACGGCGGCGGGCGACGGCGGCGGGCCGGCATCGGCGCGCCATTCCAGCTCGACCTCGCCATCGGGGAGCACGCGCTCGCTGAGCTCGCCCGCAAGGGCGCGCTCGACGATCGGGTGCCAGCGCATGTCGGTCCGGCCCTGCCCCGTCTTCTGCTTCTGGATGCCGACGACATAGAGGCGGTCACGGGCGCGCGTCATGCCGACGTAAAGCAGGCGGCGGTATTCCTCCTCGTCCAGCCGGCGCTCCTCCTCGATGCGATCGGCAATGCGCTGAGGCATGGCAGCGACGCCGCGCATCCACACCACCGGGCCGGGCCGATCGGGATCGCGCTCGCCGGAGAGCGGCAGGACGCGATCGACGTAGCTCGCGATGTTGGCGGGCGTGCCGTTATCGACGAGGAAGACGACATCGGCCTCCAGCCCCTTGGCGCCGTGGACAGTCATCACACGCACCTCGGGACGACCGGCATCGGGATCGCGACGGACCTCGACCTCGGCCTCCTCCAGCCAGGCGAGGAAGCCCTGGAGCGAAGGCACATTGGCCTGCTGGTAGGCGAGCGCCTCGGCGAGGAACTCGTCGAGCACATCCTCGGCTTCCGCGCCAAGCCGCGCGAGGATGGCATGGCGGCCCCGGTCCGGGCCGAGCACGCCGGCGAAGAAGGCGTGCGGATCGACCTGATCGGCGCGGGCGCGCCAGCGCTCGAGCTTCGCCTTCGCCGCAACGACGACGGGATCGCTCGCGGCTTCCAGCGCATGCCAGAGCGAGCCGACGCGGCCGAAGGCCAGCGCATAAAGCTGATCCTCGTCGAGGCCGACGAGCGGCGACTTGAGCAGCGCCGCCAGCGACAGGTCGTCCTCGGGCAACAGCACGGCGCGGGCGAGCGCCATCAGGTCCATGACGGCGATGTGCTCGCCGAGCGTGATGCGATCGGCGCCGGCGATGGGCACGCCGGCCGACTTCAGCTCGCGGTTGATGGCATCGGTGAGCGCGCCGCGCGAGCGGGTGAGGATGAGGATGCCGCCCGGCGTGACCGGGCGCGGCCGGCCCTTGTCGTCGGGCGCGTCGAGCACGTCGCGGCGGTCGATCCAGGTCTTGACGGTGGCAGCGATGCGGCGGGCCAGGCGGACCTCGGGGCTGCCGGCGCCAAGATGATCGAGCGGCTTCACCCAATCATCGGCCTCGGGCTTCGGCGGCTGCTCGTAGCGCGGCCACAGCACGACGCGGCCGGGCGCACCCTTGCGGCGGGCCGAATGGGTCGTCGGCCCCGGAACGGTGGCGAGGCCGCGGTTGACCTCGGCGGAGGCGAACACCGCATCCACCGCCGCCAGAATCTTCGGCACCGAGCGGAAGGAAAGATGGAGCTCGAAGCCGGCGAAATCGAGCAGCGCGCCCTTGGCGCGCGCGGCGAACAGCTCGCGCATGACGGCGAAGTGCGCCGGCACCGCGCCCTGGAAGGAATAGATGGACTGCTTTTCATCGCCGACGGCGAAGAGGGTGCGGAGCGTCTCCGAGGCGCCCTCGCCGGCGAAGAAATCCTCGACCAGGCGCTGGATCACCTGCCACTGGCGCGGGCTGGTGTCCTGCGCCTCGTCGACCAGCACATGCTCGATGCCGCGATCGAGCTTGTACTGGACCCAGCGCGCCGCATCGGAACGGGCGAGCAGCATGGCGGTGCGGACGATCAGGTCCTCGAAATCGAGGACGCCGCGGCGGCGCTTCTCGGCCTCATATTCGCCGATCGCGCCATCTGCGAGGCGGAGCATCGCGGCGGAAGTCTCGGCGAGTTCGGCGGTGGCGATGCGATCGACCAGCGCGGCGAGGCGGGCGGCCTCGCGATCGAGGAGATCGGCGAGGCCGGGGTTGGCGGAAAGCGCACCCTTGGTGACGAACGATTTCCGCAGCTCGCGGCCGGTGAAGAAAAGATCGACCAGCGCGTCGTAGCGCGCGTCGCGATCGGCGTCCGTTGCGATGACGGCGAGTTTCGCCGACGCGCCCTTGTCCAGCGCGCCGCCGCCGGCGAGCGCCGCGGCGAAGCGGGCGGCCGTCTTGCGGTCGAGGGGGCTGCGCTCCACGGCCTCGTTGCGAAGGGCGTCGGAGGTTTCGCCCTTGCGGAGGCCGAGCGCCCGGCGGAGGTCGGCGATGGCGCCCTCGACATCGTCGCAGCGCTGGATCCAGGCGCGGACGGCGTCGCGCTTCTCGATGAATTCGTCGAGGGTGGTCTCGTGGGTGTAGTCGCTGACGCGGGCGAGCACGGCATCGAGGGCGACGCCGAGCGGGCCGGCCGGATCGGCGGCGGCGCGGGTGAGCAGCGCGCGGCGCGCCTCGTCCTTCAGGGTGGCGGCGTTGCGCTCATCCAGCACCTCGAAATGGCCGGCGACGTTGGCCTCGAACGGGAACTGGTGGAGCAGGCGCTCGCAAAAGGCGTGGATGGTCTGGATCTTGAGGCCGCCCGGGGTATCCAGCGCCTCGGCAAACAGGCGGCGGGCGCGGGCGAGCTGCTTCACGGTCGGCGGGCGGCCTTCGAGCAGCGCGATCTCTGCGGCAAGCTCGGCATCGCCGAGGCGCGTCCAGCGGCCGAGCTCGTCGAAGACGCGCTTCGCCATCTCGGCGGCGGCGGCCTTGGTGAAGGTGAGGCAGAGAATCTTCGACGGCGCGGTGTCGGCGAGGAGCAGGCGGATGACGCGGCGGGAGAGGACGAAGGTCTTGCCGGAGCCGGCGTTGGCCGACACCCAGGCCGAGCGCCGCGGATCGGTGGCGCGCGACTGCGCCAGGCGCGTGTTGGCGTCGATATCGTCGATCGCGCTCATGGCGTGCCGCCGCCGCTGCCGCCAAGGAAGGCGATGTCCTCGCGGCTTTCCATCAGCGCCCATTCGCGCACGCGCGCAAGATGATCGTAGTCGCCGATGTAGCGGGCGCGCTCCATCAGCGGGCGAGTGCGCGAGGTATAAGCATGATCGGCGTCGGCGAAGGCCGCCGCCAGCGCCGCCAGCATGGCGCGGGCGCGGTCGGCGAGTTCGTCGTTGGTGTGCTTGCCCTGCTTGCCGGCGACGGGAATCTCGACCTCATCGCGGCCGATCTTGCCGACGGCAAGCCACGACAGGGCGCTGACGCTGCGGCCGCCCGGAATGTCCTTGAAGGCGCCGGCGCGGGCCATCGCCGCCTCCAGCGTCATCTGCGGCGTCAGACCGGCGAAGACGGACTTCTCGCTCTGCGGCGTGCCAGTCTTGAAGTCGTAGATGGCGAGCGAGCCGTCGCGCATCTCATCGATGCGATCGGCGCGGCCAGTGAGCGTGAAGGCGTCGGGAATGACGACCAGCGATCCATCCACCTCGGCGTGGCGGGCGGCGACCGCGGCATCGCGCGCCGCCTCGAAATCGATGAGCCAGCGGCCGATATTCTTCAGGCGGAGCGACCAGACGGCAAGCACGTCCGGGAAGGCCTCGATCTCGGCGAGGGCGGCGGCGGAGAGCGCGGCGAGCCGCGCCTCCGCGGCGGCGTCGAACGGCCCCTGCCACCCGGCGATGAACTTGCCGAGGGCGTCGTGCATGAGCGTGCCGCGGAGCGCGGCGTCGGGCGCGCGGCCGAGCGGATCGAGCGGGCGCAGGCGGAGCACATGCTTGGCGTAGACGGCGTAGGGATCGCGGATCAGCGTCTCGATCTCGGTGACGGAGAGGCTCTTCGGCCGGGCGGCGAGCGGCGGCTTTGGCGCCGGGCGCCTGGTGCCGATGGGGTCGCCCGGCGACGCATCGAGGGCGCGCGCCATGGCGACGTAGTGTGCGCCAGCGGCTGCCAGAGCCTTCGCCGCGTCGGGGCCGATGAGGGCGCGCAGGCGCTGGAGCCAGCGCGACTCGACCGTGGGCGCGCCGCCGCGCTTCTCGGCGCGGGTGACGAAGACGCGCTCCGCCGCCATGCCCGAGACGAAATCGTGCGCCGACCGGCCGGTGCGGACTTCCGGCGGCGGCAGGCCGAGAGCGGCGCGCATGGCGCGCGACAGCCACGGATCGGTGCGCGTCTCAGCCGGCCAGACCCCCGCGTCCAGCCCGCCGAGGATGAGGACATCGACGGACTGAAGGCGGGCTTCGAGCGCGCCCCAGATGTGGAGGCGCGGATCGGCGCCGGGGCGGCGGTTGACCGGGACATCGGCGAACAGCGCGCGGAGGAAGAACGGCAGGTCGGACGGCGCGACGGCGAGGTCCGCGGCGGAAGGATCGGCGGCGAGTTCCTCCAGCAGCGAGGCCAGCGCCGCGCCGCCCTGCCCTTCCCACACGGCGTTGCCATCATCGCCGGCGTGCTCGGCGGCGGCGGCTTCCAGTGCCGACACCAGCAGGCCGACGGCTGCGGCGACGGAGATGCGCGGGCCCTTCGCCACCTCGGCCAGCGGCCCGAGCACGGCGCCCAAGGCTGCGACCAGGCGATCGGCCCCGGAGCCGGCTGCCAGCCGCGGACGGTGGCGACGACGCTCGCCCTCAGCCGGCGGCGCGCGCAGGCGCTCGATCTCGGCGGCAAGGCCAGCGAGACCGCCGCTGACGCGGCGGCCGCGGAACACGGCAATTTCCAGCGCGCGGGCGGCGCGCCGGCAATCGGCGTGGCGCATGCCGAAGGCGGCGAGCGGATGCTTGGCAAGCGCGAGCAGCTTCACCGGGTCGGCATCGGAGACCGCAGCCTCGGCGAGCAGCAGGGCGAAGACGCCGTGCGGATCGTCCGTCAGGCGGAGCGGCGCCGAATCGTCCACCGCAAGGCCCCACCGGCCGAGCTCGGCCGCGACACGGCGCGCCAGCGTGCGGTCCGGCGTGACCAGCGCGGCGGTGGCACCTTCCTTCTCCAGCGTCTCGCGCATGGCGAGCGCGATCGCGGTGGCCTCGTCCTGCTCGTTCCGCGCCACGATAAGGCCGACGCCGGCGAGCGCCGCGGGCTCGACCTTCGCGGCGGCCCAATCGAGGACGCCGGCCGGACGCATGGCATTGGCGAGCAGCGCGGTCCGCGCCTTGGTCGCTTCCGGTCGGGAGACGAGATCAGGCACCTCGTCGCGCGCGATGCCGATGGTGGCGATGAGGCGCTGCAGCGAATACTGCGGATGGGCGCAGGCCGCTGTCGGATTTTCGGGATCGCCTTCGGCGATGGCGCGCCACGCCGCCTCGTCGAGGTCGTCGCGGTCGAGGCCGGGCAGGATGACCGCGCCGTTGGGCAGCGACGCGATCGCCTTCAGCAGCGTCGCGGTCGCGGGAATAGAACCGGTGGAGCCCGCGGCGATGATCGGGCCGGGAGAGCCGTTCTTCGCCAGCCGCGCGGCAGCTTCGACGATGAGCGCATTGCGACGCGCCATCGGATCGGCGCGGCCGTTATCGGCAAGGTACTGCGGCCACGACTGCGAAACGATCTCGAGGAACTGGAGCGTCAGCCGGTAATATTCGGCGTGATCGTCGGGGACGAGCGCGGCGAGCCGATCCCAGCCGACGCCGGCGGTTTCCATGTCGTCCATCAGGCGGGCGAGATCGCCGGCAAGGCGCACCGCATCCGCCGCCGAGGCCGGGATGAGCAGCGGCTCGTCCCGGCGAAGCTCCAGCGGATGGCGGCGCACCTGTTCCGCCCATTTCATGGTGAGGCGGGCGAGCGCGAGGCGCCGGGCGAGCGACGAGATCGCGGGCGGCAGCGCTAGCGCGCCGTCATCGGCGGCAGCCAGCGGATCGAAGATCAGCTCGTCCTCGTCGATATCGCCGATCGGGCGCAGCGCTGGCAGGATCGCGGCCTCGCCGCCGCCGATGCGCGCGGCGAGGACGTCGGCGAAGGCGCGCGTGGCGCGGCGGTTGGGGAGAAGCACGGTGACGCCGGCGAGCGCCAGCGGATCGCCATCGGGAAGCGGGCCGAGACGCCCGGCGAGCAGGGCATCGGCGAGCGCCGGCAGGAAACGGACGCCGGCGGGTATCGACCAGACGCGCGGAGCGGGGCGCGCTGCCATGGTTTCAGGCGGCGCTGTCGGCGATGGTCATCTCCGCCTCGCCGATCGCCTCAGGCGTGCCGATGTGAAGCCAGAGGCCGTCGAGACGGACGCCGAACAGGCGGCCGGATTCCATCGCGCGCTTGAACAGCAGGTTGAGCGAGAAGGCGCCCTCGGGGGAATCGTCGAACAGGCGGGGATGGAGGATGGCGGCGCCGGCATAGACAAAGGGCGCCACCTCGCGCTCGGCGCGGCGGATGAGGCGGCCGGCCGGATCCATGCGGAAATCGCCGCGATCGGCGTAGCCGATGGCCCGCACGGTCGGCGCGACCAGGAGCAGCGCATCCATCGCATCGTCGCGCCAGCCGCGCGCCAGCCAATCAAGATTGGGTCGCGCGCCTTCGATCCAGAAGGAATCCGAATTGAGCACGTAGAACGGGTCCCGTCCGAGACTGGGCAAAGCGCGGGCGATGCCGCCGCCGGTATCGAGCAGCGCCGCGCGCTCGTCGGAGACGACGATGCGCGGCTGGCGGCGGCGGCCGACATGGGTGGCGACGAGATCGGGGAGGTAGTGGACGTTGACCACGACTTCCTCGACGCCGGCGCGTTCAAGCGCGTCGAGACCGTAGTCGATGAGGGCGCGGCCGTTGACCTCGATCAGCGGCTTTGGCGTCGTGACGGAGAGAGGACGCATGCGTTTGCCGAGACCGGCGGCGAGTACCATCGCGCGCTTGGGCCGCGCGGCAACGGCGGAGCGCCGCGACAGCGGCTCGGGAAACGTATCTGCGGTCATTGGCTGAGCGGCCCGGTTTTTCAGGTAGGCACGTGCTTCTCATACCAGAGCGCGAACGGAGACAGAACGGGCTCTGCAAGGGCCGTGGACAAGTAGGCGCGCAGTCGCGGCAAGTGGCTGATGTAACTGCGATTTCCAGCTGCGGCAAAGCGCGCAAAGGCGCCCATGTTCTTGATTGTGCGGAGCGCCGCGGCGACCGTGAATGACCCGCGGAAGGCGCCGGAATCGAAACCGGGGTCGGTGGCCGCACGGAGCGCGGCGTAGCGGTCGATCAGCGCCGCCTGAAGGGCCGGCGAAATCGTGACGCGGGCATCGTTCAGGAGGGCGGCGACGTCGTAGGCGGCGGGACCGTGGAACATGTCCTGGAAGTCGATGAAGCCGACGCGGGCGACGCCCAGGCGCTCCGGGAGCCAGAAGAGATTCGCCGACTGGACATCGAACAGCACCCAGCTCTGCTCGCCATGGCGGAGCGTTTCGCCAAGGTCGCGCCAGATATCGAACAGCTCGTCACGCGCGGACGATGGCAACGGCTCGTCGCGCACGGCGGGCACATAGGCATCGGCGAAGATCGCGACTTCCGGCACCAGGGCATCGCCGGCGAAGAGCGGCAGGCGATGGACGCGGCCATCGGGCAGCGCGAGCTCCGCGGCGCGCGGCACGGCGTGCAGAGTGGCGAGCGCCTCGACGGCGGCGCTGTAGCGCGCCGCCACCGGCGTGCCAGCAGCGAGAAATGACGGCTCGCCGAAATCTTCCATCAGCACGAAGCGGGCGGCGACATCGGCAGCGAATATCTCCGGCGCGGAGAGGCCGGCACCGCGCAGCGCGCCGGCGACGGCGACGAAGGCGGAGGCATCGCGGGCACGGAAGCGGGCGCGCGGATCGCCGGGCGGCAACTGGCCGGAGGCCGGCCAATCCATGAGGATCGCGGTCGCGCCATCAGGTTCCGCGACGCGTTCATAGGCGCGGGCCGAGGCATCGCCGGCGATGTGGGTGCGCGTGGCGGCGGGCCAGCCCGAGGCTTCGAGGAAGGCGCGCGCCGCGGCGGTGTGGACAACGCGGCGGAGGAAGGCGGCGTCGCCGTCGATGACAGCGCGGCGGCCGCTGCCGACGATGTCCAGCGTCACATCGAGGCGCTCGGCGGACAGCCAGTCCCCTGCCCGCTCCGGCCACTCGACCAGCACGGCGCCCTCGCCGGCGGCGTCGGCAAAGCCGATCTCGGCGAGCTCGCCCGTATCGGCGATGCGGTAGAGGTCGAAGTGCGCGACCACGAGGCGCGGCGTGGCGTAGGTCTGGACGAGAGTGAAGGTCGGGCTCGGCACCTCGAGCGCCGGATCGCCGGCGAGGCTGCGGACAAGCGCGCGGGCGAGCGTCGTCTTGCCGGCGCCGAGGCCGCCGCGGAGCGCCACGACATCGCCCGGCCGCAGGACCGCGCCGATATCGGCCGCGAGGCGGGCAGTCGCGGCCTCGTCGGGCAGGTCAACGATCAGCGGGGATTCGGTGCGGCTCACGGCCGCGACAGTTCACGCGGCGGCGCTGGCGTCAAGCGCCGGACGCACCGGCAGGCGGACCTTGGCGACGGTGCCCTTGCCCTCCTCCGAGGCGATCTCGACGGTGCCGCCGTGGAGGGCGGCGAGACTCTTGACGATGGACAGGCCGAGGCCGACGCCGCCGCGGGCATTGCCCTGCGACATGGCGGCGAAGCGATCGAAGACGGAATTGAGGAAGGCCGCCGGAATGCCGGCGCCGTCATCGGCGACGGTGAACTCGATGAAGGCGCCGACGCGCCCCGCCGACAGGCGGACGACGCCGCCTTCGCGCGAGAAGGCGATGGCATTGGACAGGAGGTTGAACAGAATCTGGCGGACGCGGCGGGCATCGGCGACGAGATCGCCGACGTCGCGATCGACCTGGGTCTCGAGCCGGAGGCGGCTTTCGTCGAAGCGGCCCTGAACCTCGGCGACGGCCTCGCCGACGATCGTCCGGACGTCGATCTCGGCGAGATCGAGGCCCATGATGCCGGCATCGATCGAGGTGAGGTCGAGGATGTTGTTGACGATGGCGAGGAGCTGCTCGCTCGACGCCAGGACGTGGCCGTTGTACTCGCGCTGGCGGTCGTTCAACGGGCCGACGCGCGGATTGGACAACAGCTCCGAGAAACCGATGATGTTGGTGAGCGGCGAGCGCAGCTCGTAGCTGACGTGGTGGATGAAGGCGTTCTTCAGGCTGTCGGAGGCCTCGAGCGCCTCGTTACGCTCGACCAGCGCGCGCTCGACATGGACGCTGTCGCTGACGTCGACGAAGGTGACCATTGTCTGGCCGTCGGGCAGCGGCACGGTGGCGTAATCGATGACGCGGCCGCCGGGGCGCTCCATGCGGCCGGAGATGGTGGCGCGGGTCTCGTCGAGGCCAGCGACGCAGGCGGTGAAGCGGCGCCACATGGCCTCATCGTCGCCGGGCCGGCGGAGCACCGCGACGATCTCGTTGATGTGCGGGCGGACGGCGAGCACCGCCGGATCGAGCGACCAGATGGCGGCGAAGGCGGGATTGTTGAGGCGCAGCCGCCCGTCGGAGCCAAACACCGCGACACCTTCGGAAAGATGATCCAGCGTTTCGCCCTGGACGCTGACCAGCGAATTGTAGCGGCTCTCGAGATCGAGGCGCTCGGTGACGTTCTCGTAGACCCAGGTGGCGCCGCCCTGCGGATGCGGATTGGCGATGACGCGGAGCGTCTGGCCATCGGGCATGTGCCACCACTGCTCGCGCGCCTCCGTCGAATTGTACGCGGCGAACAGCGTGTTCCGCCACGAGCGGAAGTCGGCCTGCTCGGGCAGCTTACGCGAGGCGCGCAGGCGATCGAGAATCGCGGTCTCTTCCGGCGCCGACTCGAGGAAGCCGGGATCGAGCTCGAAGAGCGCGCGATAGGCGGCGTTGTACGAACGCAGGCGATGATCGGGACCGAAGACGGCGACGGCGGTCTGCAACTGATCGAGCGTGCGCGCGTTGAACTGCACCTCGCGACGGAGCGCCGCCTGCGCCGCCTCGATCTCGGTGACGTCGATGGCGATGCCGGCGCTGCCGCCCGACGACACGACGTCGGCGATATCGAAGATGCGACGCGCGCCGGCGACGATCGCCGACATGCGCCGCGAGAAGACCGGCGAGGACGAATGGGCAGCGTGGATGCCGTTGCGGCTGTTGGTATCGAGCAGCTCGAGACTGTGGGCGACGGCCTCGGCGGCATCCTTCGCCTCGACGGCGGCGGCGTAGGCGGCGTTGACCCAGGCGAGCGCGCCCTTCTGGTCGCGGAGCCAGACCGGCATGGGCGCTGCGGCGAGCATGGCGCGGGTTGTTTCGAGCTCGCCGGCAAGCACGGCATTGCGCGCGTCGGACTCGGCGCGCGCCAGCCGCTCGCCGGTCAGATCGCGGAAGCGGGCGATCGCCGAGCCACCCAGCGCGCGGCCACGCACCTCGATGAGGCGGGAGTCGCGCGTGGACACAACGTATTGAAAATGCTCGCCTCTTTCCTGCAGGCGGGCGATGAGTGCAAGCAGCCGCTGGGCCGATTCCTGCCGCAGCCAACTGGGGAAATCGAGAAAGGCGAAATCGTCGGGCGGCGCACCGGCAGCCTGCGGCAGCGAGCCCGCCACCAGCGGCGGTTCACCCGGCCCGCCCCATGCGACGAGACGCTCATCCTCGGCGTTGACGAGAGCCTCGGCGCGATCGGCGAGCGACTTCAGATCGGCGACCTCGAGACGCAGACGTGCGTTCTCGCGCTCGGTGCGATCGCGCGCACGCACGAGATAGATGGCGCTGGCGACGGCGAAGATCATCGCGCCGATGAGCGCCGACATCATGACGATCTGCGCGACGCCGAAGCTCTGGTTGAAAATTTCGGAAGGCAGGTAGGTCGCAGCGCGCGCACGCGCTGTCAGCGAGAGGCTGAATGCGACGGCGGACACGGCAATGCGAATCGCCAATGTCTTCCCGCCATGCAGTCGCATGCAGAGGACCTCTCCGTCCCAGTCCCTCTACTCGTGGGTCACTCAAAGAGTGCAACTGACATTTACGGGGAACATCGATCCGCGCGCCCCGGGGCAGCTCACGCTCCCACCCCCTTCGCGAATCACCTTCATGTATAGCCTCTCGCGGAATCGCCGCGAAGAGTCAGGAGGCGTGAAAAGCGCTCGCTGTTGTGGCGGCGCGACAGGACACCGCAATCAGTAGCGGTATTGCTCGGCCTTGTACGGTCCGGCGACGGCGACGCCGATGTACGCGGCCTGGTTGGGACTGAGCTCGGAGAGGCGAGCGCCGATCTTGGCGAGGTGGAGGCGGGCGACTTTTTCGTCGAGCGCCTTGGGCAGCGTGTAGACCTCGCGCTTATAGTGACCCTGCTTCGTGTAGAGCTCGATCTGCGCCAGCGTCTGGTTGGTGAAGCTCGCCGACATGACGAAGCTCGGATGACCCATGGCGTTGCCGAGATTCACCAGACGTCCTTCCGACAAGAGCACGATGCGCTTGCCGTCGGGGAACTCGATCTCATCGACCTGCGGCTTGACGTTGTGCCATTTGAGATTGCGCAGCGCGGCGACCTGAATCTCGGAATCGAAGTGGCCGATGTTACAGACGATGGCGCGGTGCTTCATCTTGCGCATGTGGTCGATGGTGATGACATCGACGTTGCCGGTGGCGGTGACGAAGATGTCGGCGCGCGGGGCGGCGTCATCCATGGTCACGACCTCGTAGCCTTCCATCGCCGCCTGCAGCGCGCAGATCGGATCGATCTCGGAGACGAGCACGCGCGCGCCGGCCTGGCGAAGCGAGGCGGCCGAGCCCTTGCCGACATCGCCGAAGCCCGCGACCATCGCGACCTTGCCGGCCATCATCACGTCAGTGCCGCGGCGGATGCCATCGACCAGCGACTCGCGGCAGCCGTAGAGATTGTCGAACTTCGACTTGGTGACCGAGTCGTTGACGTTGATCGCCGGGAAGAGAAGCGTGCCCTTCTTCTGCATGTCGTAGAGGCGATGCACGCCGGTAGTCGTCTCCTCGGTGACGCCGCGGATGTTCTTGGCGATCGCCGTGTAGAAGCCGGGCTTTGACTTCAGCCGCTGCTTGATGGCGCCGAAGAAGGCTTCCTCCTCCTCGTTGCCGGGCTTGTCGAGGAAGGCGGTGTCGCCGTCCTCGGCGCGCTTGCCGTAGTGCACCAGCAGGGTCGCGTCGCCACCGTCGTCGAGGATCATGTTGGGCGTGCCGCCATCGGCCCACTCAAAGATGCGGTGGGTGTAGTCCCAGTAATCGGTGAGACTCTCGCCCTTGATGGCGAAAACCGGCGTGCCGCCGGCGGCGATGGCGGCGGCAGCATGATCCTGGGTCGAGTAGATATTGCACGAGGCCCAGCGGACATCGGCGCCGAGCGCCTTCAGCGTCTCGATGAGCACCGCCGTCTGGATGGTCATGTGGAGGGAGCCGGCGACGCGGGCGCCCTTCAGCGGCTGCTTCGGGCCGTATTCCTCGCGGGTGGCCATCAGGCCGGGCATCTCGGTCTCGGCGAGCGAGATTTCCTTACGCCCCCAATCGGCGAGGCCGAGATCCTTGACGACAAAATCGGCGGCGGGCATGGCGAACTCCTGGGCGAAACGGCGGGATGGCTTGCTTGGGCGGGGTTATAGCCAGGCCAATCCGCGGAGGCAATAAGGATATAAAGATTTGTTTATGTAGCCTGCCGCGTGAGGACGGCTATGGCCTCATCGGCGGCGCGGACGCCTGACAGGTAAGCGCCGTGGGCGGTGGAATAATCGGCGCGGGAGGTGGCTTCGCCGGCGAAGAACACGCGACCCTCCACCGGCGCGGCAAGCACGGCGCGATCGTCGGCATGGCCGGGCAGCGCATAGGAATAAGAGCCGCGGGCGAACGGGTCCTTGCCCCAGCGATGCTCGCCCAGGCGATGCAGGCGCGCGGCGAAGGCGCTGCCGAAGATGCCGGTGAGCTCGGCAACCGCGAAATCCCAGAAGGCGTCCGGCCCGCCCGATTCGAGCTCGGCAGCGAGGCGGCCACCGAAGTAAGCCTCGATCTCGGGACGGCCGAACGGGCGGAAGTGGTAGGCCGCCGTCGCCGTGCGGTCCATGCGCCCGAAGGCGCGGCTCTCCTCCTGGAACTCGTCGGCGCCGTCGAGGCCGAGGAACAGCTTGTCGGCGAGGCCGAGCGGAAGATTGGCTGCCGCCGCTACCTTCGCGGGCAACGCCGGCAGGAAGAGCGACCCGCTCTCCGCGATGATGTTGCTGGACAGCGTGACGACGACCGCGCGGCAGGCAAGCGTGCCGGTCGTGGTCTCGATCGCCAAACGCTGACCGCGGCGATCGATGTGCAGGACCTCCGCGCCCAGCGTCACCGGCAGCCCGGCGGCGTAACCGGCAATCAGCGCGCCATAGCCTTCGACCACGCGCCAGTTCACGCCGGTATCGTCATAGCGGGCGAGATCGCGCGCCGAGACGCGCTCGAGCTCGGCGCCGGAATAGAAGGTGCTGACCGCATCGAGCAGCGGATTCCACTTGCCGCCGGAAGGCAGGAACGAGGCCGCGCTGCGATCGGGAATGCCCTCGGGAAACTCGTCGAGGGTGCTGCGGAACTTCCAGATGGCCTCGCCGAATTCTTTTTGCTCGGCGCCGGGCGCACCCTTGGGCAGCACCGGCCGCGACCACGGCGGCGGCGTGCGGTCGATCCCGAAGCCACGCGCCTCGGCGATCTCGCGCCAGACGTTGCGATCGGCCGAATGCAGCCAGCCGCAGCCGAGGTCGACGGGAAAGCCGCCGGGCGCGGCAATCGTCCAGGCGCGGCCGCCGACGCGGTCGCGCGCCTCGACCAGCATGACCTCGAGGCCGGCGTCGACCAGCCGGCGCGCCGCGGCGATGCCGGCGGCGCCGGCGCCGACGACCACGACGTCAAAGTCGCTGCCGCTCATGGGTTATTCCTCCTCGCCGAAGCGATCGGCGACAAGCGCGACGAGCGCCTTCACCGCGGCCTCGGCATCTTCACCCTCGGCGGCGATGCGGATCACGGCGCCATGGCCGGCGGAGAGCATCATCAGGCCCATGATCGAAGTGCCGCCGACGCTCGACTGATCCTTGGACACGGTGATCGCCGCCGAGAACTGCTCGGCGCAATGCACGAACTTGGCGGAGGCGCGCGCGTGCAGCCCCTTCTTGTTGACGATGGGCACATCCTCGGAGAAGCGCGGAGAGCCGGAAGCGGCGTCGTCGGTCATGGAACGCAGCTTATGCTATTTCCCGTTCAGCACCTGGCTGGCCACGTTGATGTACTTGCGGCCGGCATCCTGGGCGTCCTCGATGGCGACGGCGAGCGACTTCTCACCGCGCACGCTGGCGAGCTTGATCAGCATCGGCAGGTTGACGCCGGCGATCACCTCGACGCGGCCAGCCTCCATCACCGAGATGGCGAGATTGGACGGCGTGCCGCCGAACATGTCGGTGAGGACGATGACGCCATCGCCGGTGTCGACCGTGGCGACGGCATCGATGATGTCCTGACGGCGGCGCTCGATGTCATCGTCGGGGCCGATCGAGACGGTCTCGACCTGCTGCTGGTGGCCGACGACATGCTCCAGCGCGGCGCGAAATTCTACGGCGAGGCGTCCGTGGGTGACGAGGACAAGTCCGATCATCGACGCTTTCACGGGCCCAGCTGGGGCCGCCGGAGCAGGCGCCCGACGGCAACGGGGCGCCATCTTGGCCCAACATTATTGCAATGCAAGAGGCTTATGAAACACCTTGTGCCACAATGACTTACGTCAATACGCGCTGGCCGGCCGAGGCCAGCGCGGCAAGCACGCGGGCAACGCCGTCGTGCGCGCCGATGGCAACGAAAATGCGCGGCAGGCGGATACCGGCGACGACCGCGAAGGCTTCCTCGCCCGCCGGATAGCGCGGGCAATCGGCGAGGGGCTTCAGGTCGACGACGAGATCGATCGCGGTCGCGGGCAGATGATCGCGGCGAACGATGCCGACGCCGCGAATCTCCATGAGGCCGGCGAGCGGCGCCGGCGCCGACGCAACGAGGCGGCCGCCTTCGACGGAAAGCGCCGCGCGATCATCGGCGACGAGAATCGCCTCGGCGTCGCGCGAGGTGATGAGCGCCATGAGCAGGGACGACTTGCCGCTGCCGGAGGCGCCGCGGATGAGCACGCCGCGACCGCCGACACGCGCCACGCTGGCGTGGACCGTATCGCCCATCACGCGACCGGCAGGCGGACCGTGAAGCGCGCGCCGAGTACGACCGGCGGCTCGCCGGCGGGGCCGGGCTGGGTGCGGTTCTCCGCCCAGATGCGGCCCTTGTGGGCCTCGACGATCTGCTTTGAAATCGACAGGCCGAGGCCAGAATTCTGACCGAAGGAATCGGCGCCGGCATCGGCGCGGTCGGTATAGAAGCGCTCGAAGATGCGCTCGAACTGATCGGGACGGATGCCGGGGCCGTCGTCCTCGATGGCGACCTCGACGCCGCCCTTCTTGCGCTTGGCGATGACGCGAACGACGCCGCCGGGCCGGCAGAAGGAGCGGGCGTTGTCGATCAGGTTGTTGAACACCTGGCCGAGCCGACCGTCGTGACCGAGCACGAAAAACGCCGAGCGATCGGCGGAACTGAACTCAAGCTTGATCTGCGGCCCATCGACATGGGAATCGCGAACGATGCCGACGATGGTCGACAGAAGCTGGCGCAGATCGACCGGCGCGGCGTCCTGGCGGGCGAGCTCGGCGTCCAGTCGCGAGGCATCCGAGATGTCGCTGATCAGGCGATCGAGGCGGCGAACGTCGTGCTGGATGACGCCCATGAGGCGGCCGCGGGCCTCATCGGTGCGGGCGAGCGGCAGCGTCTCGACCGCGCTGCGCAGCGAGGTCAGCGGGTTCTTGATCTCGTGCGAGACGTCGGCGGCGAAACTTTCGATGGCGTCGATGCGCACGAAGAGCGCGCTGGTCATGTCGCGGAGCGCGCGGCTCAAGTGACCGATCTCGTCGCGGCGCTCGCTGAAATCGGGAATCTGCGGACGCGAGCGCACGCCGACGCGGACGCGATCGGCGGCCTCGGCGAGGCGGCGGAGCGGCGCGGCGATGGTCGAGGCGAGCAGGATCGACAGCAGGATGGTGACGCCGGCCGCGACGAGGAAGACGCGCACGATCGCCAAGCGCTCGGCATGGACGATGTTGTCGATGTCGCCGCCCTGGGTGGAAAGCAGCAGCGCGCCATGCACCGAGCGGTAGCGCTGGATGGGCACCGCGACCGAGACGATGAGCTCGCCCTGATCGTTGATGCGCACGATGCGGGTGGCCTGGCCGGCGAGCGCCGAGACGACCTCGGAATAGCCGCGGCCGTTGGCGCCGCCGAGCTCCTGATAGCGCGGCAGATCGCGCGAGGAGAGCCAGAGATTGATGCGCTGCCAGAGCGATTCGATCCACGACGTCTGCTCGCCGGTGTCGGTCGGCGGCGGCAGGTCGAAGGCAAGGATCTGGTTGCCGGAATCGAGGTGGAGCGAATCGATGATGAGCGTGCCATCGCGATCGTAGATGCGGGCGCGCGTGCCGGTCGGCGAGATCAGGCGGCGGAGCACCGGCGCGACCTTCTCGGGATTGATCGAGAATTCGGTGCCCTCATAGGCCTGATCGCTGGGCGACATGCTCTGGCCGGTCTGCAGCGAGAGGAGCTTGTCGGGATCGACGTTGATGGCGTCATCGTCGGCGGTGGCCGAGGCCGAGATGGCGCCGGCGATGATCTCGCCCTGGATGAGCAGGCTCGAGACACGCGCGTCGATCAGGCCCTCGCGGAACTGATTGAGCAGCAGGATGCCGGAGACCAGCACGATGAGCGCCGCAAGATTGAGGACGATGATGCGGCGCGTCAGGCTGGTGAAGACGTGCAGCGTCACGAAGCGCGACAGCGCCGACAGAAAGCGGCGAACGACGCCGACCTTCGGCTCGGCTTCGTCGGCCGATGCTAACGCTCGCTCTTCGATCCCCGCGGTCATCGTCTCTGGTCGTCTTCGGGCCGGTGCCGCCCTCGCCCTTACGCTTCCTTGAAGCGGTAGCCCACTCCGTAGAGCGTCTCGATCATGTCGAAGTCGGTGTCGACCGCCTTGAACTTCTTGCGCAGGCGCTTGATGTGGCTGTCGATGGTGCGGTCGTCAACATAGACCTGGTCGTCGTAGGCGGCGTCCATCAGCGCGTTGCGGCTCTTCACCACGCCGGGGCGGTGGGCGAGCGCGAACAGGATGAGGAACTCGGTGACGGTGAGGGTCACCGGCAGACCCTTCCAGGTGCAGGTGTGGCGCTCCTGATCCATGGACAGGGCGCCGCGATCGAGCGTGCGGGCGGCGAGCGCCTCCTCGCCCTTCTTGTCGGTGGCATCGCGCGGCTGGAAACGGCGGAGCACCGCCTTGACGCGCTCAACCAGCAGGCGCTGCGAGAACGGCTTCTTGATGAAGTCGTCGGCGCCCATCTTGAGGCCGAACAGCTCGTCGATCTCGTCGTCCTTCGAGGTGAGGAAGATGACCGGCAGGTCGCTTTTCTGGCGGAGCCGGCGAAGCAGCTCCATGCCGTCCATGCGCGGCATCTTGATATCCAGAATGGCGAGATCGGGCCTGGCGGCATCGAGGCCGTCGAGGGCGGAGGCGCCGTCCGTATAGGTCTGGACGCGATATCCTTCGGACTCGAGGGCGATCGAGACCGATGTCAGGATATTGCGATCGTCATCGACAAGGGCGATCGTCGGCATCCGGGTGATCTCCAAATTTGGGTTCGGGACGCGCAGAACAGGGCCAAAAGGCGGGCCAACCCGCGTTTGCCGTCCCATTGCGCATGAATTGTGGCGGAGGTTACCGGATTTGGACGATCAAGGCCAACGATCTCTTTGGCGGGCTTCAGGAAATTGGCACCGCCGTGAAAGCGCCAAATGAGCGGTGAAGTCGCATTCGACCCGATCGCCGTCGCCCGCACGGTGCTGGCCTCGGCCGCGACCGGCGCGCTCGCCACGCTCGGCAGCGACGGCGCGCCGTTTGCCTCGCTCGTTACCTTGGCAACGGATTTCGACGGCGCGCCGCTGATGCTGCTCTCCGACCTCGCTGAGCACACGCGCAACCTGAAGCGCGACGGCCGCGCCTCGCTGCTGGTCGTGGCACCAGGCGGCGAAGGCGGCGATCCGCTCGCCGGCGCGCGGATCAGCCTGATCGGCACCGTGACCGTGCACGACGACGCGGAGGCACGGCGGGCGTTTCTGGCGGCACACCCTGAAGCCGAACGGAGCGCGGCGTTCGCCGACTTCCATCTCTACCGCATGACGATCGGGCGCGCCCATCTGGTGGCGGGCTTTGGGCGGATCGTCGATGTCGCGGGTGGCGATTTAAGGCTGGCCGACTGAGCCGGCCGTCGCGACGGAGACGGACGCCGCGCGCGGTAGCGAGTTGTTCACCATCCGCAAAAGTGCGGACGCCTTATTTAACCCGCGTTACGACCGCCTGACTTACGTCAAGCGCGACGTACGCGGGTCCCCGACAGCGATCGTGGCATGACGACCTGGCACGGCCTACTGGCCAACCTCGCCATATTGGCGATCTTCATAACCGTCTGGACGCAGGCAAGCGGAGCGACGACCCGGTTGCCGCGCTGGCTCGCCACGGCCGTGCGCGCGGCGATACTCGCGGGCGGGACGCTGGCGATCATGTCGCTGCAATTCCCCGCGCGTCCGGGCGTCTACGTCGACCTGCGCACGACGATAATCGTTCTCGCCGGATTTTTCGGAGGGCCGATCGTCGGCCTCGCGGCGTGGCTTGCCGGCACGGCGTACCGCGTGTGGCTGGGCGGCATCGGCGTGCCGGCCGCGATCGTCAGCCTGTCGGTGGCGCTCGCCGTCGGACTGCTGGCGCGCGCCTTGCTGCCGGCGCGGCCGACGCCGAACCGTGCCGTGCTGATCCTGGCTGTGGCCGGCGCGATCGCCAGCATGACCGGCTTCGCGCTGTTTCCCGCCGCCATTCGAACGGACATCATCGTCGACGTCGCAATACCGCTGGCGACCCTGACGTTCATCGCCATCGCCGTCGCGGGAACCGCCATCGCCCACGACGAGCGGCGGCTGGACGCCGAGCATGAAAACCGGCTGTACCGCATGATCATCGACGCACTGCCGGACCCGCTCAACGCCAAGGACCTCGACGGCCGCTTCCTTCTGGCCAATCCGGCGACGGCGGCGCTGCTGCACGCGGACGATGCCGCGGCGCTGATCGGACGCACCGACTTCGATTTCTTTCCGCCCGAAGCGGCGGCCGCATTCCAGCGCGACGAGGCGAACACGCTCGCCGGCAGCACCGAAGTGGTGCGCCAGCGCGTTGCCTTCGCCGACGGCAGGGTGGCCTGGCTGGCCTCGACCAAGGCGCCGCTGCGGGACGCCATGGGCAACGTCGTCGGCGTCATCACTCACAACCGCGACATCAGCGTGCGCCAGCAGCTGGAGGACGAGAAGGAGCAGTTGCGCAAGC
Source organism: Pseudomonadota bacterium (assembly GCA_048498575.1). Lineage (GTDB taxonomy): Bacteria > Pseudomonadota > Alphaproteobacteria > Rhizobiales > Kaistiaceae > DASZQY01. The sequence goes on from JBEHXS010000011.1 coordinate 28,098, forward strand.
GCCTCAGCGACGCGCTCGCCCACATGGCCGACGGGCTGGCGATGTTCGACCGCGACGCGCGCATCATCATGTGCAACCCGCAATATGCGGCGATGTTTCCGAAGACGGCGCACCTGCGCGTTGCCGGGGCCGACCTCCGCGACATCCTGAGGGTCGGAATCGCGATGGGCGAAGAGCAGGTCCCGCCGGGATACGACCCGGAGGTGTGGATCGAGGATGTGTGCCGCCGTCTGCACGAGACGGGCGACACGGAATTCCAGCTCGACGACGGCCGCTGGGTCGAGGCGCGTGTGCGGCCCTCGGCGGACGGCACGAGCCTGACGGTAGTTTCCGAAGTGACCGCCGCCAAGCGTACCGAGGCGGCGCTGCAGGCGACCAACGAACAGCTCGACCGTCTGGCGCGCACCGACAGCGTCACCGGCCTGACCAACCGCCGGGCCTTCGACGAATCGCTCGGCCGCGAGTTCCTGCGCTGCCTGCGCATGAACGAGCCGATCAGTGTGCTCCTGTGCGATGTCGATCACTTCAAGCGCTACAACGACAACTACGGCCACCAGCAGGGCGACCAATGCCTGAAGGATGTGGCGGCACGGCTGAAATCCATCATACGCCGACCAGCCGACATCACCGCGCGCTACGGTGGCGAGGAATTCGTGGCGCTGTTGCCGGGCACGGACGCCGCCGGCGCGCGGGTCCTGGCCGAGGCGTTCCGGCAGGCGGTGCGCGACCTCAACATCCCGCACCGCGGCTCCGACCAGCGGCGGGTGACGATATCGATCGGCATCGCGACGTCGCCGGGGCCGGCGATCGATTCGGCCGCGATGCTGGTGCGGCGCGCCGACGAGGCGCTCTACCGCAGCAAGGCGGCGGGCCGCGACCGGGTGACGGCGATCAGCGACGACGAACTGAAACTGATCGCGGGCTGAGCCAGAAAAGCAGAAGGCCCGGACGATGACGCCCGGGCCCTCGATATCGGCGATTGCGGAGACCGCGACTAGCCGGCGGCTTCGGCGTGCTCCGGCTTGTCCTGCTTGATCTCCTGGCCGGTTGCCTGATCGACGACCTTCATCGACAGGCGGACCTTGCCGCGCTCGTCGAAGCCAAGCAGCTTGACCCACACCTTGTCGCCTTCCTTGACGACGTCGGTGGTCTTGGCAACGCGGCCGGGGCCGAGCTGCGAGATGTGGACGAGGCCATCCTTGGCGCCGAAGAAATTGACGAAGGCGCCGAAGTCGACGGCCTTCACCACGGTGCCCTGATAGATCTGGCCGACTTCCGGGTCCGACGCGATGGACTTGATCCAGTTCAGCGCGGCGGTGATCGCCTTGCCGTCGGCCGACGACACCTTGACCGTGCCGTCGTCCTCGATGTCGACCTTGGCGCCCGTCTTCTCGACGATCTCGCGGATGACCTTGCCGCCAGTGCCGATGACTTCACGGATCTTGTCGGTCGGGATCTTGATGACCTCGATGCGCGGGGCGAACTCGCCGAGCTGCGAGCGGGCCTGCGGCAGGGCCTTGGCCATCTCGCCGAGGATGTGCATGCGGCCGGCCTGAGCCTGGTCGAGCGCGATGCGCATAATTTCCTCGGTGATGCCCTGGATCTTGATGTCCATCTGCAGCGAGGTGACGCCGGCGTCGGTGCCGGCGACCTTGAAGTCCATGTCGCCGAGGTGGTCCTCATCGCCCAGGATGTCGGAGAGCACGGCGAACTGGCCGTCGTCCTCCTTGATCAGGCCCATGGCGATACCGGCAACCGGCCGCTTCAGCGGCACGCCGGCATCCATGAGGGCGAGCGAGGTGCCGCACACCGTCGCCATCGACGAGGAGCCGTTCGACTCGGTGATCTCCGAGACGACGCGGATCGTGTACGGGAACTCGGCATGCGGCGGCAGCATCGGATGGATGGCGCGCCAGGCAAGCTTGCCGTGGCCGATCTCGCGGCGGCCGGGCGAACCCATGCGGCCGGTCTCGCCCACCGAATAGGGCGGGAAGTTGTAGTGCAGCAGGAAGGTTTCCTTGTAGGTGCCCTGCAACGCGTCGATGTACTGCTCGTCGTCGCCGGTGCCGAGCGTGGCCACCGCCAGCGCCTGCGTCTCGCCGCGGGTGAAGAGCGCCGAGCCGTGGGTACGCGGCAGCACACCGACCTGCGCCAGGATCGGACGCACGGTCTTGGTATCGCGGCCGTCGATGCGCGTGCCCTTGGCGATGATGTCGCCACGCACGATCGCCTTCTCGAGCTTCTTGAACATTTCGCCGAGGAGCTGCGGCGTCGGCGCATTGACGGCGCCTTCCGGAGCGAGCTCGGCATTGATGCGCTTCTTCACGGCGTCGATGGCGTCGTGACGCTCGGCCTTGCCGGTGAGGGCGTAAGCGGCGCGGAGGCCGGCCTCGCCGACCGACTTGACGCGGGCGTAGAGGGCGGAGTGATCCGGCGTGTTAACCGGACGCGGCTCCTTGGCGGCGCGCTCGGCGAGGCGAATGATCGCGTCGATGATCGGCTGGAAGGACCGGTGGCCGAACATGACGGCGCCGAGCATGACCTGCTCGCTGAGCTCGGAGGCTTCCGACTCGACCATCAGCACGGCATCGCCGGTGCCGGCGACGACGAGATCGAGCTTGGAATCGGGCATCGCATCGAGCGTCGGGTTGAGCACGTACTCGCCGTTGATGTAGCCGACGCGGGCGGCGCCGATCGGGCCCATGAAGGGCACGCCCGACAGCGTGAGCGCCGCCGAGGAGGCGACCAGCGCGACGATGTCCGGATCGTTCTCGAGGTCGTGCGAGAGCACGGTGGCGATGACCTGCGTCTCGTTCTTGTAGCCTTCGGCAAAGAGCGGACGGATCGGGCGGTCGATGAGGCGCGAGCTCAGGATTTCCTTCTCGGTCGGCCGGCCCTCACGCTTGAAATAGCCGCCCGGAATCTTGCCGGCGGCGAAGGTCTTTTCCTGGTAGTTCACGGTGAGCGGGAAGAAATCGATGCCCGCCTTCGGCTCCTTGGCCGCGACCACGGTGGCGAGCACGGTGGTCTCGCCGTAGGTGGCGAGGACGGCGCCGTCGGCCTGACGGGCGACGCGGCCGGTTTCCAGAACGAGCGGACGTCCGCCCCAATCAATCTCGACACGTTGGATGTCGAACATGGCATGTCCTTTCAGGCGTCATCAGACGCCGGGTGGCAGGACAGCAACGGTGCGAAGCCATGGGCAAGACGGCGGGAGGCTTTCTCGAAACCGGGAAGAAAGCATCCGGCGATCCTGCCATGGCCCCTTTGCGTGCTGTCCGATGTAGCGACGGCCCCATTGCCGCCGCACGGGCAATTACCGGTACCGACTAGAAGGCGATACGCGGCATACCTGCGTCAGCGACGCAGGCCAAGACGATCGATGATCTTCTTGTAACGGCCGCCGTCGGTCTTCTCGAGATAATCGAGGAGGCTGCGACGCTGGCTGACCAGCTTGAGCAGGCCACGGCGGGAATGGTTGTCCTTGACGTGACCCTTGAAGTGCTCGGTCAGGTTGGCGATGCGCTCCGAGAGGATCGCGACCTGCACCTCCGGCGAGCCGGTATCGTTGGCGCCGGTGGCGTATTCCTTGATCAACGCTTGCTTGCGTTCAGC
>JBEHXS010000012.1:0-31430 GCA_048498575.1 Pseudomonadota bacterium
GCCGCCCGTCTCGAGCCGTTCCGCGCCTACATGCAAGGGCAGCTTTCGCTCCCCGTCGAGATGGTCCCCGCCACGACGACCGCAAGCCTGGTCGACGCCCTCGCCACCGGTCGCGTCTCCTACGGCGTCATGAGCGGCGCCGCCTATGCTCTCGCCGCGCAGTCGTGCACGTGCGTCACGCCGCTGGCGGCGCCAACCGCCTTCGACGGCTCGCGCGGCTTTCACGGGCTGCTCCTCGCCCGCAGCGACAGCGCCATCCAGTCGCTGGCCGATACCGCCGGCCTGCGGTTGGCGCTCAGCGCTGAGGATTCCGTCGCCGGCCGCCTCCTGCCCATGCAGGCGTTTGCCGTCGTGGGCATCGACCCGGCGACGCATTTCTCCGAGCTCTATGAGGCCGCCGGCCCGCAGGATGCGGTCCAGTCGCTGCTCGACGGCCGCTCCGATATCGCCGTTGCCTGGTCGAGCCTTAGCGGCGACAGGGCCTCCGGCTATTCCTTCGGCGTGCTCACCGACATGGTGCGGAGCGGCGCCCTCGCCATGGATCAGGTGCGCGTCATCTGGCAGTCGCCGCTCATCCCATTTGGCCCGCACGTCGTGCGCACCGATCTGCCCGACGAGGCGAAGCAGCTCCTGCTCACGGCGCTGACCGGCATGGGAAACGTCTCGCCGGAGGCGCTCGACGCCGTCGATGATTCGATTTATGGCGGCGGTGGTTTCGTGCCCGTGACTGCCGGCGACTATGCGCCGCTCGCCGCGCTGGTGGCGCCGCCGGAGCCGGCCGCGACGCCCTAGGAGGTCGTGCGCGTGATGCCCGTGTCGTTGAGGCGCGGGCGCAGGTAGAACTGGTCGTGCAGGTTGAACGTGCCGGTCATGATGTAGCCGACCGTCGGCGTGTAGGCGTAGTGGACGTTCGCCGTGATCAGGTAACTGCTGGCCTCGAGCAGCGAGCTCGGCAGGTTGGTTTTGGGGATCACCGCGCCGGGCGTGAGCGGCGTCGTCTGGTATGCGTCGCTCCACTTCACCGTGACGTTCTTGTTCGCGTCGATGGCGTATTCGCTAATGACGATCGTCAGGTTGGACTTCGAATACGGTTCGATCACCGACGCTGCGGCGTTCAGAATGTTCGTCATGTCGTTATTGCTGATGCTCGTCGATTGCGCGACCAGGTCGGCGAGCGAGCTGCTGACGTGCGTTACCTTGCGCGAGATCGTCAGTCCATGGCCGAGCTCGTCGCCGCCGAGGTAGAGCGACAGCATGACCGGCAGGATGAGGGCGAATTCCACCGCCGCCACGCCGCGCCGGTCGCGCACCAGGCGCAGGGATCGCCGCAACATCGTCAGATACCAGCTCACCATGGGAACGGCTCGTTGCGGAAGGCCGCCGCCGCGGCGAGCAGGTGCATGCCGTTGCCAAGGTCGCCGAGGTTGTTGCCGAGTTGCGGCACGAACACCGGCCACTGGTAGTAGGCGCGCACCACGACGATGTCGCCGCCGTGGCCGGGCGTAAAAACGTATCCGTTGTCCTTGAGGTTGCCGTTCGCGTCGAGCGGCGGCGTCAGGGTTATCGCCTGGAACGTCGGAAACGTCTCGACGTCGACGTAGAGTCCGCCGTTGCAGTTGAACATGTAGACAAGCTGGTCGCAGATCTTCTGCTTGAAGGTTTCCTTCGTCAGCCCCTGCGCCTGTGCCTGGCCGGTGCGTATCAGCCGCGCGGTATTGGTCACGGCCGTTTCCAGCACGTTGGCGGCGAAGAACGCCATCGCCGTCTCGAGGATGGCGAACAGCAGCGCGAAGAAGGGCACCGCAATCAGCGCGAATTCCACCGCGGTGGCGCCGTTCTCGTCGCGGCGCAGCCGGGCGCCGGCACGCCAGAAACCGCCGCGGGCAGGGGGCCGCTGCGTCGGGTTCGCGCTAGCTGGAAGGGACGGTGCCATCGCGCCGAATCTGTCTCGCGCGGCCGGAAAATCCCGCCGCTTCCGAAATTCTTAACGACCAAGCGTTGAGGAACGGTTGCCGGTTATCCGCAAAGACCGGGGGTAGCACTTAAGCAGGCGTTAACGAACCCGCGCCGGTTACTTGCCAGACGCCGCCGAACTCAGGCTGTTCTGCTGCTGGACCTGTTGGTTGACCGAATCGAACACCGTGCTGCTGTCGCCGACGGCGAGCACCGGCGCGCAGTCCGGCGTGCACGAGAAGGTCTGGCGCGAGGAGCGGCTGTAGACGGTCACCACCTGGTTGTCCTGGGGCGCCACCGTCACGATCGCATCGGCGATGGGTTGGCCGCTGTGATCGAGCACGATCAGGTTGGTCGTGCCGAAGCTGTGGCCGGTAATGATCAGTGTCTGGTCGTCCTGGATGGTGGCATCGGCGATCGCCGGGTTGCCGATGATGACGATGTCGGCGGGCCGGGCGATGTGCATCACCTTGGCCTGGTCGACGACCACCTGGATGGGAGATGTCTCGTCGTTGGCCGCGGTCGCGGCCTGCGCCGCTGCTGCCAGGAATAGTCCGCCGATCGCGGCAAGGATGAGAGAGAGGCCCGAACGCGGCATGGAATGGATCCTCCGGAAGGAACGTCGGATGCGAGGCAGCTTCCGGCAAACCTAGCCGCAACATGGTGAATGAACGTTTAAGGCCCTCTGCGCTCGCGACGGGGACCTGCACAGGCACCTTCGCAACGCCAAAGCAGCTGGTAAGTGCCGCCATGGCCCTTGCGAGTTCGCACTATAGTAAAACAACCGTCAACAACGGCATGGTAAAGAAAGAATCAACGCGGCGGAAGAATAAGGATTATCGTTGATCCTCAAGCAAATCCAAACGTACACTATATATTATGGTTAATCTTTCGTGATTTCGGACCTATATCGAAGCCTCCCGTATTAACGATCCTTCAGGACTTCGGCGGTACTGTGTGGATGGTTACGGCCGCGAAGGAAGAGCTTCGACTAACCGGAGCCAGCACTACGCGAATCCACCAAGTGAGGAGTTCGATCATGAAGAACCTTATGACCCGTTTCGCTAAGGACGAGTCCGGCGCGACGGCCATCGAGTACGGCCTGATTGCGACGCTCATCGGCGTCGCCATCATCCTGGGCGCCACCGCCCTCGGCACCAAGCTGAACACCGTGTTCAGCGGCATTGCCGGCAAGATCAACGTTGACGCCGCGACCTAATCGTCGCCGGTTTCAATTGGATCGAAAGGCAGCGCGGTCGCAAGATCGCGCTGCCTTCCTTTTTTGCGGACCGCTGAAAGTTGGTCCGGTTGCACAATTTTAAGCAATCGCTTCAGACGCCCTTAATCATCGGCCGATACCAATTGGCTACGTCTCGCAGGCTCGTCGCCGGAGAGAGCGGTTTGGTATGACGATGGTCTCGGCACTTCAGGCGATCGCGTTTTTCGCGTTTCCGTTCGGCATGGCGTTCGCCGCCATCTCCGACCTTTTCACCATGACCATTTCCAACCGGCTCGTGCTGGCGCTCGTCGCCGCCTTCGCCGTTCTGGCGCCGCTCGCCGGACTCGATATCCGCACCGTCGGTCTTGATGTGCTCGCCGCCGCGATCGTGCTCGCCGTCGCCTTCGGCTGCTTTGCCGCTGGCTGGATCGGTGGTGGCGACGCCAAGTTCGCCGCCGCGACGACGCTGTGGATCGGCTGGACCAACGCCCTCGATTTCGTCGCCATGTCGGCGATCTTCGGCGGCATCCTCACGCTCGCCGTTCTTTCCTTCCGCCGCACGGTGTTGCCGGCCTTCGTCGTCCGCCAGCCGTGGGTAGCGCGGCTCCATCACGAGAGCAGCGGCGTGCCTTACGGCGTCGCTCTCGCCGCCGGCGGGCTCGCCGTTTATCCGCACACCGCCTGGATGGCGATGTTCGCGGGCTGAATCTGCCCGGCGTCAGGGTCGTTTTTCACAATCGGCGCGCCCGCGGCGCGCACGCTGTTTTCTGGCAGGGCGGCGGCTCCGTTTGGTCCGCGGCCGTGCGTTAGGCCTTCGTTAGTTACGAATTCTCACCGTTGGTTAACCATAATTACACGATTGCCGGGCGAGATTTGCACCACGTTGGATGACAACGCGCTGGCTGAGGGTTGTGAGTCATGAAGATCACTCGGGTCGCAGTTATCGGAGTGGCGGTCGGCGCAGGACTGATCGCCGCCTTCATTGCGATGCGCCTTTCGGCTCCGGCTCCGGCGCCCGTCGTCGCTGACGGATCGGCGCCCGTCGCGCCGGCCGCGGCTCAGGTGCTCGTCGCCACCAAGGACATTCCGGTCGGCGGCCGTCTCGATGCCGCGTCGATGTCGTGGCAGGACTGGCCGAGTAGCGGCATCTCCGATCATTTCATCCAGAAGCAGGGCAGCGGCGACCAGCAGTTCCAGCCGCTCGTCGGCTCCATCGCCCGCGCCACCATCTACAGCGGCGAGCCCATCAACCAGGCCAAGCTGATCAACTCCGACCGCGGCTACATGTCGGCGATCCTGCCGGCCGGCATGCGCGCCGTCGCTCTGAAGATCAGCACCGATACCAGCGCCGGCGGCTTCATCCTGCCCAACGACCGCGTCGACGTCATCATGACGCGGCAGAACCCCGATGCCGGCACCAATGGCGGCAATCCGTTTCTGACCGAGACCATCCTCAACAACGTCCGCGTCCTCGCGATCGACCAGACGGTCGAGAACAAGACCGACAGCAGCACCACGACGACTGGCGACAACGGCGAGACGGTCATCGGCCAGACCGCGACGCTCGAGCTGACGCCGGAGCAGGTCCAGATCCTCAGCGTCGCGCAGCAGATGAGCGATCGCCTCACGCTCGCGCTGCGCTCGGTCGCCGATTCTCACGTCACGCCCAAGGATGCCGCCGCCGATGCCGTCCACCTCATCGGCAGCACCAAGGAAAACGGTGCCGTCACCGTCGTCCGTAACGGCGTCGCCCATGACGTCAGCGTGATGAGGTGAAGTCGCCCATGCAGCCGCGCCCAGTCAATCAAGGAATTGCCAAGATGCCGTTCCCGCGCATTCTTCTCTTCGCCGGCGCCGCGCTGCTTCTCGCCGGCACGTTCGGCTTCTCTGGCTTCGCTGCGGCCGACAGTGTCCCCGCAGCCGGCACCGGCACCTACGATCCCGGTTCGGTCGAACGTTCGGTGAAGGTCGGGCTCGACAAGTCCCTGGTCATCGACCTGCCGCGCGATGCCCGCGACATCCTGGTTTCCAATCCGGCCATCGCCGACGCCGTGATCCGCACGCCGCGGCGCATCTACGTCACGGGCGTCGCAGTCGGCGCATCGAACGTCATCGTCTTCGATCGCGCTGGTCAGCAGATCGTGTCCCTGGAACTCACGGTCGAGCGCGATACCACCGCGCTCACGTCTCTGCTCAACCAGCTGCTGCCCGATTCCGACGTTCAGGTGCAGATCGTCAGTGACAACCTGATCCTGTCCGGCACGGTCAGGAACGCCTCGGACTCGCGGCGCGCCCAGGACATCGCCAATGTCTTCCTTAACGGCGGCGCGCAGGCGCAGGGCACCGGCGATGCCGGTGGCGTCTCGGTTGCCTCGGCCGGCAGCACCGGTGCGACCTCAACGGTCGTCAACATGCTGACCATCGAGGGTCAGGACCAGGTGCAGGTCAAGGTCAACGTTGCCGAGGTCAATCGCAACCTCGTCAAGCAGCTCGGGCTCTCTTTCGACGCCAGCAACATCAGCATCGGCAGCCTCCTGTTCGGTGCCAGCACAAGCCTGCCCTTCGCCGTCAAGGGATCCGCCCCGGCGCAGTTCGGTTCGATCGGGTACGGCCAGGGCGCCGGCAACAGCACGCCCTGCACCGCCATCCAGACGGGCTGCGCGTCGATCACCATCAAGGCGCTCGAGCAGACCGGCCTCTTCAAGACCCTTGCCGAACCGACGCTGACCGCGATCTCCGGCGAGTCGGCTTCCTTCCTCGCCGGCGGTGAATTCCCGGTGCCGTCGGGCAAGGACCAGAGCGGCAACGTCACCATCTCCTTCAAGCCCTTCGGCGTTGCCCTGTCGATGACCCCGGTGGTTCTCGACGACGGCCGCATCAGCCTGCACGTCAAGACCGAGGTGTCGGAACTGTCGACCGAAGGCGCGGTCTCGCTTGGGCCGGACATCAGCATCCCGTCGCTGAAGGTTCGCCGCGCCGAAACCACGCTCGAGCTTCCTTCCGGCGGCTCGATGGTTCTGGGCGGCCTGCTCGAGGACAGCGTCCGTCAGTCGATCAGCGCGCTCCCCGGCCTCGGCAAGCTGCCGATCCTCGGCGCGCTTTTCCGCAGCCGCGATTTCCAGCGCGACGAGACCGAACTGGTCATCATCGCCACGCCGTATCTCGTGAAGCCGGTTTCGCGCGATGCGCTGGCCACGCCCGATCAGGGTTTCGCCCTGTCCAGCGACTCCCAGGCCCAGCTCATGGGCAACCTCAATCGCATCTACGGCAGCAGCGCCACGCCGCCGCCGTCAGGCACCCAGTACCAAGGCAGCGTTGGCTACATCTACCAGTGAACCAGCGGACCAGACGATGCTCGCCCGTTCGGCACCAATGGAGCCCGACCCAATGACTTCCCACCTGTTTCCCATCGGCCAGCGCCGCCGCCTTCCGGGCCTGGCCGCTGCCTTAGCCGGCGCCGGGCTCATCGTCGCGCTCGCCGGCTGCGCCAAGCCGCCGGTCGATCCGATCAGCACCGCCTCGACCGCGGCGGCGGACGATTATCACGTCACCCACCCGATCACGCTGCAGGATCAGGTCGCCACCCTCGACATTCCGGTCAGCGTCGACAGCAAGATCCTGCCTGGCGCCGAGGCCGACAACGTCCGCTTCTTCGGCCAGTCGTTCCTGGTCAGCGGCACGACGACGATCGCCGTGGTCGCGCCGTCGGGCTCGCCCAATCAGGTTGCCGCCGCCGGCATCGCCGTCCAGGCAGAGAACGTGCTGCGCGGCATGGGCGTCGATCCAAGGATGATTTCCTACCGCGTCTACCGGGCCGGCAGCGACGAGCGCGTGGCTCCGGTCCGCTTGGCCTTCAATCGCATCGCCGCCACCACCGCGCCGTGCGGCCCGTGGCCCGACCTCGCCGACCAGACTGAATTCAACCGCCACTACGAGGCCTTCGGCTGCGCCACGCAGCAGAACCTCGCGGCCATGGTCGATAACCCGCTCGATCTGCTCTATCCGCGCGGTATGCCGCCCGCCGACGCCGCTCGCCGCGCCGACGTGCTCCAGAAATATCGCACCGGCGCGCGCTTCACGAGCGACACCTCGGGCGAAGTCGGCGGCACGGTTGCAGAGGGTGTGGGGCAGTAGCGATGACCGATCTCGCCTACAAGGACACTGGCCCGGTGGCGGAAAGGGTGCCCGCGGAAGTCATTGCGGACGTCCGCCCGGTGCCGCGCATCTCCATCCAGGCGTTCTGCGAATCGCCGGATCTGATCGCCGCCATCGAGGCTTCGGCGCGCGACCGCCGCATGGCCCGCGCCCACGTTAAGGTGCAGACCGGCGGCATCGCTGCCGCGACCGAGTTCTACCAGGCCGCTGCGACACCCAACCTCATCGTCGTCGAGACCCGCCTGCCGCGCGAGCGGCTGGAGGCCGAGCTCGATCGTCTCGCCGAGGTCTGCGACGCCGGCACCAAGGTCATCGTCATCGGCCACGCCAACGATGTCGAACTGTACCGCTCGCTCATCCAGCGCGGCATCAGCGAATACCTGGTCGCGCCGGTCAGCGTCATGGGCATGATCAAGGCGATCGCCGATCTCTACATCGATCGCTCCACCCAGGTCCTCGGCCACAGCATCGCCTTCATCGGCGCCAAGGGCGGCGTCGGCTCCTCGATGGTCGCCCACAACGTCGGCTGGTCCGTCGCCCGCAGCTTCGAGAACGATGTCGTGGTTGCCGACCTCGATCTCGCCTTCGGCACCGCCGGCCTCGATTTCAATCAGGATCCCGCGCAGGGCATCGCCGAGGCGGTCAATGCGCCCGACCGCCTGGACGACAACTTCCTCGATCGCCTGCTCGCCCGCTGCTCCGAGCACCTCAGCCTGCTCGCTGCGCCGGCCACGCTCGATCGCACCTACGATTTCAGCGAGACCGCCTTCGAGCACGTCATCGACATCGCCCAGGCCGGCGTGCCCACCGTCATCCTCGACATGCCGCATGCCTGGAACGCCTGGGTCAAGAAGACCCTGCTATCCGCCGATGAGATCGTCCTCACGGTGGAGCCGGATCTCGCCAATCTGCGCAACGCCAAGAACATGGTCGACCTGCTCAAGGCGGCGCGCTCCAACGATCATCCGCCGCGCCTTGTCATCAACAAGAGCGGCCTCGCCAAGCGGCCGGAGATCAAGACCGACGATTTCGCGACCGCGCTCGGCCTCACGCCGCTTGCCGTCATTCCTTTCGACGCCCAGCTCTTCGGCACCGCCGCCAACAATGGCCAGATGATCGCCGAGGCCGATGCCAAGAGCCCGATCGCCGAATCCTTTGACCTGATAGCGCGGACGGTAACCGGCCGCGCCGAAGCCAAGCGTAACAAGCGCAGTGGCGGCTTCTCGCCGTTCCTCGAACGCTTCATGGGCAAGAAGGCCGGTTAGGCCGGGCAGGGCGGGTAGCAGATGTCGATGTTCGGCAAGCGTGGCACTGGCGAAAGCGGCGGCAAGCCGCCGTCGCCGCCGGCGGAACAGCCGCCTCCTTCAGCGCCTCCGCAGGCGGTTGCGCCTCCGCCAGCCGTTCCGCAGCCGGCTGCGCCGACGCCGCGCGCGGAAGCTCCGGCGGCCCAGCCCGCCGCACCGCCTCCGCCGCGCCCGGTTGCCGCCGCGCCGGCGGCGCCGAAGCGCACGGCCGAGAGCACGTCGCGCCCCGCCGATTCGCACGTTCGCCGTTCCGAGAATTTCTACGACATCAAGTCGACCGTCTTCTCGGCGCTGATCGATACCATCGACCTGTCGCAGCTCGCCCGCCTCGATGTCGAATCGGCGCGCGAGGAAATCCGCGACATCGTCAACGACATCATCGCCCTCAAGAACATCGTGATGTCGATTGCCGAGCAGGAAGACCTGCTCGAAGACATCTGCAACGACGTTCTCGGCCTCGGCCCGCTCGAGCCGCTGCTTGCCCGCGACGACATCTCCGACATCATGGTCAACGGCGCTTACAAGACCTACATCGAAGTCGGCGGCAAGGTCGAGGAAACCAGCGTCCGTTTCCGCGACAACAGCCAGCTGATGAACATCTGCCAGCGCATCGTCAGCCAGGTCGGCCGGCGCGTCGACGAAGCCTCGCCGATCTGCGACGCGCGCCTTCCCGACGGCAGCCGCGTCAACGTCATCGCGCCGCCGCTCGCCATCGACGGCCCGACCCTCACCATCCGCAAGTTCAAGAAGGACAAGCTGACGCTGGATCAGCTCGTCAAGTACAACTCGGTCACGCCCGAGGGCGCCGTCATCCTCCAGATCATCGCCCGTTCGCGCTGCAATGTGCTGGTCTCCGGCGGCACCGGCTCGGGCAAGACCACGCTGCTCAACTGTCTGACCCGCTACATCGACACCAACGAGCGCATCATCACCTGCGAAGACGCCGCCGAGCTTCAGCTCCAGCAGCCGCATGTCGTGCGTCTTGAAACCCGTCCGCCCAACATCGAAGGCGAGGGCGAGATCACCATGCGCGATCTCGTCAAGAACTGCCTGCGTATGCGGCCCGAACGCATCATCGTCGGCGAAGTGCGCGGACCTGAGGCTTTCGACCTGCTCCAGGCCATGAACACCGGCCACGACGGCTCGATGGGCACGCTCCACGCCAACAGCCCGCGCGAGGCCATGTCGCGCCTTGAATCGATGATCACCATGGGTGGCTTCTCGCTGCCCGCCAAGACCATCCGCGAGATGATCGCCGGCTCGATCGACGTCATCGTCCAGACCGAACGCCTGCGCGACGGCTCGCGCCGCGTCACTTACGTAACCGAGGTGGTCGGCACCGAAGGCGACGTCATCACGACGCAGGATATCTTCGTCTACGAGATCCTCGGCGAGGACGCCAACGGCCGCATTGTCGGGCGCCACCGCTCGACCGGCATCGGCCGGCCGAAGTTCTGGGATCGCGCCCGTTACTACAACGAGGAAAGTCGCCTTGCTGCGGCGCTCGACGCCGCCAATTCCGACGAGATCAAGCTCGAGCAGGCCCGCTGATGTTTGGTGGCAGTGTTTCGATCATCGCGATTGTGGCCCTCGCGGCGCTGTCCGCGGGCGGCATTGCGTATGGCCTGCTGTTCGGCCGCATCCAGGAAGAGAACACCGCCGAGAAGCGTCTCGAGTTCATCCAGGGCAAGAACAAGGCGGCGCCCACCACGCAAGGGCGCAACCAGCAGGATGCCGGCCGCCGGCGCAAGTCGGTCCAGGAGACCCTGAAGGAACTCGACGAGGCCCAGCGGGCCAAGGCCAAGCAGAGCAAGTCGCCGCCGTTTTCCGTCCGCATTCAGCAGGCCGGCCTGTCGTGGAGCCGCCGCACCTTCTGGATCATCGGCGCGGTCTGCGGGCTGGTGCTGTTCGGCATAAGCTGGGCCCTGCAGGCGCCGCTTTATCTCGCCGTCGCCTTCGGCGCGGTTGGCCTGCTCGGCCTGCCGCGCTGGTACGTCAACCGCCGGCGCAAGCGGCGCATCGCCAAGTTCGTCGATGAATTCGCCAACGCTGTCGACGTCATCGTGCGCGGCGTCAAGGCCGGCCTGCCGCTCAACGATTGCATCAGGATCATCGCCAACGAGGCCGCCGAGCCGGTCAAGAGCGAGTTCCGCCAGATTTCCGAGACTCAGGCGCTGGGCCTCAGCCTCACCGAAGCCGTTGTCCGCCTGCCGGATCGCGTGCCGACGCCCGAAGCCAGCTTCTTCGCCATCGTCATCACCATCCAGCAGCGCGCCGGCGGCAACCTCGCCGAGGCGCTCGGCAACCTTTCGCGCGTGCTGCGCGAGCGCAAGAAGATGAAGGGCAAGATCGGCGCCATGGCGATGGAGGCGAAGGCTTCCGCCTACATCATCGGCTCGCTGCCGCTCGTCGTCATGGGCCTCGTGTCGATCACCAGCCCGGCCTACATCATCCTGCTGTTCACCGATCCCATCGGTCACCTCATCCTTGTTGCATCGGTCCTGTGGATGACCACGGGCGTGCTCGTCATGCGCAAGATGATCAACTTCGACTTCTGAAGAGAGACGCGTAATGGTTCAGCTCATCTTCAACAGCCTTATCAACCCGCAGTTCCTGGTCGGGGTGTTCGCCGCGATCGCGGTTGGCGCCACCGCCTTCACCCTCGTTCAGCCCTTCTTCGAGCGCGACAAGCTCGCCGTCCGCATCAAGGCGGTGGCGCTGGAGCGCGAGGAGATCAGGGCGCGCGAACGCGCCCGCCTCGCCAACGAGGCCAAGCGCGCCAAGCTCAGGACCGAGCCGAAGGCGTACATGCGCAGCGTCGTCGACCGCTTCAACCTGCGCAACGCGCTGGCCGACGAGAAGACCGAGGCCAAGCTGCGCATGGCCGGCTATCGCGGGCAGGCGCCGCTGGTCGTCTTCCTGTTCGTGCGCGCCACGCTGCCGATCCTGCTTTTCGGCCTGACCATGCTTTACCTGTTCGTGTTCGTCGATATTGGCCAGCCGACCACGATCCGCATCCTGATTGCAGTGGCCGCCGCCGGCCTCGGCTTCTACGCGCCCAACCTCTACATCTCGAACGCCGTTTCCAAGCGGCAGACGTCGATCCGTCGCGCCTGGCCGGATGCGCTCGACCTTCTGCTCATCTGCGTCGAGTCGGGCATGTCGGCGGAAGCCGCGTTCCGCAAGGTGTCGGAGGAAATCGGCGCCCAATCGGTGGCGCTGGCCGAGGAGCTGACGTTGACCACGGCCGAGCTTTCCTACCTTCAGGAGCGCCGCCAGGCCTATGAGAACCTCGGCGCCCGCACCGGGCTCGAGACCGTCAAATCGGTCATGACCAGCCTGATCCAGGCGGAACGCTACGGCACGCCGCTCGGCAGCTCGCTCCGCGTGCTGGCGCAGGAAAATCGCGATCAGCGCATGACCGCCGCCGAGAAGAAGGCCGCCGCTCTGCCGCCGAAGCTCACCGTGCCGATGATCCTGTTCTTCCTGCCCGTGCTGATGGCCGTCATCCTCGGGCCGGCAGCGATCACGGTCATTCACATCCAGCATCCGTAAACTCGCCGGCCGCGAAGCCAGCCTCACCCGGGCAACACCTCTCCCAGATAGGGAGAGGATACGGAGCCTTGTCGCCGCAGGCGGCTAGGCGAAGTTGGTGAGGGGTAACGGAGCGCGACGAGCTCGCGCTGAGCGCCGCGAGGAGATCCCGGCCTCAGCTCGTCTTGCCAGTCTTCAGCGTCTGCCAGTTGTTCTGCTGCGAGGCCAGCATCTGCTTGAGGTAGGCGACGTTGGCCGCCGCCACGTCCGGCGAGAGGTCGGCACTCGCGATCTTCTGGGCCTCGTCGAAGCGGCCTTCGAGCCCGACCACCAGCGCCAGATTCTGGCGCACGCGCGGGTCGGCGTTGGGCTGCGCCATGGCGCGCCGGAGCAGCTTCTCCGCCATCGCGAGGTCGCCGGTCATCACGTACGACATGCCGTAGTTGGAGAGAATGGACGGGTCGTTCGGCGCCAGCGCCAGTGCCTGGTCGTAGAGCTTGCGGGCCGCGTCGTTCTGGCCGCTCTGGTCGAGAATGGCGCCTTCCGTCGACATGAGCTTCCAGTCCGGATGCGCAGGATCTTCGGCGGCGTGAAGCGAAACCAAAGCGCCCTGGAAATCGCCGGTGGCGGCCGCTGCCTTGCCGAGCGCCGCCATGACCTCGCGATCGTTGGGGAAGTTGATCGCTGCGCCCTGCAGCACGATCAGCGCCTGCGCCGCCTGGTTGGTGCGCGTCAGGGCGCTGGCATAGTTCAGCGTGGCCTCGCGGTCCTTGGGGTTGGCGGTATAGCGCTGCCCCCAGAAGACGACCGCCTGCTGGAAGTCCTGGTCGGTGACGGGGTGGGCGATGGCGCCCGTGATCGTCGGGTCGGTGGCGCTTGTCGTCTTGCCGCAGCCGGCGAGCGCGGCCAGCGGCAGCAGGATCGCGCCAACCATCAGGCGGTGGCGCAGCGGGCGAAGGGCAGGAGAGGGCATGCGGATGGCTCTTTTCCCGGCGGAATTGGTCGTCAGCAATATTCCGTTAACCCTAATGCTTCGTTAAAAGCGGGGTCTTCCCTTCCCGGAGTGCCGCTCCCTTGCCCGATATTCTCATTGCCGCCTCGGCGGCCGGACCATCCGTTCCGGTCGATGCCGTCACCGCCGCCGCCTTGCCGGCCTATCTCGCCGCGCTCGACGCCCGCTCGGCCGCCTGGGTCGGCGCCGCCGGCTTTGCCGCGGCGGCCGGCGAGGTCGTCGTCATTCCGTCCATGGACGGGGAGGGCGCCGTTGCGGCGGTGATTTTTGGTCTCGGCAAGGGCGAGGCGGCGCCGTCGCTGCTCGCCGGCCGGCTGGCCACGGCCTTGCCCGCGGGCACCTATCGCCTGCGCGACGGCTTCGCCGATCCGGCGCTGGCCAGCCTCGCCTTCGCCCTCGGCGGCTATCGCTTCACCCGCTACCGCAAGCCGCGCTCCGCGGCGCCGCGCCTCGTCCTGCAGCAGCACGTCGATGCCGCCGGGGTCACCCGCATCGCCGATGCCGTGTTCCTGGCGCGCGATCTGGTCAACACCGGCGCCAATGACCTCGGGCCGGCAGAGCTTGCGGCCGAGGTGGAGGCGTTGGCGAAGCGTCACAGTGCGAGCTTCCGCCAGATCGTGGGCGAGGCGCTCACCGCCGACAACTTCCCGCTGATCTACGCCGTCGGCGCCGCCGCCACGCCGGAGCGCGCGCCGCGGTTGATCGACCTGAGTTGGGGCGATCCCGCCGATCCGAAGATCACGATCGTCGGCAAGGGCGTCTGCTTCGACACCGGCGGCCTAGACATCAAGCCGTCCGCCGGCATGCTGCTCATGAAGAAGGACATGGGCGGCGCCGCCAACGCACTGGCGCTCGCCCACATGGTCATGGATGCGCGGCTCAAGGTCAGGCTCCGCGTTCTCATTCCCGCGGTGGAGAACGCCATCGCCTCGGCCGCCTTCCGTCCCGGCGACGTCTTCCCCAGCCGCAAGGGCCTCACCGTAGAGATCGGCAACACCGATGCCGAGGGTCGCCTTGTCCTTGCCGACGCGCTGACACTGGCCGGAGAGGGAGACCCGGCGCTCATCGTCGATCTCGCGACGCTGACCGGTGCCGCGCGAACCGCGCTCGGGCCCGAGGTCATCCCGTTCTATACGGGCGACGATAGCCTCGCCGCCGATCTCGCCCGCCATGCCGCTCGCGTCGCCGATCCCATGTGGCGCATGCCGCTCTGGCAGCCATACGCATCGCTCATCGAATCGAAGATCGCCGACGTCAACAACGCCGGGCAGAGCCCGTTCGCTGGCTCGATCACCGCCGCGCTCTTCCTGGAAAAGTTCGTGCCCGATTCCACCCGCTGGCTGCACGCCGACATCTTCGCGTGGAATCCGGCGGCCAAGCCCGGCAAGCCGGAAGGCGGCGAGGCCCAGGCGGTGCGCGCCCTCTATTCCCTGTTTGCCGAGCGCTACGGCGCCGCCGACTGAATCACGTCGGGTCGAAGATCCCGAACACCGAGACCAGCGCGATCACCACGACCCCGAGCGCAAGCTCGATGGTCGCGCCCCGGCGGATGGTGAGCAGGACGCCGCGCGTCGCAGCCATCCGCGGCATCAGCGCGTAGCGGTTGGCAAGCGCGAGCGCGATCATCGCCGCGACGACGAGAAGTTTGAGCGAGAGCAGAAGCTGGTAGGGCGACGACCAGTCGGTGGGCGGCTCCTGGAGGATAAGCCAGGTGTTCGCCACGCCGGTCGCCACCACGAGCCCGACGATCCAGTGCCCGGCGGTCGAGAAGCGGCGGAGAATGTCGGTGAGCCCGTCGGTTTCCGCCGCGCCGAGCATCAGCGCGAGCGGCACCAGCCCGCCCAGCCACGCGCCGGCGACGAGCAGGTGCACGGCGTCGTTGGCGCGGTGAAGGACGCCGAGCCCGCCGTTCTCCATCGCCGCGTGGCCGGTGAGCGCCGCACTGGCGAGCCCAATCGCCGCAGCGATCGCGGTGAAGGCGATGCGCCGCGGAAACGCCAGCGCGATGAGGAGGAGCACCGCCCCGAGCGCCTCGCCGAGCCACGCCTGCCCGACGGTGGTGGTCGTCAGCAGCGCGCCCACGACCGTTGGCTTCAACGCGTCCGGCCAGCCGTTGCCGATGAACGCCGTCTCGACCGGCAGGAGCGCGACGGTCGCCGCCACCGCAGCTATCGCGGCGGCGACGACCGAGGGGCGCAGGCGCCGCCACGCCTCTGCCGCGCGCGCGCCCGGCACCAATGCCGCAAGGTAGGCCGAAGCCCCCCACAGCAGCATCAGCGGCAGCGTGTGCGCGAACCGGCAGACCGCGAGCGCGGCGTCCGGGCTCATTGCACGGTGAACGAGAACGACCCGGTGGTCTTGTGCCCGTCCGTCGCCAGCGCGTGCCAGTCGACCGTGTACTTGCCGGGCGCGAGCGTACCGGTGATCGGCGCCATGTACATGGCGTTGCCGCCCATCAGCATCCCGTCGCCGAGCGGCACTGCCGCGTTGTCCGGGCCGGTCAGCGTGGCGCCGGTGAAGTCGAGGTTCACGTCCTCGGTGAAGGTGATGTCGATCTCGGTCGGCGGCGTCGCCTGGACGCTGTCCGCGGCGGGATACGACGTCTGCAAGTGGGCGTGGGCGAAAGCCGGCGCGATCGGCGCGAGCGCGACCAATGCGGCCGCTGCCGCAAGGCGGGTAAGTCCGTGCATGATGATTCCTGTCCTGGATAGGGATTGGCGTCGCTGGGATAAAAGCGCCGGTCCGCGCGCGCCCGCTCCGCCTCGGCGGAGATCGGCACGCACGCGCGGCGTTGTCCTCAGGCGGCGGGCGGTCCCTGTGACAGGCGCGGCGTCCGCGCAAAGCGCGTCGCGATCGTGATTGCCGGCGCCGCGTGCACCACCGGCGCCGTGATTCGCGCCGGCAGCGCGAACGACGGCGGCGAGGGCAGTACGGCCGGCGCCGCCACCGCGCATTCGTCGCAGCAGCCGTGGCGCGACGGCCCGGCCGGGTTGTCGCCGTTTGCCTTGCTCAGCGCGTGGCAGATCATGCCGATCGACGACGAGCTGCCGTCGGCGGCGCTCGCCACCGAGATCAGCCCCCGCTCGACGCCGGCGAGCGTGATCAGCGCCGTTAAGAGGACGACGACAGCTTCCCGGAAAATGGCGCGAACGGCGCGGTGCATGATGGGCAGAACCCAGCGGAGGCGGGGGGCTATGTCAAGCGACACGCCGCCACGCTGTTCGCGCCTCAGCGCCCGTTTATGCTGCGCCGCACGGGAACCGCGCACCATCTTGCGGCGTTTTGGTGCCAGCGCGGCAATGTGGAGAGGTTGCGGGTGAGCACGGCCAGCACGGAAATTCTTGTCGCTCCCGCGCCCGTTCACGCGTCTTCCACGTCCCGATTCACTTCCCTGGTAGTCGCCGCCGCGCTCGTCGCCGGCGTCGTCTTCCGCCTGTTTTATCCCGGCGCCGTCGAATATCACGGCGACGAACAGTTCTCCTTCCAGCACGTCATCTCGGTCCTCGCCGGTGGACCGTGGCCGCCGCTCGGCATGACCATGAGCATCGGCGGCCCCAATCCCGGCATGAGTGTCTGGATCTTCATCCTCCTCGGCTGGATCGGCCATCCGGCAAGCCCCGTCGGCCTCGCCGAATGCGTCCAGGTGCTGAACGTCGTCGCCCTCCTCGGCTTCGTCGTCTTCATCCTGCGTGCCATTCCCGCGCGCGATCGCGAGCCGTGGCTGTGGGGGGCGGCGCTGTGGGCCGTGAACCCGATCGAGATCATCTACGAGCGCAAGATCTGGCCGCCCTCGACGCTCCCCGCCTTCATCGTCGTGATGCTCGCCGGCTGGTGGTATCGGCGCACCTGGCTGGGCTCGTTCGCCTTCGCCTTCGTCAGCGTGCTCGGCGGCCAGATCCACCCCACCTGCGCCTTCCTCGGCATCGCCCTCGGCGCCTGGACCATCGCCGACGACCGCCGCTCGTTCCGCTATGGCGGGCTCGCCGCCGGCGCGGTGGTCGGCTTCCTTCCGGCGATAAGCTGGGTCGCGGCCTACACCTCGGCGCCGAACAGCCTCCATCACTTCCGCCTGCCGTCGCCCAATTTTTACGGCCGCTGGCTGACGACCCCGTTCGGCTACGGCCCCGACCACATCCTCGGCCCCGTCGAATTTCCCCGCTTCCTCGGCTGGCCCGAGGTGCATGGCGCGTCGAGCTGGTTCGTGCTCGTCGTCTATGTCGCGATCGTAGTCGCGGCGCTGGCGCTCATCGTCCCGGCCGCCCGCCGCCTCGTCGCCGAGCGCCGGCCGCTGCGCTGGTACCTGCTCGGCGACACGCCCGCCGGCCTTCTCGTCCGCGCCGCCTTCATCGGCTTCGGCATCATTCTCACCGCGGTCAGTGCCGCCGGCGGCGGCCTCTACCCCCACTACATGATCGTCATCGCGCCGCTGATGGCGC
This sequence comes from Pseudomonadota bacterium, assembly GCA_048498575.1. GTDB lineage: Bacteria > Pseudomonadota > Alphaproteobacteria > Rhizobiales > Kaistiaceae > DASZQY01. The sequence goes on from JBEHXS010000012.1 coordinate 17,614, forward strand.
TGTGGGTCGGGCTGCTCGCCGCCTTTGCCGATGGCGGCGTGCTTCGCGATCGCGGCCGCCACCTGCTGGCGACGCTCTGCCTCCTCGATGCCGCGATCGTCCTGCTGCTGTTTTCCTACATCCACACCGTCGGCGACATCCACGGCGAGTTCGGCCCGAGCTGGGAGTTCCAGCAGAGCCGGTTCGCCGGCGAGCCGTGGAACGGCGGCTAGCCTAGCTCCGCAGCACCGTCGTCAGATGGTCGCCGAGCCTGAGCGCGAGCTGCGTGATCGAATACGTCGGGTTGGCGTGCCCGGACGTCGCGAACACGCTGCTCCCGCCGATGTACAGGTTGGCGAGCGAATGCACCTTGCAGTCGGCGTCCACCACGCCGGTCTTCGGGTCGGCGCTCATCCGCGTCGTCCCCATGTGGTGGTTGCCGCCGTAGACCTGGTCCTTGTTCGGCATCTCGTCGTTGAGGAGCCACGGCAGCACGCGCATGCGCCCGACGTCGGCTTCCGCCATGCGCTGCGCGAGCTGCGTCGCCGCCGTCTTCAGCGTGCGGCGATCCATGTCGGAAAGCGTCCAGTTCAGGTTCATCTCGCGCATCCCGAAGCGGTCGCGCGTGTCGGTCAGCGTCACCCGGTTGTCCGGGTTGAGCAGTTGCTCGCACGCCACGAATGCATCGCCCACCATCGCCGGGCAGGCGGGCTTCTCGCCCGCCATCTCGGCCTTGAGCAGCGTGTCGAAATCGATGGTGCAGGCGGGTTCTGGGTCAAGCGCGCCGGTGAAATCCGGCCGGTTCCACTGGTCGAAGCTGCCGATCCTCAGGCCGAAATTCAGGATCTGCTTCTCGTTCATGAATTCCGGCGTCGGCGAGTAGCAGATCATGCGGGTGAGGGGCTGCCGCACCACCAGGCGCCCGACCGGCGCGTGCGCATGCTCGAGGAAATACCGGCCGACGAGGTCGTTCTCGTTGCCCAGCCCGGCGTTGATCTGGCTGTTGGCGTTGAGCAGGAAGCGCGGTCCCTCCAGTCCGCCGAGGCAGAGCGCGAAGGCGCGTGCCTTAATGCTGAAGCGCCCGGGCGTCGCGTACGATTGGAACACCGCCTCGTTCACCGCCTTCAGCGAATCTCCGAGCCGCATGTCGACGAGGTTGGCGTTGAGATAAACCGTGACGTTCGCCGACTTGGCGAAGTCGTCCTTGTAGAGATCGCCGAAGCGCGTCGTCGGCCGGCTGAAGCGGAAGAGGCGCGGGATCAGCTCGTCCGGGTGCACGTCGAAGAAGTCGGCGGGCGCCGTGTCCAGCGGCAGGTGGAGGATGGCGTCGGCCTCGCCGGCATAGATGTCGAGCGCCGAGCGGTCGATCGGCCAGCCGCTCAGCGGATTGTGCGCCTTCGGCTCGAAGTCGTAGGCGTCGAGCGGCCGCGTCCAGCCGCCCCAGTGGTTGGACGAACCGCCAAAGAAGCGCAGCCGGCAGGCGGTGAGGTCGTAGTACTGTGGCGAGCCGGTCGAGGTGCCCTGGTAGAGATCCTGCGAATCGGGGGTGAGCAGCAGCCCGCCGGCCTCGCACAGCGCGACCTGGAAGCCGCGCGCGCCGAGCCGGTGGGCGATGGTCGCCCCGGCTGGCCCCGAGCCGATCACGCACACGTCGAATGTCTTGTCGGCGAACCAGCCGTCGGTCCGCGCTTCGCTGTCCAGAATCATGCGCGTGCCAGCCGTGGCAGGTCGGTGGTCCGCAGCACCCAGCCGTCGTGGACAATCAGCCCGGTGGTCTCCGCGCCGGCGGCCGCGGCTGCCCAGCCACCGGGTACGGCGAGCCCTACGGCAGTGGCGGCGGCCGCGGCCATGAAGGCGCGGCGGCTTGGAACTGGGCCGCTTTCAGGCCGTGAATTGTCGTTTTGCACACGTCCTCCCGTCACAAATGCGCGATGTTGCATCGCAACAACTCCTGATTGGCCCTGCCTTGGCGGCGGCTGCGACACTAACGCACAGCATGGCCGTCATGCTGCCATGACGCTGCGACAAAACCGCGTCATGCCTTATTTCTTGGAACGCCGCGACGCCATGGCAGTTGAGCTTGAAGGCAGGTTCTGGCCTTGGATGCGGCGCAGCATTTCGGTGCACGCCGCCCGGCGTGGAAATAAATGAGCGAGAATCTCCTACCCTTCCTGTCGTCTTTGACAAGGCGCGAGCTGGTGGCCGGTGCCGCAGGTATTGCAGCAGCCGTTGCCCTCCCGGCCGTCGCCACCGCCGCCAATCCCCCGCCTCCGCCTGCGCCCACCCCGCGCAGCCTGATCGGCAAGGAGATCGGCCCCTTCGATCGCAGCACCGTCGTCGCCATGGCGAAGGCGCTGTCGATGAAGCCGTTCGCGCCGCCGCCGACCGACCTGCCCGATGCCATCGCCAATCTCACCTACGATCAGTATCGCGCGATTCAATCCAGCCGCGACAACGTGATCTTCAAGGACGAGAAGCTGCCGTTCCAGCTGCAGTTCTTTCACCGCGGCTTCTACTACAAGGAAAAGATCGACGTTTCGGTGGTCGCCGATGGCAAGGCCTACGCCGTGCCGTACACCACCGATTTCTTCATGGTCGGTTCGCCGGCCCCGGCGCTGCCGCAGGGCGACATCGGCTTTGCCGGCATCCGCCTGCTCGGCCACATAAACGATCCCGATCGCTTCGATGAGGTCGCCGTCTTCCTCGGCGCGAGCTACTTCCGCTCGCTTGGCCGCGACCAGAATTACGGTCTGTCAGCCCGCGGCCTCGCGCTGAAGACAGCCGACGCGTCGGGCGAGGAATTTCCGCTCTTCCGCGCCTTCTGGGTGGAGACGCCGCTTGCCGACAGCGACAGCGTCGTTGTCCACGCGCTGCTCGACAGCCAGAGCGTCGCCGGCGCCTATCGTTTCTCCATTCGCCCCGGCCAGGCCACTGACATGGACGTCGAGTCGACGCTCTTCCCGCGCGTCACCCTCGACAAGGTCGGGCTGGCGCCGGCCAGCACGATGTTCTTCTTCGATGCCAACGGCCGCGAGAACGTCGATGACTGGCGGCCCGAGGTGCACGATTCGAACGGCCTGCTCATGGCTGCCGGCAGCGGCGAGACTATCTGGCGCCCGCTCGCCAATCCGCACAGCCTCCAGGTCAGCGCCTTCGTCGATGCTGCGCCGCGCGGCTTCGGCCTCATGCAGCGCGATCGCAATCCCAATGATTTCCAGGATCTCGAAGCCAACTACGAAACGCGTCCCAGCCTGTGGGTCGAGCCGGTTGGCGATTGGGGGCAGGGGGCCGTCACCCTCGTCGAGATCCCGAGCGATTCCGAGATCAACGACAACATCGTCGCCTATTGGGCGCCGCACGATCCGCTCGATGCCGGCGGCCAGTACTCGTTCGCTTATCGTCTGCACTGGGGCGATGGCCCCGCCGAGGAAGGCGTCACGCGGGTTGAAGCCACCCGCCGCGGGCGCGCCCTGCTCAAGGGCGATTCCGCCGTCAGGCGCTTCGTCATCGACTTCAAGCCGCCGGATGGCGGCACCGCGCTGATCGACCCCACGGCGAAAGTTACCGCCAGCGTGGGAACCATCAGCGACGTCGTGGTTTATCCGAATCCGCTCGTTAACGGATGGCGCATGACGTTCCTGCTCGACCCCGGCAGTGCCACGACCGTGGAATTGCGCGCCGTGCTCGCGCTCGACGATCAGCGGCCGGTTGAAACGTGGCTGTATCGATGGACGGCGTGACCAACCCTCTGCCGGCCGGGCGCTGGCCGCTGGCGGCCGATCCCGAACCGGGGATGCCGCCGGAATCGCCGGCCGCGATGCCGGTCCAGTCGCTGCGCACGTTCGACGCCTCCAGCCGGCGCGCGCTGCCCGTGACGAGCGCCTATCGCTGGCGCCGCATCGCCGTCTTCGGCGGCGCCACGCTCATCACCGGGCTCGCCACCTGGGGCATGGAGCAGGCGCTGTCGCTCGGCGGCATCACGCCGCTGGAAGCGATCGTGCTCGTCCTGTTTGCCGTCAACCTGGCGTGGATCTCGCTCACCTTCGTGGCGTCCGTCGCCGGCGCCACCACCATCGTGGCGCGCCGCGCGCAAGGGCGCGCGCCGCGTTCATGGCCGGCGATCGTCGGCCGCACCGCCGTGCTGATGCCTGCCTACAACGAAGATCCGGAACGCGTGTTCGCCGCGCTGGAAGCCATGGCGACCGGCGTCACGGCCGTCTCGCCCGGCCTCACGTACGACTGGTTCGTGCTCAGCGACACCACCGATCCGCAGGCGGCTATCGCCGAGGAGTCGGCGTTTATCGCGCTCCGCGCCCGTATCGGCCAGCGCGCCCACGTTTACTATCGGCGCCGCAGCCGCAACGTCGCCCGCAAGGCCGGCAACATCGCCGACTTCTGCCGGCGCTGGGGCGGTGGCTACGACTATCTGCTGATGCTCGATGCCGACAGCCTCATGGAGCCCGCGACCATCGTCGAGCTGACGCGCCGCATGGCCGCCGATCCCGACGCCGGCTTGATCCAGACCGTGCCGCGGCTGATCCGCGGCACCACGCTGATGGCGCGCGTCCATCAGTTTGCCGGCCGCGTCTATGGCCCGGTCATCAGCAGCGGGCTGGCCTGGTGGACAGGATCGGAAGGCAACTACTGGGGCCACAATGCCATCGTCCGCCGCGCGGCTTTCGTCGGCTCCGCCGGCCTGCCCACGCTGGACGGTCCGCGCCCGTTCGGCGGTCACATTCTCAGCCATGATTTCGTCGAGGCGGCGCTCATCCGCCGTGCCGGCTGGAAGGTCGTCATCGCCGACGATCTCGAGGGCTCGTACGAGGAGACGCCGCCGTCGCTGATCGATTTCGCCATCCGCGATCGCCGCTGGTGCCAGGGCAACCTGCAGCATGCGCGCATCGTCTCGGCGCGCGGCCTCCACTGGGTCAGCCGCTTCCATCTCGTCTCCGGCATCTTCTCGTACATGTCGTCGCTGCTCTGGGTGATGCTGATCTTCGCCGGCCTCGCCATGGCCGTGCAGGCGAAGTTCACGCCGACCGATTATTTCGACGACCCTTTCCAGATCTTCCCGACCTGGCCGAAGCTCGATTCCGCGCTCGAGCTCCGCCTGCTCGCCTTCACCGCGCTCGTGCTGCTCGCCCCGCGCATCCTCGGCCTGATCGTGCTGCTCACCGATCGTAACGGCCGCCGCGATTCCGGCGGCGCTGCCAATCTCATCCTCGGCAGCCTGTTCGAGACGCTGGTCTCGACCCTGATCGCGCCGATTGTCATGGTCATGCAGTCGGCCGCGATCATCTCGATTCTGCGCGGTCGCGATGCCGGCTGGCATCCCCAGCGCCGCGACGACGGGCGCTACCCGCTCTCCGTCCTCTGGCGCCGCCACCGCGGCCATATGCTGGCCGGCGCGCTCCTCGCCTGGGCGGCCTGGTACGTTTCCGTCGACATTCTCCTCTTCCTCTGTCCGGTCGTGTCCGGCCTGCTGTTCGCCGTGCCGATTTCGCTGGCCGCCGGCTCGCGCAAGGTCGGCCGTTCCGTGAGGCGGACCGGCCTGCTTCGCACGCCCGAGGAAGGCTCCCGTCCGGCGATCGAGCGGGCCGCTGTCCGCACCCGCGCCATCCATCGTTTCGCGCTCGCCGAGGGTCAGGACATCCGCACCTTCCTCGCCGACCTTTCCCGCCGTCGCCATCACCTCGCGATCGTTGATTCCCCGCGCCATCGCCGCCCCGGCGATGTCGATGCCGTCGAGGCCGTCGTCGCCGCCAAGGTCAGCGAGGCGACCACTCTCGACGAAGCGCTCGATTTCCTCCGTCCGGAGGAGCAGGCGGTCGCGCTCGGCACGCTCGCATTGTTCGAGCGGCTGAGCACGTTGAGCGGCAGCCGCGCGGTCGCCTGATAGCGCGCTACTGGGACGCTTCCCAGAAATTTGTGCACTGCACCGAGGGTTGTGCGCGCCTCCGGCGGTGCAGCGACGCCAGGGCTACCGCAGCCCGCAAAGGGCGACAAGCCGCCATTTCTTCGCGATCTTCCTCCGGCAATCTTGACAGCCGCTTCGCACATAATTAGTGGTGTTTCCGGGAACGTTCCCAGTGACGCGCCATCCCGGGAGGATCTGTCGGTGCACCCGCACCGCCGGATCGGGTTGGAAGAGACAGCGTCCGCATCAGGAGGAAACGCAAAATGAATCTCGACGTACTGCCGACGCTGGCGCGCAAGGCGCCCGCGCGGCTCCTCGCCGCCGCCGGCATCGCCGCGGCGCTCGCCGCGACGGCTCTTCCCGCAGCCGCCGACGACGCCAAGGTTTACAATTTCGTGGTCAGCAACAACTTCCTCGGCAACGACTGGCGCGTCCAGGTCGAGAAGCTCGCCCAGCTCACCGCCGACCTGCCGCCCTTCAAGGGCCGCGTCAACGTCAAGATCGTCAACTCGCAGAACACGGTTCAGGCGCAAGTTTCCGACCTGCAGAGCATCGTCGCCAGCAAGCCCGACGTGATCCTGCTCATCGCCGGTTCCGACACCGCCCTCAATCCGACCGTGCAGAAAGCCTGCGACGCCGGCATCAAGGTGCTGACCCTGCAGACGCCGATCGCGGTGCCCTGCACCTACAACGTCAACGACCCGTTCAAGGATGGCATGGAGGCGGCCGGCCAGTGGATGGCCAAGGTTCTGAACGGCAAGGGCGACATCCTCATCGACCGCGGCATCCCGGGCGTCGAGACCTCGACCGAGATCGTCGATGGCTTCAAGGCCGGCCTTGCCAAGTACGGTCCGGACATCAAGATCGTCGGTGAGTTCGACGGCCAGTTCGCCGCCGGTCCCGAGCAGCAGGGCATCTCCAGCCTGCTCGTCGCCCATCCCGATATCCAGGGCGTCATGACGCAAGGGTATTGCACGCCGGTCTTCAATGCCTTGAAGAACGCCGGCAAGGGCAACGTCCCGGCCACCTGTTTCGCCTACAACGGCGAGATGACCGCGTGTGCGGCCAACGACAACAAGTGCGCCATCCTCAGCGCCAGCCCGAGCGTCATCCAGCAGGCCATGCAGATTGCCCTCGACGACCTCGACGGCAAGCCGACGCCGGACAAGTCGCAGCCGATCTACCAGGAAGACGCGACGCTCTACACGACCGCGAACGCCACCGTCCCGCTTGAGGGCATCAAGGTGAACACCGAGGCGCTTGTCGTCGGCAAGAACGTGTTCCCGGATCTGCCGCAGGGCATGGCGCTCCCGTATAGTCTGCCGGCTTATCGCGACCAGATCACGCCGCAGCAGGCCGTCGGCAAGTAGCCGCGGGGCTGCCTTCGGGTTGATCGAAGGCAAGGCAAAGCGTGACGATGGCCCACGAGCAACGCGGTACCGCCGCGCGCGACGCCACTACAACAAAGCCAGGTGGAACCAAGCTCCACCTGGCACCGGTTCCCCCCATGCCCCTGTTCGCGGCCCGCAACATCCGCAAGGCCTATGGCGGCGTGCACGCGCTGAGCGATGCCAGCCTCGCCTGCTTTCCCGGTGAGGTGCACGGGCTGGTCGGCCAGAACGGCGCCGGCAAAAGCACCGTCATCAAGATTCTTTCCGGCGCGGTGGCGCCCGACGGTGGCGAGCTGCTCCGCGAAGGCCAGGCGATCCGGCTGGCGAGCCCGCTCGCCGCCCGCGACCACGGCATCGGCACCGTCTTCCAGGAACTCAGCCTCGTCGGCGATCTCTCGGTCGCCATGAACCTGCTCTACGGCACACCGGGGATCACCCGCTGGGGCCGGTTCAACCTGCGTACGCTCCTCGCGCGGGCGGAGGAGCAGTTGGCCGCGATCGGCCTAAGCCGGCTTAATCCGCGCGCGCTGGTGCGCGATCTTTCCCTGTCCGACCGCCAGGTGCTGGAGGTCGCCAAGGTCGTACTGCGCAAGCCGCGGCTTCTCATTCTGGACGAGGCGACGTCCGCCCTGCCGCCCGCCGATGTCGAATGGCTCCAGCGCATCGCCACCGATTTCGCGGGCGAGGGCGGCGCCGTGGTTTTCGTTTCACACCGCATGCAGGAGGTGATGGCCTTCAGCCACCGCCTCACCGTTTTCCGCGGCGGCAAGGACGTTGGCAGCGGCCTTGTCTCCGAGTTCGGCCACGACGACCTGATCGAGCTCATGCTCGGCCGCCGCATCGATTCGAGCTTCCCGCAGAAGCCGGCGCGGCACGTGCAGCCTGAGCCGCTGCTCGAACTCAGCCGCATGAAATCCGGCCGCCGGCTCGATAACGTCGACCTCAAGCTCTACCCCGGCGAAATCCTCGGCGTCGGCGGCCTGCAGGGGCAGGGGCAGCTCGATCTGTTCCTCGCCCTCTACGGCGCGCAGCCGATGAGCGGCTCGCTCACCGTCGGCGGACGCTCCGCCAACCTCCGCTCTCCCGCCCACGCCATCCGCGCCGGCATCGCCCTCATCCCGGAAGATCGCGGCACCGAGGGCCTGTTCCAGACCCTCGCCATCAAGGACAACATCCTGATCGGTAATCTCGACAAGGTCTCCCGCCTCGGCCTGCTCTTCGGCGGTGCGCCCCAGCGGCTGGTGTCGCGCATGCTCGCCATGCTCGAGGTCCGCCTGCGCAGCCCCTACCAGGAAGTCGGCGGCCTCTCCGGCGGCAACCAGCAGAAGGTGCTGCTCGCCCGCGCCCTGGCGCAGGATCCGAAGGTCCTGCTCATGTACGACCCGACGCGCGGCGTCGACGTCGGCACCAAGACCGAGATCTACCGCCTGATGCGCGAGCAGTGCGCCAAGGGCGTCGGCGTCCTCTTCTATTCCAGCGATGCCGCCGAGCTCGCCGGCGTCAGCGATCGCGTCGTCGTGCTTCACGACGGCAGCATCGGGGCGGAGCTGGAAGGCGATGCCCTCACCGAGGAATCGGTCGTGCGCGCCGTCGTCGGCAAATCCGAGCCGGCGCCGCGACAGGTGGGAGCCCTGGCATGAGCGCCGCGGAAAACACCACGGCGCCGGTCGCCCACCCGGCCTTCCGGCTGGACCGCGCCTTGCGCGCGCTCCCGCTGTTCATGCCCTACGTCTATGCGCTGGGCTTCATCGTCGCGATCCTCGTCCTCCAGCCGGCGCTCATTTCCGGCCACGACATGATCGACGGCCGTGCCGCGCTGATCGTCCCGCTCGCCCTCATTGCCTACGGCCAGACCTTCGTCGTTATCACCCGCGGCATCGATCTTTCCGTCGGCGGCCTGGTCAGCCTCTGCTCGTCGCTCCTGTGCACGCATCTCAACGCCGACGGTCCGGTGCTGATCCTCGAGATCGTCGCCATTCTCGGCGTCGGCGCGCTTCTCGGCTGCATCAACGGCATCCTCGTCGCGTATCTCCGGCTGGAGCCGTTTCTGGTCACGCTGGCGACGTGGACGATCACCGGCGGCCTCGCCTTCGCCGTCCTGCCGATCGAGGGCGGCGCCCCGGCGCCGGGCCTCATCACGGCGCTCACCGGCGATCTTTTCGGCATCCCGAAGTCGGTGCTGGCGATCGTCGCGCTCTTCGCCGCCTGGGCGTGGCTGCGCCGCACGATGTTCGTCGTCGACCTGATGGCGATCGGCAGCGACGAGCGCCGCGCGCGGCTCGCCGGCGTCCGCGTCTCGGTGCGCAAGGTCGAGGCCTATCTGTGGACCGGCATCCTGGCTGCCGCGGGCGCCATCTGGATGACCGCGCAGACAGCGAGCGGCTCGCCCCGCATCGGCGATGATTTCATCCTTGCGTCCATCGTCGCCGTAGTCCTCGGCGGCACCAGCATCTTCGGCGGCCTTGGCTCCGCCGCCAGCTCCGTCGCCGGCGCCATCGCCTTCATGCTCATCCCGACCCTGGTCTATGCGCTCAACCTCGCGTCGTTCTGGAGCATCTGCCTGCAGGGCCTGGTGCTGATGCTCGCCGTCATCGCCAACGCGCTGGTGCAGGGCGCCGGCACATGGAGGCGGGGATGACGGTGCTGGTCGAAGTCGCCCGCCGCAACGCCAGCGTCATCATCGCGTGGATCATCGCGCTCGGCCTGTTTGCCATCGGCGCGGCGCTGTCGCCGCAGTTCGCCGCGCTGCCGCACCTCCGCACGATCCTCATCACCGCGTCCTTCATCGGCTTTGTCGGGCTCGGCCAGACGCTCTGCATCCTCACCGGCGGCATTGACCTGTCGATGCCCTCCGTGCTCGCCGGCTCCGCCGTGCTCACCGCCTACCTGTCGGGCGGCACGCTCGACGGTTTCGTCCACACGGTGCCGATCGTGATCATCCTCGCGGTGGTCGCCGGCCTGGTGAACGGCATCGCCATTGCTTATGCGCGCGTGCCGCCGATCATCATGACGCTCGGCATGAACGGCGCGCTGCAGGGCCTGCTGCTGGTTTACACCAATGGCGGCGTCGCCGCGCAGCCGCCGCAGGTGCTCGCCGATTTCGTCAGCGGCTCGTTCTTCGGCTTCTCGCCCGTCCTCCTCACCTGGGTGATCGCGGCCGTCGCCATGACGATCTTCCTCGGCTGGAGCACGGTCGGCCGGAAGCTTTACGCGGTCGGCACCAACGATGTCGCGGCGCGCCTCGCCGGCATCTCGGCCCGCCGCCTGCTCGTGCTGCCGTATGTCATTTCGGCGCTCTCCGCCGCCGTCACCGGCTGGCTGGTGCTGGGCTACCTCGGCCAGGCCTTCGTCAACATGGGCGACGAGTATCTCTTCTCGTCGGCGATCGCGGTCGCGATCGGCGGCGCCTCCATCCTCGGCGGTCGCGGCAACTATGTCGGCACCGTCGCGGGTGCCATCGTGCTGGCGCTGGTCGCCGCGATATTGCCGATGTTTTCGCTGGGCACCGCCGCCCTCAAGGTGTCGTACGGCGTCATTCTCATGGCGACCGTTATCCTCGGCCGCGGCGAGCGGGGGCGGCTCTAGATGGACCGCGCGCGTCCCGGCCGGGCGGTCGACTGGCGGTCGAGAAATTGCGTCGATACGACCTCGACCCGCGGCGCCGAATCCGGGTTGGCCATGCGGTTGAGCGCCAGGCGGCCGGCGGCGCGGCCGATGTCGGCGACCGGGCGCAGCACGACCGAGAGCTTTGGCACGTGGATCTGCGCGAGTTCGCTGTCCGTGTATTCGACGAAGCTGATGTCCTGCGGAATGCGCATGCGCCGCTCCGCCAGGTATTCGAGCGCTCCGGCGATTGGCGCCACCGTGGCGCAGGCCACGATCGCGGTCGCTCCGGCGGCCAGCAGGGCCTCGGCCGCATGACGCCCGCTGTCGCGCGTGTAGATGTCGGAGCGCACCACGAGGTCGTCGCCGTGCGGCAGGCTGAGCTTCTCCATCGCATCGCAATAGGCGGCGAATTGCTCGCGTCCCGGGCGCGTGTTGTCGGTGCCCGTGGTGACGGCGATCGCCCTGTGGCCGAGCGCCGCAAGGTGCTCGATGCTCTGTCCGATGCCGATCCGGTGGTCGGTCAGCACGGCGTCGCCACGCACGCCGCGCACTTGCCGGTCGAGCAGCACCACCGGCGGCCCGAAGCGCTGCAGGCGCTCCGCGATGCGCCGGTCGCGCTCGTTGGTCAGCGAGACGACCATGACGTCGACGCCGCGCGCTTCCAGTGCGTCGAGCGCCCTCAGCTCCGAGCTGATGTCCCAGCCCGAGCTGGTGATGGCGAGCGATATGCCCTCCGTCGCCAGCAGTTCCTCGAGCCGCTCGGCGATCTCGCCGAACACTTCGTTGTTGATCTGCGGCACGAGCAGGCCGACCTGCGAGGTCCGCGCCGTCCGCAGGCTGCGCGCCGCGAGGTTGATGTGGTAGCCGAGCCGTTCCATCGCCGCGACCGTGCGCGTGCGCGCTTCGTCGGAGACGTCGGGCGAGGCGTTGAGCACGCGCGACACGGTCGACTTCGAGACGCGTGCATCACGCGCGATGTCGAGGAGCGTGGGCGGCCGCCGCCGGGGATTTGGTTTGCCGGCAGACGGTGGCTGGACGCGCTTGGCCATATTCAGGTTCCGCCGGCTTTGCCGGATAACTTTGTCCCGGTGGGGTCGCCGGACAAACGGCGAATCGAGCGGGAACGTTCCCGAAGCACTGCGCTGGAAAATACACGGAGGAAACGATGACCGTCGAGCAGCTTTTCAATCTGAAGGGACGCTTCGCCCTGGTCACGGGTGCCGCCATGGGGCTCGGCCGCGGCATGGCCATCGGCCTTGCCTCCGCGGGTGCGCGTATCGTGGTCGCCGATCGCGATGGACCGGGCGCCGCCGATACGGCTAAAGCCATCCGCGACGCCGGTGGCGAGGCGGTGTCGTTCAAGGCGGACATGTCGGACCCCGCCGCCATCGATGCGCTATTCGATTTTGTCGAGTCCGACAGCGGGCGGCTGGACATCCTGGTCAACAATGCCGGCCGCTCCACCAAGGACGCGCCGGAGACCGTGTCGCTCGCCGAATGGGAACTGGTCTACCGCATCAACTCCACGGCCTACCTGCTCACGGCGCAGCGCGCCTTTCCGTACATGCGGAAGGCAGGCGGCGGCAGCATCATCAACATCAGTTCCATCGCCGGCACGGGCGGGCAGGGGCGTGGCTCGGTCGCCTATTCGGTCAGCAAGGCCGCGGTGAACCAGCTCACCCGCGAGCTCGCCGTCGAGTGGGGCATCTACGGCATTCGCGTCAACGCGATCCTGCCGTGCCAGATCCTGACGCCGGGGCTGGAAACCTACCTGGCCTCGCCCGCCGGCGCGAACATTCTCGGCCGGTGGCTGGACGGTCTGCCGATGAACCGGCTGGGGGTGATCGACGATCTCGTCGGCCCGGTCATCTTCCTGGCGTCGCCCGCCTCGGCGATGGTCACCGGACATCTGCTCGCGGTCGATGGCGGCAACGTCGCCACCAACGCCAGCGCCACCGTTCGCAAGGCGTCCTGAAGGAAAACGACCCCCGATGTCCTTGACTCAAAGTGGCCGCAGCCTATGATTGGGATCGTTCCCAGAACCCGCGGCCGTTCCCTGTGCGGAGCCGGCCGAGCGAGACGATGAGCAGCGCGCCCGACCCGATCGAATCCGTCGAATGCTTCGACGTCCGCGTGCCGCTGCCGCAGCCGTTGACCATCGGCAGCGCGCGCGTCACGGCGCGCAACTACACGATCGTCCGCGTCCGCTGCGCGAGCGGCGTCGAGGGTGTCGGTCACACGTTCTCGCGCGGCCTGCCGATCGCCGCGATCGTTCGCGACTTGCTCGCGCCCGTCGCGACCAGGCTCGACGCCACGCTGCCGGAAGCCGTCCGCGCCAGACTCACGGCCGCCTATTGGCCGTCGGCCGATCACGGCACCTTCACCGCCGCCGTCAGCGCCGTCGATCTGGCGCTGTGGGACGCCATGGGCCGCCGCCTCGGCGTTCCGGTTTCCCATCTGCTCGGCGCCGCCCGCCGCGAAGTCCCGGTCTGCGTCGTAGCCGGCTATGTATATGACGATGACGACGCGACGCTGCGCCGCGAGTTGGCGGAGGCGGTGTCGCTCGGCGCCCGTTCGATCAAGCTCGTCGCCGGCGCCGGCTCGATCGAGCGCGATCGGCGCCGCGTCGCCCTGGCGCGCGAGATCGCCGGCGATGGCGTGCTGCTCGCCGTCGATGCCTTCCGCTCCTTCCGCGATCTCGACGACGCCGTCCGCCGCGTTCGCGCGCTGGCCGAGTTCGATTTGTCCTTCGTCGAGGACCCGTTTTCCGAGTCGCTGGCGCCGCTCGTCCGCACACTCCGCCAGCGCACCGGCGTCGCGATTGCGCTGGGCGAATCGCTCGCCGGCCATCGTGCCATCCGCGCCCTCATCGATGCCGAGGCCGTCGACGTCGTGCGGCTCGACGCGCTGGTCATCGGCGGCGT
>JBEHXS010000013.1:0-31310 GCA_048498575.1 Pseudomonadota bacterium
CAAAACTCAGCCGCCACTCACCGTCGAGGCTGATGCCGTCCTTTGGCGAATTGGTCAACCTCGACGCTCCGTGACGCGGGGAAAGATCAGACGGCTATTATTACGCGCGTAATAATTGCCTGTACGCGTGATATGCGTCAAGGCTGGTAAAGTTGCGCCGAAGCTCATGCGTGTTAAGTTGCAGGCTCCCGGCGGCGGATAAGACAAGCGCAATGGCGCGGAATACCGAACACACAATGGAGGAATTCTCCAAGGCGATCGGGCTCTCGCGACCGACCGTATCCCGTTATTTTTCCAACCCAAACTCGGTACGGCCCAGAACCAGACTGCTCATCGAGGAGGGCATTCGGACGTATGGGTATAGTCCGAACTTCTTCGCCTCCAACCTGACGCGCCGTTCGGCGCGCGCCATCGGAATCATCGTTCCGTCGATCATCGATGCGTTCTTCGGCGAACTCGTCAGCACCATCGAACTCCGCGTGGAGGAACGCGGATACCTGATGGTTCTCCAAAGCTCGCATAACGATGCCACCATGGAGCGGCGCGCACTGGCACGGCTGCTGTCAATGGATGTGGCAGGGATCGCGATGGCCCCGCTCGGATTTTCATCCGACATCGAGGCGATCGAGAAGGCCATGCGACAGGTGCCGATCGTCTTCATGGATTCCCGGCTGCGCGACGGCCTGCCCTACGTCGGCACCGACAACCGGCAGAGCATTTCCATTATGGTCGACTATCTGTGCCGGTCGGGGAGCCCGCCGGCGCTGTTCACCATGCCGGCGGTAAATGCAAACGTGATGGAGCGGCGTGAAGCCTACCGCTCCCGGATGACTGAGCTCGGACACGAGCCGCGCATCCTCAACCCCGAAGATGAATGGCTCGGCGACGACTATGAGCGTTACGGTTTTGAGCGCTTCCTCACGCTGGCGCCCGAGAGGCTGGCGGGCGTGCGCACCATTCTTTGTCCGAACGATCGCGTGGCGCTAGGTCTGCTGGCGGCGGCCAAGCGGCTGGGTCTCACCGTGGGACCAGGCCCCAACCATGACCTGCGTGTTGCCTCGCACGACGGCCAACGGTTCGGGGCCTTCGCTGCGCCCTCGCTCACGACATCGGCGCAAGACACAAAAGCAATCGCCGAGCTTGTCGCCAAAATTCTGGTCGGCCTCGAAAACGGGGCGCGGGTGCCAGAGAGCGACATACTTCTCAATGGCACAATCATTTTTCGTGAGTCGGCGTAGAGCTGCGCCCGTTGGCGAGCCGCCTTGGCCGTTGAGCGAAAAGTGAGGCCTGTGCGCTAGCTAACGCTCAAGGCGTTAGCCGCCGATCAGATCTCCGCTCCAACGTGAGACCGCTCGTCCTGGTCGCTACGCACGGGTGGTGAGATCACCGTCATCGTGTAGGCGTCGCCGGCGCCTACGCAGATAACGGCGTGCCCCATCTGTGCGTCAAAGTAGAAGCTGTCGCCGGCGCGGAGACGCACCGGCGGATTGCCTTCGGTATAGACGTCGACCGTTCCCTCGACGACGAAGAAGAATTCCTCGCCGGGGTGGCTGATCAGCTCGCCGAATTCTTCGATGCTGCGCGCCTTCACCCGAGACAGCATCGGCACCATGCGTCGCCCGACGAGATCGACGCAGAGATACTCATGGGCATAGTTCTGGCTCTCATGCATGCGCCCGCCACCGCGTCGCGTGACGCTCCAGCGGCCGCTCACTGAGCCCATCGTGTGCGGCGTGAAAAACTCGGCAAGGTCGAGTTCGAGGCCCTGCGCGAGGCGCGCGAGGTTGTGGTAGGTCAGCGCGATCTTGTTGTTCTCGACCTTGGATAGAGTCGAGACGGCAAGGCCGGTGCGGCTGCTCACCTCCGCCAGCGTCAGCCTGCGTGCCTTGCGAACGTCGCGCAACCGGTCGCCCAGTTGCTCGCCGCGCGCCTGCTTGTCTTCCGCGGCGCTAGCCGGAGCGCGCTGAAGCGTCACGACCTTGCTGCTCATCGCCTTTCCTTTCGGCAACTCTTTGGCGGCCTCATAACACGAACCCCAAGTCCGTCGAAAAGGGTTTGTGCACAATCCGGCGTCAGCATTCATTGCCGAAGCGGAAAAAATAGGCCGCTCAGTGCGCGGCCACCGGCAACAAACCAGGCTCTATGTTTCCAATGAGAAAAATTGCTGGACTCGTAACGGAAATTCGGTGACTGTTGGATGACGGCTGCTACGGGCTGCCGATCGAGGGGAGCACGGCGAACGATCGGTCCGGGAGGCAAAAGTCCCGCTCCATCGCACCGGGGTTTTCCAAAAGGAAAGTCCTGAATACGGCAGTGGGAGAGGTTCATGAGCTACAGGCTGAAGCTGTTGGGATTGGCGCTGGCTGCGCCGCTGGCGATGGCGACGGTGAGCGTCGCGACAGCGGACGATCAGGTCACCATACGAGTGATGGATTGGCAATCCGGCGGTCCTGACTTCTGGAAGAAGACCGACGACCTGTTCATGCAGAAGTACCCGAACATCAAGGTCGAGCACGAGTTCGTTCCGTACGGAAACTACTTCGATCAGGTCGGTGCATATGTCGCCGCGCAGGACGGCCCCGACCTCATCCAGAATGAGCCTGGCGGCAACGTTTTCGATCGCAAGGACAGCTGGGCGCCGCTCAATCCGTACTTCACGAAGGATGAGCTGGCGCAGTTCAACGGCACGGCGGCGCTGTGCACGGACTTCGATTGCAGTAAGGAAATCTGGGGCATCCCGCACACCAACCAGGGACACCTCATGTACTACAACAAGGAGGTCTTCAAGGAAGCGGGGCTCGATCCGGAGAAGCCGCCGATGACCTACAAGGAGCTGGGCGACGACTGCGCGAAGATCAAGGCGGCCGGCAAGGACTGCATTGAACTCGGAGCCAAGGACTGGGCCTTCCTGTGGACGTGGCTCGAGCTGTCGGTCCAGGTCGCGACCCCGGCTGACATGAAGGCGCTCCAGGACGGATCGCAGAAGTGGACGGAAGGCGCCCATCTCGCGGCGCTCAGGATCTTCGCCGACATGGTCAAGAAGGGCTGGTTCAACCCTGGCGCCGCGGCGACGACAGTCACCCCCGACATGAATGACGCTTTCGTCGGCAACAAGGCCGGTTTCGTCATGACCATCATGTCCGACTTCATGAACTGGAAGTGGTGGGGCGACAAAATGGGCTACGACAAGTTCGGCGTACTCAAGTTCCCGGTCATCGCTGCCGGCGACGTCGACGGCGTCACACCCGGGCCCTTTGCCGGCAAGTTCAATCCCTATGGCGGCATCGGTTACAACCTCGCCGCCTGGAGCAAGCACAAGCAGGAAGCCGTCGACTACATCAAGTTCGTGACGAGCCCCGAGACGCAGACCCGCTACCTCGTCGAGGGTGGCGCGATGCCCGCAAACCGCAACGTCGACAAGGACGCGGTTGCCAAGATCGGCTCGCCGCAGCTGATACAGACTCTGGCCTGGGCGAACGAGGACGGCAACTTCCCTGCCTCACCGCACCTCTATCTCTACGCCGCCGAGCTCGATGAACTCAGCCGCGGTGCGCAACTGGTGCTCGCCGGATCAGAGACCGTCGACCAGATGGCTGTCTCCCTGCAACAGGTTCACGACGCTCAGGCTGCCAAGCAGTAGCGGTTCGAAGCCGGCCAGCGGGAGGCGCTCGCTTCCCGCTGGCCTTACCTGGTGCGCCGCCGCAAGCTGCCGTCGCATGAGCCTATTACCCACCCGGAAGAAGATGCGTCGACGCGAGCCGGTACAATGGTCGGGGTACGTATGCTTTCTGCCCGCGGTAGTTCTGGTCGCGGTGTTCAAGTTCTACCCGCTCGTATCGGGCGTCACCTATTCCTTCACCAACTGGCGCGGCAGTCCGAACTGGCACTTCATCGGCCTCGGCAACTACGCCCGCATGCTGAAGGACCCGGCCTTCGCCGCCGCGATGATCAACGCGGTGAAGGTGCTGGTGACGCTGCCGCTCTGGGTGCTGATTCCCTTCATCCTGGCATTTCTTATCTTCCAGGAGACGCCGGGCTGGCGCGTCTTCCGCGCGGCGTTCGTCTTCCCCTACATCATCGCGCCGGTCATCGCCGGCTACATCTTCAGCTTCGTGCTCGGCCTCGACGGGCCGGTCGACCAGATGCTGCGGTCGGTCGGACTCGATTTCCTGGCGATCCAGTGGTTCGGCGACGTGCGCACGGCACTCTGGGCGCTGGTTGGGGTGGCGCTGTGGAGCTACTTCGGCCTTGGCGTCGTCATCTATCTCGCCGGCATGGCGAACATGCCGAAGGATGTGTTCGAGGCTGCGACCATCGATGGCGCGAGCTGGCGCCAGCAGGTCGTCCATATCGGCATCCCCATGCTGCTGCCCACCATTGGCTATTGGTCGGTGATCTGCACCGCCGGCATGCTCATCTGGTTCTTCCCGTACATCTACGCCATCACCGGCGGCGGGCCCGGCTACGCCAGCATGCTGCCCGAGTACTACATCTACCAGGTCTCCACCCGCTACGCCGAACCGGCCTATGCCTCCGCCATGGGCGTGGTGCTGTTCCTTTACATCACGGCGGTTTCGCTGGTGCAGCTCCGCCTCATGTACTTCAACAACAACACCGGGCGGAGGCGCACATGATGTTTGTTGTCCGCAACGCGCGCCCGATCCTCGTCTTTCTGATCCTGACGCTGGTCGCGATATCGACGATCTATCCGCTGGTCTTCGTCTTCAACACCGCGCTGAAGACCGATGCCGGCTTCTCGGCCAGCCGCTTCTCGCTTGCCATGCCGCCGACCTTCGACAACCTCGCGCTAGCCTGGCAGCGCATGGACCTGGTGCACGCCGCGTGGAATTCGGCGGTCACGACGATCGGCGGTGTGGTCGTGGCGTGGGTGGTCTGTCTGCCGGTCGCCTTCGCCGCGACAAAGCTCCAGTTTCCAGGTCGCAACCTGCTCTTCCTGCTGGTGCTGGCCTCGATGCTGATCCCGATCCAGACGATCCTCTATCCATTCTATCTGGTCGTCCGGAACTTCCACCTGCTCAACCAGCAGGGCGGGTTGATCGTCGCGTTCGTCACCTTCGCGATCCCGCTGACCACGTTCCAGATGGCAGCGTATCTCCGCGGCGTCCCCGACGAGTTGGTCGAGGCGGCGCGCATGGACGGCGCCTCCACGTTCCAGATCCTGACGCGCATCATCTTGCCGGTGTGCAAGCCGGTCGTCGCCGTTACCGGCATTATCAATTTCATCTGGATGTGGAACGACATCCTCTTGCCTGTGCTCATTATGCAGACGCCGCAAAGCCGCACGCTGATGATCGGCACCGGCCTGCTGAAAGGACAGTGGGGTTCGTCCTCGACGCTGATCTCCGCCGGGCTCGCGCTCGCGGTGGTGCCGGTGCTGGTGATGTTCCTTCTGGCGCAGCGGCAGATCATCCAGGGCATGACCATGGGAGCGGTGAAGTGAGCGGCACGGCGCGTCCGCAGCGCATCGGCCGGCGCACCCGCGTCAAGCCCGAGGCCATCGCCGCCTACCGCGATTGGCACAAGCGCGTCTGGCCAGAGATCGTCAAGCTGACGCGCCAGGCGGGCGTGCGCAACTACACCATCTACATGGATGGTCCAGAGCTCTTCTCGTACTTCGAGGTAGACGATCTCGATGCGGCGATGGCGTTTCTCGCCGCGAGCGAGATGAGCGATCGCTGGCAGGCGCTGATGGCACCGCTGATGGACGCGTCCGCTGCAGAGAATCCGTGGCGCGTACTCGAAGAAGTCTTCCACCAGGATTGAGACAGGCAAAGGCGACGGCAGACGATGCGCGTAGACCACATTGACGTATTCAACCTGCGCTACGAGATCCCGGAGGGGCCGGGGTTGCGCTATGGCGGCGGCCGGTTGACGGCCCGCGTCACGTCGCTGGTCAAGGTGACGACCGACGCCGGCGCCGTTGGCTGGGGCGCGGCGTATAGCCATCCCGCGCTCGTGCACATCATCGTCATGCATCTCGCGCCATTCATGATCGGTGAGGACCCGACCGACACCGAACGGCTGTGGAATCGCATGTATCGCCTGACGCGATGGTACGGGCGCAAAGGGGCGGCGATGTCGGCGCTGGGTGCGCTCGACACGGCGTTTTGGGATCTCAAGGGCAAGGCCGCGGGCCAGCCGATCTTTCGGCTGCTCGGCGGCGAGCGAACGCGTGTCCCGACTTACGCCAGCGCGCTTCTATGGAACGATGACACCGATGCGCTTGCCGCCGAGGCAGCTGGCTACATCCAGCAGGGATTCACGCGCGTGAAGATGCGTCTTGGCCGCAGCGAGGATTACGATGTCGCCGCAGTTCGCGCCGTCCGCCGCGCAATCGGCAGGGACGCCGGCCTCATCGTCGACGCCTCCATGCGCTACGATCTCAAGACGGCGATCCGCATCGGCAGTGTGCTCGAGAAGGAGAACGTCTTCTGGTACGAGGAGCCGTTCGAGCCGGAGGACATCGACAACTACGTCGCTCTGCGCAAGGAAGTCCGCATTCCGGTCGCCGCCGGCGAGAACGATTTCGGCGTTCAGGGCTTCCGCGAAATGCTGCGCGCCGGCGCGCTCGACATTGTGCAGCCGGACGCCTGCCGCGCAGGCGGCATCTCCGAGGTGCTTGCGGTCGGACGGATGGCGCAGCAGTTTGGCGCCCGCCTCGCCACGCATACATGGAGCGACGCAGTGGCGCTCGTCGCCAACATGCACGTGGTCGGTGCGCTGCCGAACGGTATCAGCGTCGAGATGGACCGCACCGGAAACCGCTTCATCGACGAACTGCTGGTCGAGCCGTTGCGCCTCAGCGACGGAGCCTTGGCCCTTTCGGGCGCCCCAGGCCTTGGCATCGAGGTGGATGAGAAGGCGGTGGCGCGTATGGCGATGCCCGCCGAGGCGCCGGTGCCGGACGGTGCCTACTCCGATATGTCGTTCGGCAAGGCGTACGACTTCGTCATGCCGCCGTACGCCACCTCGGCCGCGCCATGAGTGCGCGTCATCCGCGCATCGCGCTGGGGGCGCTGTTCAGTGAGACCAGCCACTTCCTCACGACCACCGTCGGGCTCGATCATTGGCGCAACACTTACGTTCTGGCCGGCAATGAGATCGGCTCGCTACGCGGCGCCACCTGCGAGGAGGCGGGTGCGCTGGCGGTGTTCGACGCGGCCGAGGTGACGCTCGTGCCGCTGCTCGCGGCGCGCGCCGTTTCCAGCGGTCCAACGCGGGCTGACGCATACCAATGGCTGCGCGAAGGTATTCTCGCGCCGCTGCGCGCCGCCGGCCCGGTCGATGGTGTGTTTCTGGCGATGCACGGCTCGCTTACCGCGGTGGGCGAACTCGATCCGGAAGGCGACATACTCGCAGCGGTTCGCGAGATAGTCGGGCCGAACGTGCCCGTCGTCTCCACCCTCGACCTGCACGGCCACGTGACGCAGCGCATGGTCGAGAACGCCGACGCGTTGGTCGCGTTCACGCGCTATCCGCACGACGACACGTTCACTACGGGTGAGCGTGGCGCGCGTCTGCTGCTTGATCTGATCGCCGGCCGCAAGCGGCCCGCCATGGCCATCGCCAAGGTGCCTCTGCTGTGCAGCGGCATCCGCGGCATGACCTTCGGCGAGGCGCCGATGACGCACCTGACCGCGCGGGCTCGCGCGGTTGAAGCGCTGCCGGGCGTGCTCTCCGCTTCCGTATTTCAGGTCCATGCCACCAACGATTTGGTCGGCATGGGCTCCGGCGGCCTTGTCGTGACCGACGGTGATCTCGATCTTGCGGTGCGCGAGGCAACGGGCATCACCGCCGAACTCTGGCAACGGCGGCATGAGTTCGAGCCGGAAATCCTTTCCGTCGAAGAGGGCGTACGCTGCGGCCTCGCCATCGACGGCGGGCCCGTGCTGCTGGTCGATACCGCCGACTGCGCCGGCGGCGGCTCCGCCGGTGACAGCGTCGCGCTGCTCCGGCGCTTGCTGGAGCTGCGTGTCGATGCTTCGACGTACCTGATGGTCGTCGACCCGGAGGCCGCCTCCGCCTGCGCCGCTGCCGGCATCGGCACCAAAGTTGAGCTTCGAGTCGGCTACAAGATCGACCCGAGTTGGGGTGAGCCGCTGCCGGTCGAAGGCGTCGTGCGGACACTAAGCGATGGCGAATTCGTCTTCACCGGCGGCGCCTACGGTGGCACGACTGGGCGCATGGGGTTGTCAGCGGTGCTCGGCATCGGGGCGATCCGTCTCCTGATCATGTCCCACCCGACGTACGACTGGGCTGACGAACAATTCCGGGCGGTTGGACTCAATCCGCGCCAGGCGAAGTTCATCGGCGTCAAGAACCCGATGAACTATAACTTCGCTTATCGCGACATCGCCAAAGGCGCGCTCGTTCTCGACACACCGGGTCCAACGCCCGCGACCTCGCGGCACCTGCCTTACAAGCGCATGACGCGGCCGTTCTTTCCGGTCGACGACGACATCCCGGGCCTGAAGCCAACCGTCCTCGCGCATCGCAGTGCGGGAGCGGTGTGAAGTGACGGATGCGCCCGATCAACTGCAGCAGTTGCCGGCGGCGGGCGTCGGTAAGACCAGTCTCAAGGTGAGCCGCCTTTCGCTGGGCACGGGCTTTCTTGGCGGGCTTGGCGAGATCGTGTCGGACGAGCGCTTCGCCGGGACGGTTTCGGCCGCGCGCGCCCGCGGCGTCACCTACTTCGATACCGCGCCGATATATGGGTTGGGCGTTTCGGAGGAGAGACTGGGGAAGGCGCTCTTGGGCGCCCCGCGCGACGAATTCGTCATCTCCAGCAAAGTCGGACGTCTCCTGAGCACACCGGGTACCGCTGGCCGGGGAGCCGAGCTCGACCGGAGCTACGAGGGTGCCTGGCGTGGAGTACCGCAGCGCGATCTGGTGGTGGACTTCTCCCGCGATGGCGCTCTGCGCAGTCTCGAGGAAAGCCTCGCTCGGCTCCACCTGTCGCACCTCGACATCGTCTACATCCACGACACCTTCGAGGAGCACCAATATCGCGCCGCCATGGACGGCGCCTACCCGGCGCTGAGCCAACTCCGCGACGAAGGGGTCATCGGCGCGCTCGGTGTCGGCATCGGGCGCATCGACATGCTCGAACGCTATGCCGGCGATGGTGACTTCGACTGCTTCCTCGTCGCCGGACGCTACACGCTCCTCGATCACGCCGCCGCAGCCCGACTGATTGCGACCTGCAGCCGAAAGTCCATTTCGATCATGCTTGGCGGCGTCTTCAACAGCGGCATCCTGGCGGACCCGTGGCGCAACCGCGCGTCTTTCGACTATCGCCCGGCCGATGCGGCGATCGTCGAGCGGGCGAGACAGCTAGACGGCATTTGCGCCGCGCATGGCGTACCGCTCAAGGCTGCGGCGATGCAGTTTCCGCTGGCCGAGCCGGCGGTGGCCTCGGTCGTCATGGGGGCTTCGCGACCGGATGAGGTTGCGGAGAATGTGGCGCTCGCCTCGCTCCCGATTCCCGGCGCGCTGTGGCGCGACTTCGCCACCGCGGGTCTGATCGCGGACGGAGCGGCGAGACCAAACGCATGATCGACGCGCACGTGCATTTCTGGCGCATCGCGCGTGGCGATAATGCCGGTCTCGACCGGTCATCGTCGCTCTGGCGTGATCACGAACCGGCTGAACTGTTGCCGCAGATGAAAGCGGCCGACGTCGATCGCGTCGTGCTGGTGCAGGCGGCCGAGACCCACGCGGAGAATCTGTACACGATTGGCCTCGCGCAAAAGCATCGCTGGATCGCCGGCGTCGTCGCGTGGATCGATCCGGAATATCCCGCTGCGGAGGAGGAGATCGTGGCTCTGCTGGAGCTGGACGTGGTGCGAGGCTTCCGCCCGGTGCGCGAGGGAAATCTGTCGCTTGCATGGATGCTCGCTGCGACGTGCACCAAAGGCTACCGCGCCATTGCGGCGCGCGATGCGTCGCTTGATATTCTGGTGGAAAATCCGGACGACCTTCCGGTCGTCATCGCGCTCGCGCGTAGCCATTCCGATCTGACGATAATCCTCGATCACTGTGGCAAGCCCGATATCGCCGCCGGGCGCATGCAGCCATGGGCGGATCAAATCGCCGAGCTTGCGGCGCTGCCGAACATCGCCTGCAAGCTCTCGGGTTTGCTCAATCGTTCGCTGCCCGGCGCGGCGGTTGAAGACATCGCGCCCTATGCCACGCACGTCATCGCGGCCTTCGGCGCAGAGCGCGTGATGTGGGCGAGCGATTGGCCGCCACTGACCCGCGCAGCCGACTATGCGCGTTGGCGCTCGGTCAGTGCTCAGCTGCTTGCCGGGCTCTCAAGCGCCGACCGCGCCCTCATCGAGGGCGGCACGGCAGAACGCCTCTATCGCCTTCCTCCACTGCATGAATGGATTGACGCATGAACAAGATCGACCTCGGCGGCCAGGTGGCCGTCATCACTGGCGGCGCGCAGGGCATTGGCTTTGCAGCGGCGAAGCGTCTGCAGAAATCGGGCGCGCGGGTCGTGCTCTGGGATCTCGACGGGGCGCGCCTTGAAGAAGCGAAGAAGGCGCTTGGCGGAGACACCCTGGTGTTGGCGCTTGATCTGACCGATGAGGCGAAGGTCGCCGATGCGGCCGCCATGGCCGAGAAAACCCACGGCCGCATCGATATTCTGGTGAACAGCGCTGGTATCGCCGGCAGCGCGGTGCCGCTGTTCGAATACACAGCCGCCGAGTGGCGGAGGGTCATCGACGTTGACCTGACGGCTGTCTTTCTCTGCTGCCGGGCGGTGACGCCGGGCATGATCGCCCGCAACTATGGCCGCATCGTCAGCATCGCTTCCGTGGCCGGCAAGGAGGGCAATCCGAACGCCTCGGCTTATTCCGCGGCGAAGGCAGGCGTGATCGCGCTGACGAAATCGCTGGGTAAGGAAGTCGCCAAGTACGACATCGCGGTGAATTGTATAACGCCGTCGCCGGTCAAGACACGCATGCTCGAGCAGGTCACGGCCGAGCATATCCAGTACATGCTGTCGCGCGTGCCGCGGGGGCGGTTCGTCGAGGTCGAGGAGGCCGCATCTATGATTGCGTGGCTGGCGAGTCGGGAAAATTCCTTCACGACGGCGGCGACTTTCGATCTTTCTGGCGGGCGCACCACGTATTGAGGCGCCTGGCCATCGTCGCCGACGACCTGACGGGCGGGCTCGACGCGACGGCTCCCTTTGCCGGCAGAGGAGGGGTCGAGCTTTCGATCCGCCATTTGCCATCCGCCTCTGTCGCGGCGTTCGCGGTCGATACGGAAACTCGTGACGCCGCATCGATTGCGGTCGAACGAGCGCTGCACGAGGTCCTTCCGCTGCTGCCTAACGCCGGTGTGGCATTGAAAAAGGTGGACTCGCTGATGCGCGGCAATACGTGTCGCGAGCTGGCGCTGTGCTGGCAGAGCGGACTGTTTGGCAGCATGGTCGTCGCCCCGGCGTTTCCATTGGAGCACCGCGTGACCCGCGCTGGATGCCAGCTGGCCGATGGGGCGCGCATCGATATTGCCACGGGTTTGGCTGCGCACGGCGTCGACGTGCGTCGAGTCCCGCGCGGTACGACTGCGGCCGGCGAGGGCGTGTTCCTGTGCGACGCTGAGAGTGACGCTGATCTTGCCGCGGTCATTGCCCTCGGGAACCTCGCTCCGCCTGTGCTGTGGTGCGGGTCTGCTGGATTGGCGAGGGCGTTGGCCGGTGAAATCGCGCCTGTTGAACTGCGTGGAGGCTGCCGCCTGCTTGTCGTCGGAACACGGCACCCAGGAACGCTCCGCCAAGTCGAGCACCTCCGTGCCCGTCATGGCGGTATTGTTTTCGCGATCAGGGACGCAGACGACATCGATCGTGCGCTTGACGGCGTGGCCGCCGCTGTGGTCGCGCACGATCGTGCGGCGCTGGTGTTCGACATCGGCGGAGACACGCCGGCGGCCGCGGCCGAGCTGCAGATGCGGGCTTTCGAGCGCCTTCCGCGGCGCCTCGCGCCCGAGCTTCTCGTGGTCACCGGCGGCGAGACGTTGGTCAGGCTTTGCGACGCGGTCGGAGCCAGCCGGCTCGCTGTCAAAGGCGAATGGGTGCCCGGCGTCGGCGTTGCCGAATTCAGCGACGGGCACTGGAACGGTACTACGGTGGTGGGCAAGTCAGGCGGGTTCGGCGCGCCCGGCCTCCTCACGCGGCTGCTGCAATAGCGAGGATAACGTGAGCGAACCGATCCGCATTGGCATTACGCTTGGCGATCCTTCCGGCATCGGCCCCGAGATAGTCGCTAAGGCCCTCACGGAAATTCGCGCTGGGGGCACGCTTCCGCTGGCGCCCGTGCTCTATGGCTCGCGCTCGCTCTATCACCCGATGGCTGGCGCTCCGGGCGAAGGTTTCGCGCCGGAGTTCGTCGACGTCGGCGGCGCGCCGGCAGCAGTTACAACCGGCAAGGCGACGCGCGCTGGCGGTGAAATCGCCGTCCTCTCCATCCGCCGTGCCGTGGAAGACGTGCTCGCCGGACGCCTCACCGGTATCGTCACCGCGCCCATCTCGAAAGAGGCGATGAACCTCGCCGGCTATGCCTTCTCGGGCCACACCGAGCTGCTCGCTGATCTCGCCGGGACACCCGGTACCTGCATGATGCTCGTCCACGGCGATCTGCGCGTCGCGCACGTCACGACGCACGTTGCGCTGGCCAAGGTGCCGGCGCTTGTAACGCCCGAGCGCGTCGAGCGGGTGATCGCGCTCACCATCGATGCGCTTGCCCGCTTCGGCATCTCACAGCCGCGGATCGCAATCGCAGCCGTAAATCCGCACGCTGGCGAGGGTGGGCTTTTCGGCAGCGAGGATG
Source organism: Pseudomonadota bacterium (assembly GCA_048498575.1). GTDB lineage: Bacteria > Pseudomonadota > Alphaproteobacteria > Rhizobiales > Kaistiaceae > DASZQY01. The sequence goes on from JBEHXS010000013.1 coordinate 12,861, forward strand.
CGGCGGTGCTGGTGCCCGCGGTGGCAGGGTGGCGGAAGATGGGCGTCGCGGTATCAGGGCCGTGGCCGGGCGACACGGTGTTCGTGCGCGCGGTTGCCGGCGAGTTCGACGCGGTCGTGGCCATGTTCCACGATCAGGGCCACATTCCGGTAAAGCTCCTCGGCTTCAAGGTTGATAAGACCACCGGCCGCTGGTCCAGCCTGAGCGGTATCAACGTCACGCTCGGCCTGCCGTTCGTACGCACCTCGGTGGATCACGGCACGGCGTTCGACATCGCCGGGAAAGGCATTGCCGCTCCGCAGAGCATGGTTCAGGCAATCGAACTGGCAGTCACACTTACGGCAGCGCAGTAGCGCCACGCCTGCACTTGTGGGCTTACTCGTGGCCTGGAGTCAGAGTGCGATTAGTCTTTGCCGATCCCCTTCACATGCTGCTGACGAAGCCGCCGTCGACATAGATCACCTGGCCGTTGACGAAGCTGGAAGCGTTGGAAGCGAGAAAGACTGCGACGCCCTTCAACTCGCTGAGTTCGCCCCAACGGCCGGCCGGCGTGCGTTGCTTGATCCAGCTGTCGAAGGAAACGTTGTTGACCAGCGCGGTATTGAGCTCGGTCTTGAAATACCCGGGGCCGATGCCGTTGACCTGGAGGCCGCGCGCCGCCCATTCCACGCACATAGCCTTGGTCAGCATCTTTACGGCACCCTTGGCGGCGGTATAGGGCCCGATGGTGGCGCGCGCGATCTCGCTGGTTGCCGAGCAGGTGTTGACGATCTTGCCGCGGCCGCGCCCGATCATGTGGCGGGCGACGGCTTGGCCAACGAAGAAGATCGCGTCCAGGTTGGTGTTCATCACCTCGCGCCATGCCTCGGGTTTCACATCGACAAGAGGCGCGCGCCGCTGGATGCCGGCGTTGTTGAACAGGATGTCGATTGGCCCGATGTCGCGCTCGATGTCGTCTACCGCTGCCGCAACTGCAACCGGATCGGTGACATCGAACGAGCATGCGTGCACCCGATGGCCTGCGCTTGCCAGCCGGTCGCGCGCTTGATCGAGTTCCTTTGCATTCCGCGCGTTGAGGACAACTTCCGCGCCAGCGGCGACGAGCGCCTCGGCAAAGGTGAAACCCAGGCCTTTGCTCGATCCGGTTACAAGGGCAATGCGGCCGGTGAGATCGAAGCAGTTGGTGCTCAACGCGAGGCTCGCTTGTAAAGACGGCAGCAGCCGTCATGGCATGAATTGGCCGCCATTCACGTCGATCACCTGGCCGATCACGTAGCTGGACAGGCTGGGGGAAGCGAGGAAGAGGTATGCGCCAACGCATTCCTCCGCCGTTGCCGGCCGGCCGAGCGGCACAACCGACACCATCTGTTTCAGAAGGTCCGGACCGGAGTAGCGTCCATGGAAGGGGGTATCGACGATCCCCGGAGCGACCGTGTTCACCCGGATGTTGCTGTCGACGAGTTCACGCGCCAGCCCACGCGTAACGTTCGAGACGAAAGCCTTGGTTGCTCCATAGAGGCCGGCGCCGTTGCGGCCACCGTTCCTGGCTGCGACCGAACTCGTATTGATGATGAAGCCGCCGCCGCTCTTCTTCAGCCAGGGGATCGCTGCCTGCGAAGCCATCACCACAGAGCGGGCATTGAGATTGATGACTTCGTCGAAGTGCTCGTCGGTCATGTCGGCGTAGGCGACACGGCCCAGCATGTGTCCGGCGTTGTTGATCAATCCGTCGAGCCGGCCGAAGCGTTTCGCTGTCTCTTCGACCACGCGCCGCGTCTCTTCCGATCGGCTGACGTCGCCCTGCACGACGAACGCCTCGCCACCCACCGCGACGATATCCCGGGCGACCGCCTCCGCGCCGTCTGCAGTCGAGTGATAGTGCACGCCAACTTTGGCGCCCTGCGCCCCTAAGGCGCGGGCGACCGCGGCGCCGATGCCGCTCGACGCTCCCGTGACGAGCACGACTTTATCGCGGAGGTCTGGAATCGTGAGCTGAACCGGAGGCATGTCGAATCCGTTGACAAAGATGGGCGTGCCGGCAATTGGCCGTGAGCCGGCCGCCAAGTCAAAGACACTCCGTCCCGCCGATCATACATTTCCGATATGCCGCGGAAGCTGGCGGCACAGTCACGCGCCGTCCATAGACGCTCGATATGGGCAGTCGCTCAAACCGTCTTTGACTTGCGCACGCGGCCGTCAACAATCCACGCACATGGGACGACGGTAGGCGGAAGCCGTAAAGGGGCCTCCCGCGTCGGACAGCTGCTGGCAAGGAAATGCGATGGGAAAAGTTGTTGTCGTTACGGGCGGCGGTCGCGGCATCGGCCGAGCCACTTCGCTTCTCGCGGCGGAGCGTGGCTATGCCGTGTGCATCAACTACGTCAGCGATGAGGTATCCGCCGACGAGGTGAAGGCCGAGATCGAGGCCCGGGGCGGCAGGGCCATTGCGGTCAAGGCAGATGTCGCCAAAGAGGAAGACGTCGTGGCTCTGTTCAAGGCGGCGGATGCCCTCGGGCCCCTGAAGGGTCTGGTGAACAATGCCGGCATGCTGCCCAAGTTCGACCGCGTCGAAAACCAGAGCCGCGCCAAGCTCGAGAAGATCTTCAGCATTAATATCTTCGGACCGTTCCTGTGCGCGCGCGAAGCCATCCACCGCATGTCCACAAAGCACGGTGGCACAGGTGGCGCCATCGTCAACGTATCGTCGGTCGCGGCGCATTTCGGCGGCGCCGGGCGCACGGTGGATTATGCGGCGACCAAGGCCGGATTGGAGATCTTCACGATCGGGCTGGCACGCGAACTCGCGGAAGAGGGCATCCGCGTCAACACGGTGAGGCCCGGGCCGACCGAGACCAACATGATGGTCGGTCCCGAGCAGAACGACCGCGCCAAGGACATCATCCCGCAGATCCCGATGAAGCGGCTTGGCCGGCCGCGCGAGATTGCCAATCCCATTCTCTGGCTGCTCTCGGACGAAGCGTCCTACGTGACCGGCACGACGATCATCGCGTCGGGCGGCCGCTAGGAGGCGGTCGACCGGCTTCCGGCGCGGAGCGATCCATCGCGGCGCACAGCGCTGGCGATTACAGGCCCTCGAAAAGCAGCTGCACCTTCAACGCCTGCCTGCGATCGCCGGCAATATCGAAGGCTTCCCTTGCGTGCGCCAGCTCGTATTCGTGCGTGATCAAAGGCCGAACGTCGGCGCGTCCGCTGCCGATCAGCGCTGCGGCGAGCCCAAACTCATTGATGAAGCGGAAGGCGCCGCGGATCTCGATTTCCCGCGTCACCACCGAGTCCTGCGGCAGGTCCATCGTGCCGCCGAGGCCGATCTGAACCAGGATGCCACGCGGCTTGAGGGCGGCGAGTCCGGTGCGAATCGCGGCCTGGTTGCCCGACGATTCGAACATGACGTCGAAGGTACCCTTGTTGGCCGCGAAATCGCTCATGGCGGCGTTGTCGCTGGAGACGTTGACGACGCGATCGGCGGCCACTGATTTGATACGCGCCAGCGCCTCGTCGACGACGTCCGTCGCGACGATCTCACGAGCGCCATGGAGGCGGGCGGCAAGCGCAACCAGCGTGCCGATCGGCCCCGAGCCAGTGATGAGGACGCGGCGGTCGATGAGCAGGCCAGCGCGTTGGACCGCGTGAAGCGCTACCGCGAAGGGCTCGCACATGGCGGCCGCACCGGGCAACGTTGTCGCTGGCAGCACCACGCACTGGGCCTCCGCGGCGACCAGCCGCTCACGAAACGCGCCCTGCACGTGCGGAAAGCGCATCGCGCTGCCATAGAAGAGCATGTTGCGGCAGTGGTTCTGCAGGCCGCGCTGGCAGAAGTCGCAATGGCCGCACGGCCGGCTCGGGTTGACGGCGACGAGGTCGCCAACCTTCACCGTGGTTACGCCGGCCCCTGTCGCGGCGACGAAGCCGGCCACTTCGTGGCCGAGCGTCATGGGCTCGCGCACCCGAACGGTCCCGAAACCGCCCTCGTGGTAGTAGTGCAAATCGGAGCCGCAGATGCCGCCGGCGCGTACCCTGACCTCAACCTCGTCCCTGCCCGGCGCCTCCGCCGGCTGGTCTTCGACACGTAGGTCGTGAGCGGCGTGGATGCGAACGACTTTCATGGTTCAGCGTACCTACATCGGAAAGGAAAGGTCACCGGCCGGTGACGATCAGCGCTCGTCCACGCCGGTGAAGGTGGCGGAGTACCGGCCGACCTTCGCCTGATAGGTGCCTGCCGCCGGTTTTGCGTAGGGCACGACGACACTGCCCGTCGCGATCACCATCCCGGGGCTCGTCGGCATATCGTAGCGGGCCGCGAGGAGGCGGAAGAGGCGCAGGACCTCGGTCGGGTTTGGGCAGTCGTCACCGCTCAGCGGCCCGCTCACCTCATCGCCGTCGCAGCTGAGCGTGGCACCGGTCGCGAGCAGCCCGCTGACTTCCTCGAGCGGGATCTTTTCACCGACGACCATGGTGCAGAAGCCCGAGGCGTCGCCGATGAAACTCGGCAGATCGACGTCCTTCGGCTCGCGGAACCGGCTGCGCACGATCTCGAATACGAGGCGTGGCGAAGGTTCGCCGTTCGGGTCGACAGGCAGTTCGAAACCAATCTCGGCCTCGACCACTACGTCGCGCAGTGGCAGCGGCACCGTGGCGCCCGAGCGATAGAGCCGTGACTTCGGCACGAACCCGAAAATCGGCACGCCAAGGCCGCTCTTCTTCATTGCCGCGACGCTCGAAAGCCCCACCTTGTAGCCGGCGACCGGTTCTCCAAGTTCCTCGATTAGACGGCGCTGCACACGATAGCCTTCGGTCAGGTCGTGCGGCCGCTCGGCTGGGGGCAGAATGTCCAGGCGCTCCCAGCCACCCCAGAAGCGGGCCAGGCGGCGCGCGGCGGGCCCGGGATCGAATGTCTCGCCGTTGATGTCACCCACGCTGCTGCTCCTTGCCGATTGTTCCGCTAGGGAAGCTCGATGACGTCGATCCAGTTGGCGTTGGGGCCAAGTGAAACGGAGTCGGTTTTGTGAAGTCTGCCCCTGGCTTGGTCGATGGCGTAGGCGCTGAGCCCGCCCGACGTCTGGCCAGTACAGAGAAGGAAGCGATCGCTGGGATCGATGGCGAAGCTGCGCGGGCTTTCCTCGGTGTCGACCCATTCGATGACATCGAGCTTGCCGCGCTCGGCATCCACCGCGTAGCTGACCAGAAAGCTTCTCGTGCGCTCGCTTGCATAGAGGAAACGGCCGTTGCGGGTGATGTGGATGTCGGCCGCGGTGGAGACCGCGTCATATCCGGCGGGCAGCATCGTTGCGGTCGCGATATGGCTGAGGCTGCCAGACTGCGGCTCGATGCGCAGCATGTCGACCGAGCCGTTCTGCTCGTTCGCGACGTACATGCGGCTGGTGGCCGCATGGATCTCGAGGTGGCGCGGGCCGGCGCCCTTTGCGCAGGCGTATGGCGGTGCGACGGATACGAGCCTGCCGCTGGTGCGATCGAGCGCGTACTGACCAATGGTATCCGTGCCGTGGCTGACGATGTAATGGAAGCGGCCGTCCGGCGAGGGCACGACGCAGTGTGCGCGGCGCAGAGGAAAGAAGGCGGTGGCCGGGGGCGCGATACGGGCGTCGCTGGCAATCGGCGTGACGCTGACCGTCGAGCCGATGAACGATGCGCCGATCAGGAACCGGCGCGAGGCGTCAACGCGGATGTAGCACATCTCGTCCGGCAGTTCGGCGGAGCCGGCGAGCGTCAAACGCCCCGTATGCCGATCGATCGAGAAGACGGAACCGAGGTAGGGCGCGACGCGGATCGCGGCGTAGAGATGGCGGTGATCGGGGCTCAGCCCGAGCGGCATGCTAAGCGATTCGGCCACATTCGGTCCGGGCACCTCGACGACCTGGATCGGCGTGATCTTGCCGTTCGCAGGATCGAGTGTCACGACGTGGATGCGCCGATCACCGGCCGTTGACGCGTAAGCGACATACATCGCGCCGCTACTCCGGCTCGCTCGCTGACGAAGTCACGCTTTTTCCGTGGCCGGCGCAGCGGCGGCCCGCGCCTGCGCATCCTCGGCGCGCCGGCGTTCCTTGCGCTTCTGGGTCGCGACGGCGAACCCGACCGCAAGGATCAGCATTGCGCCATCGAACAGGTACTCGACGAAGAACGGCGCGCCGAGCTGGCTGAGACCCGCCACCGCGACGCCGAGAACGGCGACGGCAAGGCAGGTGCCCCATACGTTCGGCCGGCCGGGCTGGATAGTGGTGGTGCCGAGCAGCGCGCCAGTGAATGCCGGCAGCATGAGGTCCGGCCCGACGGTCGCCTGGCCGACCTGCATCTGAGCCTGCATGATCACACCGGCGAAGGCCGAGATGATGCCCGAGGCGACGAACGACAGGGTGATGTATTTCCCGGTCGGGATGGCGTTCAGCTCGGCGGCCCGCGGCGCGTCGCCGATGACGTAGAGAAAACGGCCGAGCGGGAGATAGTCGAAGACGACCCAAAGAATGATGCCGAGGCCGAGCACATAAAGGACAGGCGTCGGAATTCCGGTGCCGATCAGATGCCCAGAGAGCGCGAGGAAGCTGTCGGGCAGGGCGCCGATGATTTGATGGCCTCCGGTGTAGCCCTGGCTGACGCCGAGAAGGAAAGTGCCGGATCCGAGCGTTGCAATGAAGGAGTTGATGCCGAAGCGGACCACCATGACCCCGTTGGCGAGACCGACGAGCGCTCCGATGATCAGGCACAGGACCAGTGCGACAGGCCACGGCAAGCCCTGATTGACCTGGAAGCCGATCGCCAGCACCTGCGATATCCCGAGGATGTTGGCCGAGGAAAGATCGAACTGGTTGGCGGCAAGCGGGATCATCACGGCAAGCGCCAGCAGCGCGTTGATCGAACGCGTCGTCAACAAAGACTGGAAGGTGAACGCCGTGAGGAAGGTATTGGGCTTGAGGATCGCGAAGGCCGCGATCAGGATGAGCAGGAGGATGGCAAGATTCCACACCGCGAAGATGCGGACGGCGCCCGCCGACGCCCGCCGATATCCCGACGCTTCAGTTTGCATGCCCGACCTCCCGTTCGACGGCGCCGGACGACAGTGTGGTCAGCCGTGCCACTGAAAGCTCGTCGCGGCGCAGCTCGGCGACGACGTGCCCGCGATTGAATATCAGCGCGCGGTGGCAGACACCCGCCACCTCCTCGAAATCTGACGACACCAACAGCGTTCCTCGTTCGAAATCGGACGGCGCTTGCAGTAGTTGGTAGATCTGCGCCTTCGATCCGACGTCGACTCCCAACGTCGGCTCCTCGAGGATGAGCAAGCGGCAGCCCGCCTCGATCCACCGCGACACCACCACTTTTTGCTGGTTGCCTCCGGACAGCGTAGCGACGGCGCCTTCGGTATCGGCCGGACGCACCGACAGCTTCGACAACACCGTCCGGCACCGCTCCCGCTCATCCGCCGGTGCAATGAACTGCAACACGCGAAACCCGTGCAGGGTCGGATTGAAGAAGAGGTTTTCGCGCACCGTCAGGGTCGGTGCCAGGGATTCTTCCCGGCGCTTCGACGACACGAAGCCGACGCCCCGCCGCGCCGCGGCAAGCGGTGTACTGGCAGTCAGCTCCTCGCCAAGCAGCTCGATTGAGCCCGACGACAGCGGCGCATCACCGAAGATCGCGCGCCCTATGGTGTCATGGCCAGCGCCGCGCAAGCCGACGAGGCCCACGATCTCGCCCGGCGCGACGTCGAAGCTCACCGGTCCGACATGGCGGGCGACCGCATTCCGCACCGACAGGATCGGACGTCCACCGGAGGCCGCCGGGCGCACGAACATCTCCTCCAGCCGCCGCCCGATGATCGCCTGCACGAGATCGTCCGGCGAGGTTTCGGAGACCAGCCGGTTGGCCACCCGCCGTCCGTCGCGAAGCACGGTCACGCGATCGGCGACGCGGAACACCTCATCCAGCCGGTGCGAGACGTAGACCATGCCGATGCCGTCGGCGCGCAGCCGCCGCAACGCCGCAAGCAGGCGCTCGACGTCGGCCTCGGGTAACGCAGCGGTCGGCTCGTCGAGGACGAGAACTTTGCAGTCGACCGCAAGCGCCCGCGCGATCGCGACGATCGACTTCGCCGCCGCGGGCAGATCGCCGACGCGGGCGTCCGGCTCGATGCCGCCGCCCATGCGATCGAGAAGCTGGGCGGCCAGGTCGCGCGTGCGCCGCCAGTTGATCAGGCCCCGCGAACGCGGGTAGCCGGTCATGATCGAAACGTTCTCGGCCACACTCAGCGTGTCGACCAGCCCGAGATCCTGGTGGATGAAGGTGATGGGCAGGCGCTCGCGCGCCAGATCGATCGGCCGGCCTTGCCAGAGGACCTCGCCGGAATCGGCCTTGTAGACACCGGCCAGCACCTTGATCAGTGTCGACTTGCCGGCCCCGTTTTCGCCGAGCAACGCGTGCACTTCACCGCCGCGCACTTCGAGGTCGACGCCATCCAGCGCCTTGGTCCCCGCGAAGCGTTTGGTGATGTGACGCAGCGCCAGCAGCGGCGCCCCGGCGGCATCCGGAGTCGACGAATGAAATGCGTTGGTCGTGGTCGATGTGGCCATGTGTTGAAGCGACATAAGTTGCAGAGGCAGACTTGAGTCAAAGACGGTTTAGGCCGTCACCCATATTGCCGCATTATAGGTGTGTGGCTTCCCGATACGGTCGGCGATCGTCTCGTCGCGCATACAGGAAATGTATGATTGCCTGCCGGGACAGTCTTTGACTTCACGCGAGCGCAATCGCGTAATTCGCGTCGACTGGGATGGCGCGGTCATCTGAAGTTTTCTGGTTACGTCATCTGGGAAGGATCGCCGTTCGTGGTTGCGAAACGCCGCTGCGGTTCGCGCAGCGTGCGACTGGCATCCAGGGCATCTAGCGGAGGAAACGAAAGCAAATGAAGATCAATACGACCCACAAGACGCTCGCCGCTGCGGCCATCGCCGCATTTGCGACGATGCTTGGGCTTGCCAGCGCTCAGGCCGACGACGACTTCGTCGCCGCGGCGAAGGCGGAAGTAGCGAAGCTGTCGGCGCAGCAGACGACGTGGGAGGGGCCGACCACTGGCGCCAAGCCCGACCCCGGCAAACTCATCGTCTACATCGCCGACGACGAGCAGAACGATGCTGCCGTGAAATATGGCACAGGCATTACCGAGGCGGCGCAGCTGATCGGCTGGAAAGTCGCCATCATCGACGGTCGAGGCACCACCAGTGGTCAGCAGGAGGCGTTCAACCAGGCGATTGCCCTGAAGCCGGACGCGATCGCTTCCGACACCGACGCCCAAGCGCTGAAGCAGGTGATCAAGGAAGCCAACGACCGCGGAATCATCGTCATCGGTGTTCACAGCGCCGGCACGGCGGGGCCGCATCCGGAACTGGGGCTCTTCACGAATATCCAGACCGAAGGCACGGCCGTGGGCAATGCGCAGGGCGAGTGGATCGTTGCCCATTCGGACGGTAAAGCCCGCGTGGTGATCACTACCGACTGCCTGTACACAATCGCCTGTCAGAAGGCCCACGGCGTCGAGGATGTGATCAAGAAGTGCACGACCTGTACCGAGCTGGAATTCAACAACTCGCCAGCCGGTGAGGCGCAGACGCGCATGCCCCCGCTGACGACGGCCTGGGTGCAGAAGTACGGCACGCCGATCTACATCACCTCGGTCAACGACTCCTTCGCTGACTTCCAGGCGGTGGCCCTGCGCGCCGGCGGCGTCGATCCGAGCCAGGCGATTCTGGTCTCGGCTGACGGCACGAGCGCTGGCTATCAGCGCATCCGCGCCGGCAACCAGTACCAGACGATCACGGTGCCGGAGCCGATCAACATGCAGTCGTATCAGGTGGTCGACGAGATCATCCGCGCCATGCACAAGATGCCGCCGAGCAACTTCCAGCAGTCGCCGTATCTGGTGACGCCGGACAACGTCAGCGCCGAGGGCGGCGACAAGAACGGCTATGACCCCAGCAACGATTACCGCAAGCACTACGCGGAAATCTGGGGCGTAGCAGCGAACTAGTCCTCCCCAAGTCGGGCGATCGGCACACTCTCATCGCCTCGACAAACTTGAATCGCCGGGCATGTCCCGGCGATTCTTTTTTGCTTGGCGCAATGCCGCAGCAGAGACCGTCCGTCAGGGCTTGGCGAGCCGTCAGACGATGAGCACCGGCCTCAGCCACGAGGCCGTAGCGCCGGTTATCTTCAGCGGCAGGGCAATGAAGAGGCCGCTCGTGACGTTGGCCCTGGAAACATCCTCGAGATTGAGGTTCTCGATGAGATGGACGCCGCGCTCGACCAGCATGGCGTGATGCGTCGTGTTGGCCGGGTCGATTACCGGCACTGGCTCAGTGCCGGCGGTGTCCGTGCCCAGCACGGCCATGCCCTGGTCGTACATCCAGATCGCCGCTTCACGCGTCAGTCCCGGTTCGCTTTCGACGAAGGCCTTCGGGTCGCCGTACTGCTGGATCTTGCCGGTGCGCACGAGCACGAAATCGCCCGCGCGAATCTCTTCCCCGGTCGCGGCCAGCGTAGCCTTGATGTCGTCCACGGTGATGCCATAGGGGTCGGGCAGGCGCTCGTGGCCCTTGACCCGCGCCACGTCGAGGACGAGGCCCCGCCCGATCATGGGTGGCACGGTCTCCATACCGAATTTCTTCCAGCCGCTGTCCTCGCGAACGTCGCGCGCCAATTCGCCGCCGTAGATGCGGCCTTCCTTCTGCACATGCACCAGAGCGTCCATGTGCGTACTGATGTGCAGGGTCCCAACGACCATTTCGATCGCGAGCTGGAAGGGCGTCGTCTTGGCCGTCATCTCCGGCGTGGTGATAAACGCGAGCGAAAAGCGGACTGCACCGTTCGGGATGCGGTCGTTTATCTCGAGGCCTAGGTCATAGATCTTGCCGGCAGAGACGCCGGCAAGGGCCGCTTTCACCGCGTCGGTATCGATGCGGGAAAGGGCGCCGATATCGGCAGGCCTGGCGTTCGTCGTCACCGGGCGCGCCTAGCCGAAAGCGACACGTCGCACGACCGGATCCTCGCGCCTGTCCTGGGCCAGTCCCGGCCACGAGGCGTTGGCGACCATCGCCTCTATCAGCTGCACGGCGAGCCGCCGGACGTGGCTGGCGGAGCTAGAAAGCTGGCCGCCGCTCAGGTGGCACAGGCACAGCGTCTGCTCGAGGCGCGGCCGCACGATCAGCCGTCTGTCGAGCAAACCCATGCGGTGCTCCTCGACAAACTCCGAAGCTGACAGCACCGAATAGCCGAGCCCGGCCTGAACCAGCTTCTTGATGCTGGAAACGCCGTCGATCTCGATCATCACGTTGACCGGCAGCCCTGCGGCGTGGGCCTGCTCCTCGATCCGCTCACGGATGCGGTTCGGCCGGCGCGGCAGGATGAGCGGCAGGCGCGCGAGCTCATCGAATGTGACGTCAATGCTGTTCGTGGCGGCCGGGCCCACAAGATAGAGGTGTTCGGCAAGCAATGGCTGATAGGCGAACAGTCGCTTGTCGGCGGCATCGTACAGCAGGGCCATGTCGAGTTCCTTGGTCTCGACCCGGCAAAGCAGCTCCTCCGACGTGCCTTCCTCGATGGCGAGCTGTACGTCCGACGTGTGCGTACGCATCCCCTCCATGAGCGGCGCGGCCAGGTTGGAGGCGACGGAGGCTTCCAGCCCGAAAGAAACGCGGCGACGGGTGTCCAGGCCGAATTCGCTGACCTGGACGGCAGCGTCGCGAACGCGGCCAAGGATGGTGACGCCGTGCTCGTACAGGCACTGGCCGGCCTCGGTAGGGACGACGCCGTGGGCGGAACGCGTCAGAAGCGCAACGCCGAGAATAGCTTCCAGTTCGCGCACGTGATGGCTAAGCGCGGGCTGCGCGACATGGACGCGCTGCGCCGCCGTGGAGAACGACCCGTCGGCGACGATTTGCACGAAGTAGCGCAACCGCCTGAGATCGATCGCCCGCTCGACCTTGCTCACATCGATGCGCGCGGTTCGCCGCGCCATGGGCGCGGGGGCTGGTCCCCTGCCGTCCGCGGCGGCGGAGCTGGGCGCGCGGTGTGCCGGCCGCGGCAGCTCGGCGAGTGCGATCGCGTCGCTGCCGATGTGCTCGGCGGAATTGTCGTGCAAGCGGCGCGGACTGGCCGAGCCGACCGCACCGTCATGGGCTTCGCGCATCGTCATCTTCCTCCCCACTCCCTTGTCTTCCAGCCCGGCCGCGGTCGCCCGCGGCCGGGACTTCTCGCAATCAGGCGGCCGCGCGTACGCGCAGCTTCTTCTTGGCTTTGACGAATTTCTCGACCTCGGCTAGCGGACCGCCGTCGCGTATCAGCGCGCCGATCGTCTCCTCGATCTTTTCCATGTCCTCGAGCTGGAAAAGCACATCATCGAGTCGCGCTGGCGGTATGACGAGCAGGCCATCGGCTGAGCCGACAATGATGTCCCCGGGCCGCACCTGCGCGCCGCCGCATTCGATCGCAACGTCGTACGCAATTGCCTCGGTTGCCACCGGCATGCGTGCCGTCCTGCCGCGGCTGAAGATCGGCATGTCGACTTCGGCCATGGCCACCGAGTCGCGGATCGGCGCGTCCAGCACGATGCCGGCGAGGCCATGACGATGCGCCCAGTTGGCGACGTTGTCGCCCATCTGGTTTTCGTTGGTGCGGGCGCCGCCGATTACCAGGACCTCGCCCTTCTGCATCGAGGCAATGGTCGCGTAGCGGCTGGTCGCAAGTGTCTCGCTGCCGCGCTTCGGACCAAGCAGGATGGTATGTGCCGGCCCCGCAAAGGACGCCTTCCCGCCAACGGCCTGGAGGCCGTCCATCCATCCTTCAATGCCCAGGCGGATCATGCAGTCCGAGATCATGCCCTGGTCAACGCTTGCCAGGCGTTTGTAAACGTCACTCATCGACATTCTGCTGTTTCCTCTCTTGCGAATTGACGGTTCGCCGCGCCGGTCGGGCTCCCTTGCGCGCCGACCAGTAGTACTTGGCGACCTGCTCAAGGTGGTCACGCATGGCCTCGCCGGCGGCGATCGCGTCGTGGGCGGCGATAGCCTTGAAGATGCGTTCATGCGCCGCCACGGCGACCGCCTCCGAACCCTCGATGCGAAGGCCTGTCCAGCGCTGGTCTGCCAGCCATTCGGAGATGCCGGCGTGAAGGGCCGTGAACACCGGATTGCGCGGAATGCGCGCGATCGCAAGATGGAACGCGATGTCGGTTTCGACGAACCGGCCGGTGTCGTCGACGGCTTCCCGGTTGGCGTGCAATGCATGTTGTAGCTGGGCGATATCGGCGTTTGTCGCCTGTCGTGCCGCGTATTCGGCGAGCGCCGATTCAAAAATCGCGCGTGCCTGCTGGAAATGCCGCATGCCGTCCGGGGCGGCGAGCAGGTGGCGGACGACACCGGACAGTTCGCCGACCAGAACGCTTGGCGTCGGCGCAATCACTCGGGCGCGCTCGCCGTTCTTCAGCTCCGTCAGGCCCATGCGGCGAAGCGCAAACAAGGCCTCGCGGATCGACGGACGGCCGACGCCAAAATGCACCATCAGGTCGCGTTCGGAGGGAAGGCGGTCGCCCGGTGCGTATTCGCCGGCATGAATTGCCTTCTCGATTGTCTCGACCACGTCCTCGTAAAGCTTGCGACGCTTGAGCGGTGGCCGCTGACCGGTCAGCGTTGAGGGTTTGGTCATGCGGCCCTGATTTCGTAGATGTTGTGCGGCGTCCGGCCCTGCACGCAGTCGACGATCTGCTGGGCCGCGGTGACCGCCATGGCGATCATTGCTTCCTCGGTCTGGCCGGCTATGTGTGGGGTCAGCACAGTGTCGTCTCGCTGCGCCAAGGGATTGTCGGCCGCCATCGGCTCGCGCTCGAAGACGTCGAGACCGACACCAGCGATCGCGCCGCTATCGAGACCGGCCAGCAGTGCCGCCTCGTCACATATGCCGCCACGCGACGTATTAATGATGCGCACGCCGCGCTTTACGCGCGCGAGTTCGGCAAGGCCGAACATGCCGCGGGTCTCCTCCGTCAGGCGGATGTGGAAAGTGAGAAAATCGACGCTGGGCAGAAGATCGGAATAGGTGACCTTGGTCATGCCCGCCGCCCTGATGGTCGCAGCATCGACCAGCGGATCGACGACATGCACGGCCATGCCGAAACCCAGTCCCCGGCGCGCGACCAGACGACCGATGAGGCCGAAGCCAACGACCCCCAGCACCTTTTCCTCGAGGTCGGTGCCGAGGTAGGCCGTCGGGTTCCACTTGCCCGCATGCATCTCGGCCGAGACGGGCCCAACCTTGCGGGTCAGCGCCAGCACTAGCGCAAACGTATGGTCGGCGACGGCGGCTGAATTCACGTTGCCGGTGGTAGTGAGGATCACGCGGCGCCGTGCCACTGCGGCGAGATCGACGTTGTCCACGCCGACGCCGTGGCGGGCGACGATCTTGAGTCTCGGTGCAGCGTCAATGACGCGTGCAGTGATCTTGCCCTTGCGGATGAGAATGCCGTCGACGTCCTTCAGCTTCGGCAGGAGGTCCTCTTCCGAGATGGTGTGTGCCACCACCTGGACCTCGCCGGCCTGCTTCAGGGTTTCGATGCCGCGGGGATGGACGCTCTGGTCAATGACAAGAAACTTTGCGGTCAACTTTCTCTCCGGGGTACCTATTATACCATCCTGTCATGGCTGACTCGATGGGGTCAAGCTGCGGTGCAGCAAGACGAAAGTCGCTTAGCCGCTGCTGGGGATGACTGCGCCTATCCGCGTCCGACGTACGGCATCGTGGTTGCCATGACGGTCATGAAGAGGACGTTCGCCGACAATGGAAGCGAAGCCATGTGGGCGACGGCGCGCGCCGCCTCGTTGACGTCCATGCGGGGCTCCGCCTTGACTGTGCCGTCGGCTTGCAGGGCCCCGACCGCGCTGTAAGCGCTCATGTCGGTCGCAGCGTTGCCGAGGTCGATCTGTCCGCAGGCGATGTCGAATGGACGCCCGTCGAGTGCTATGGAGCGAGTCAGCCCGGTGACGCCGTGTTTGGTCGAGGTATAGGGAGCCGAGTTCGGCCGCGGGACATAAGCGGAAATCGAGCCGTTGTTGATGATGCGCCCGCCCTGCGGCCGCTGGCGCTTCATCAGCCGGAAGGCGCCGCGGGCGCAGAGCGCCGCGCCCAGCAGATTGGTGCCGACCACGTTCTGCCAGTCTGTGTCCGTGAGTTCGTCAAAAGGAACGTTGGGCGCGACCACGCCGGCATTGTTGAACAAGAGGTCCAGTCGCCCGAATTCGGATTCGAGCGCACCGTAAAGGGCGTCGATGGAGCGGGCGTCCGCCACGTCGACGGAGATTGCCTTTGCCGTCCCGCCGGCCCGTCCAATCTCTGCCGCGACGGCGTCGAGCGGCCCCTGGCGGCGACCGGCGAGCGCGACCGCAAAACCCGCCACGGCGAGCGCCAGTGCCGTCGCCTTACCAACTCCCGAACCCGCACCCGTGACCAGCGCGACTCTAGCCGATTCCAACTGCCACTCCTCCCGCGTGAAGGACGGCGATCATATGCGGCCAAGCGCTTCTCGCCCTATCGAGAATGGCGTTGCCGCGATAGAGAGAAGACGACGACCGTGTCGCTTCACATATGCGAAAACATGAGGCGTCCTGGCACATCGAGCTTGACCCGCAGGATGCTCGCCGTCGCCGCTTCGGTAATGTAGAGCGTCTTCCTGTCCGGGCCGCCATAGGCAACGTTTGTCGTCGTCAAACCGGCGCACGACTTGATCCGATAGAGCGGCTCCCCAAGATTGCTGAACAGCCAAACCGTGCCGAAGCCGACATGGGCGACGGCGATGTTGCCGGCCTGGTCGATCGCCATGCCATCGGGCCCGACGCCGCCGGACATCTGGATGAAGGTGCCGACCTTGGTCGTTCCGCCGTCGTGGGTGAGCGGCACGCGCCAGATGGCATTGGCTCGCGTGACCGCGAGAAACACGAACTGCTCCGAGAGATCGAGCACCAGCCCATTCGGGCTCGGCACATTGTCGAGGATGCAATCGACCTGGCCATCGGCACGGATCCGAAAGAGACGTCCACTCGGATCCTGAAGGCCGGTCAGCCCCTGATCAGTGAAATAGAGATCCCCGTTGCTGGCGAAGATCAGGTCGTTCGGCGCCTTCAGATGCTCGAGGCGGTAGCGCTCGAGTACCGGCGTCACGCGTCCGCTGTCGGGATCGATCGTGACGATGCCGTACTTGAAATCCGCCACAAACAGACGGCCGTCCTTATGGATCTTGAGGCCCTGCGGCTCGCCGTCGTAGTCGGCGATCTTCGTGAAGTTGCCGCGTGGATCGACACGGAATATTCGTCCGAAAGGCACGTCGACGACGTAGAGATTGCCGTCGAGGTCGAAGGCGGGGCCTTCTAGAATCGTCCCCGGTACATGGCCCGGTTGCCACTCGGCAAGAAGCGAGGGGCGCGGCGGCTTGCGAAATTCTTCGGGGAGGCGCGCAAACACTTCGGTCTCTAGTTGCGGCGGGGCGGCGAACATCACTGTCTTCCGAGGTCGGGATCCGGCATCGTAGTGCGTCATCGCCGGAGTGCTAATCGAAAGCAGCGAGTGGGCGATAAAAGATCGCCGCGACGCAGACTGATGCTGCATACCTGTCGCAGACCTCATGCGGCGGCGCTCCTTCAGGAGTCCCAGACCGCGCGACTACTTGCGGCATTCCAAGATTAGCGCTCCAATTCGGCAGGCGACGGTCAAGGACTTCGCACTGGGAGGGGGAAATGCGTGGCCGTTTGCCGGTGTCCGCACTGGCTGTGATTGCTTCGTTCACGCTGACCGTCGGTCATGCATTTGCCGCGACCGCGCCGGCGCACCCCGCGCCAATCACTGTCGAGAGCGCGCCGCGGGAGCCCGGCGAGCCGATCATGGCGATCGTGTCGCTCAAGTCCCAGCAGGTCACCTTCTACGACGCCGACGGTTGGATCATGCGCGCACCCGTGTCGACCGGCACCACCGGACGCGAGACGCCAGCAGGCGTGTTCGCCGTCATCGAGAAGGACAAGGACCACCATTCGTCCATGTACGACGATGCCTGGATGCCGAATATGCAGCGCATCACCTGGAACGGGCTCGCTCTGCACGGTGGGCCGCTGCCCGGATACGCAGCCTCACACGGCTGCGTCCGGATGCCTTACGGCGTCGCCGAGGAGATGTTCGACAAGACGCGGATCGGGATGCGGGTAATCATTTCGCCGAATGATGCAGCGCCGGTCGAGTTTTCCAACCCGGCGCTACTTGTACCGGACCCGGAGGCCATCGCCGCTGCGCCGGCGCGTGCCGACACGCTTGCAAGTGACGCGGCGGAGGCTGCGCAGGCGGTCGGCGAAGCGAAGGCAGCCGCCACCACGGCGGCGCACGAAGCAGCATCTCTGGCGGCATCGGCGCGTAGATTGCAGCTGCTCAAGACCCGCGCGGACGCGCAGCTCGCACTTGCCGACAAGGCCCTCGCTACGGCGGAGCGAGCCAAAGCGCACGCCGAGGACCTGGGGCAGGCGGCGGCCGCCAAGGTCGCCGATCTGGCCACGCAGCTGGACGCGGCGACCGCCGATGCGAAGGCTGAAGTCGAAACCGCCGCAGCGTCAACCGACCCGGCAAACGTGGACGACGGAGCGAACGAAACCGCCGCGACCACGCCGCCCGACATGGAGTCGCTACGCAAGCTGGGCCTGCTCAAGACCCGCGCAGACGCCCAGCTAGCGCTCGCCGACAAGGCGCTAGCCGCTGCAAATCAGGCCGAAGCGCGGGCTCAGGATCGGGAGCAGACGGCCGCCGCCAAGGCCGCGGACCTGGCGACGCAGCTGGAGGTGGCGAAGGCAGACGCGAAGGCGAAGGCCGCCGAAGCCGCTGCCGACACAGACGCTACCAAGGTGGCCCAGACCAACAACGCCGCTGCCGCCAAGGCAGCAAGCGAGGCGAAACTCTTGCTTGAACCGGTCTCGATCTACATCAGCCGCGCAACGCAGATGCTCTACGTGCGGCGCAACACGCATAAGCCGGCGCCGGATGGGGGCGGCGAGGTGTTTGACTCGACCATTGCGGTTCCCATCACGATCCGCGATCCGGAAAAGCGAATTGGGACGCACGTATTCACGGCAATGGCGCAAAGCGACACCGGCCTGCGCTGGACTGCGGTCACGATAGACGACGCAGACGACGCCGAGGATGCGCTCGACCGCATCACCATCCCACAGGACGTGCTGGATCGCATCGCGCCGACCGCACTGCCGCGATCCTCGATCATCATCTCGGACGAGCCACTAAGCCAAGAAACCAATTACCGGACGGAGTTCGTTGCTGTGCTGAACAACTATCCCCAGGGCGGCTTCCTGACACGCCGGCCCACGCCCAAGGTCGTTGCGAGCCAGG
>JBEHXS010000014.1:0-29619 GCA_048498575.1 Pseudomonadota bacterium
GCCGCCGCGCGATCCGGTGCTCTATTTCGTGCAGCGGCTGCGCGACGAGGCACATCGTTTCGCCATCGGCTCGCATCGCATCCGGCGGAAGTCGGACATTGCCCGCAACCCGCTGGACGAGATCGCCGGCATCGGGCCGACGCGCAAGCGCGCGCTCCTCGGCCATTTCGGCACGGCGAAGGCAGTGAGCCGCGCCGGTATCGACGATCTCCGGGCAGGGCCCGGCATTTCCGACGAAATGGCGCGAGCGATCCACGGCTTCTTTCATGAGAATGCCGAATAACCGCGCTATCCGTAGGGTCGCCTCGCCCGGCGCGTGAGGGTAGGATGGTCAGCATGGACGATAGCCCGACGGTCCCCGAGGCCCGCATCTCCGGCGGCATCAGCGCGCATGCGCTGTCGTTGCCGAATCTGCTGACCTACGCGCGCGTCGTTGCCGTGCCGGCGCTGGTGCTGTGCTTCTATCTCGAGGGCAACGCCAGCCGCTGGTTCTCGTTTGCCGTCTTCATCCTGGCCAGCGTCAGCGATTTCTTCGACGGCTATCTCGCGCGCGCCTGGGGACAGCAATCGGCCATCGGCCGCCTGCTCGACCCGATCGCCGACAAGCTGCTGGTGGCGACGGCGCTGATGCTGCTGGTCTGGTCGGGCACGATCGGAAGCTGGTCGCTGCTTGCGGCGATCGTCATCCTCGTCCGCGAGATTTCGGTGTCGGGGCTACGCGAGTTCCTCGCCGGGCTGAAGAACGTCAGCGTGCCGGTATCGACGCTCGCCAAGTACAAGACGACGATGCAGATGGTCGCCATCGGCTTCCTGCTGATCGGACCGGCCGGCGACCGGCTGGTGCGCTACTACCTGACCGCCGATCTCGGCATCTTCACCTACATCGGGCTCCTGCTGCTCTGGGTGTCGGCGCTGATCACGCTCTACACCGGCTACGATTATTTCCGCGCCTCCATGCGCCACCTGATGGAAGACGCTTCGTGAAGCTTCTGTATTTCGCGTGGGTGCGCGAGCGCATCGGCGTGCCCGGCGAAGACGTTGCGCTGCCGGCAGAGGTCGCGACCGCCGGCGACCTTCTCGCCTGGCTGAAGCGCCGCGGGCCGGAATACGAGCACGCGCTGGCCGAGCCGCGCGCCATCCGCATCGCCGTCGATCGCATCCACGCCCGGCCCGAGACGCCGCTTGCCGGTGCGAGCGAGGTCGCGCTGTTCCCGCCGATGACTGGCGGCTGACCATGCCGGCCGCGATCATCGTCCACGTACAGGACGGGCCGTTCGACATTGCGGCGGAGACCGCCGACCTCAAGCGGCTTGCCGGCGTCGGCGCTGTCGTCACCTTCACCGGCGTCTGCCGTGATGAAGGCGGGCGCCTCGCGGCGCTGGAGCTCGAGCATTATCCAGGCATGGCAGAGGCGGAGATTGCGCGCATCGCCGAGGAAGCCGCCGGCCGCTGGCCGCTCATCGCGGCGAGCGTGATCCATCGCACCGGGCGGATTGCCGTTGGCGACGACATCGTGCTGGTCGCGACGGCGTCGGCGCACCGCGAGGCGGCGTTCGCGGCGGCGGGCTTCATCATGGACTATCTCAAGACGCGGGCGCCCTTCTGGAAGCGCGAGCATGCGGCGCAGGGCACGGTTGGCGACTGGGTCGAGGCCCATGCGGCAGACGATGCCGCCGCCGACAGCTGGCGCGGGCGCTAAAACAAGAAAGGCCGCGCCCTGAGGACGCGGCCTTTCCAGACCGGAGCAGCCTACTCAATACGTGCCGCTCATTCGGACCGACGGCCTCTATCGGCGGCTGCGGTACGAAGGAGCGTGGCAGGTGACTGCGGCGAAGGTGCAGTGACTTCTGGGAAATAGCGCGGCGTTTTCGCGGCGGGCGCGCTTAGTTGAGCAGGCCGCGCACGGCGCCGACGACGCCACCGACCGTGTGGTTCACCGCCGACGTCACCGGCGCAGCAACCGCCTGCACCACGGGCGCGGCGCTCGCCACCTCGACGTTGGCGCTGACATTAACGCTGGCCGGTCGCGACGCACCGACATCGGCGTTGACCGCGAGCGTGGGCGAGCCGTTGCCAATCGTGCCAACGTTGACGGCGGCAGTGGCGTTGCTCGAACCGCGCGACAGCAGCAGATCGTCGAGGGTCGTATCGGCCGACAGGGCGACGTCGACCGGGCGTTGCGCGACGTGTCCGGCGATGGCGATATCGACGAGTTTCGCCACGGGTGGCGCCGCCGGCGATGGCGCGGGATCTACCGCGACGATGGGTGCCGCCGGCACGCTCGCGACCTGTTGCGGGGGCGAGGACGACGATGCGGGCGCGAATGTCGATGCGCCGGCGTAGCTCACATCCGTGACGACCGGCGTCGCGAAGACAAGCGCGGCTTCCGGCGCGGCCGCAAGGTGGACGGAGGCGACGATCGGGCGAAGACGCGGATTGGGCCAAGCCGCGGCGACGCGGTCATCCGCGTTCACCGGCGAGATGAGCGAGGGCGCCGCCGCATGGGGCGGCTGCGTGCCCGTCCACATCAGGCCGCTGACGTGCATGGCGGCCAGACCGACGACGACGGCGAAAACATCGACCGCCGCAATCACGACACCTGGAGAAACGCGCTTAGAGATTGCAGCGCCGCCGGAATACCCGGCGAGCAGCCGCGAGAAATCGAAATCCCGGCTCATCGCACCGACCCCTCTCCTGACCGCACGATCAGGAGCGTCCGGCGCGAAAATGGCGAAGGTGTGTCGGCCTAGCCGACGATTTCGGTGCCGGCGAACCAGTACGCGATTTCCTCGCGCGCGGTCTCCGGGGCATCCGAGCCGTGCACCGAATTCTCGCCGATGCTTTTGGCGAATTCCTTGCGGATCGTGCCGGCCGCCGCCTTGGCCGGATCGGTGGCGCCCATCACTTCGCGGTTCTTGAGGATCGCGTTTTCGCCTTCCAGCACCTGCACCACCGTCGGCCCCGACGTCATGGTGTCGACCAGTTCGCCGAAGAAGGGCCGCGCCTTGTGCACGGCGTAGAAGCCCTCCGCCTGCTTGCGGCTCATCCACACGCGCTTCTGCGCGACGATGCGCAGGCCGGCGGCTTCGAGCTTGGCGTTGATCGCGCCGGTCAGGTTACGCGCCGTCGCATCCGGCTTGATCATGGAAAAGGTACGCTCGACGGCCATGGCTACGGTTCCTGCTGGTGAAACAAAACGGCGGGTCGCGCTGTTTAGCGCGGCCCGCCGTCGTCTCGCAAGCCTTCGGTGCTATTGCGGAATCAGCAGCTCGGTACCGATGCCGTCGTGGTCGGCGATGGTCCACAAGCCATCAAGCGTGTCGTCGTCGCGGATCTCGTAGATGACGAGACCGACGTCCTTGCCGAGGATGTAGCTCGCTGCCAGCGCGATGCCGTTGCGCATGCAGATGCCGTCGGATTCGTCGCTGCCGATTTGCCAGACGATGCGGCATGTCGAGTTGCTGGTGACGGTGATCTCCGCCGTGCCCTTGTACTTCGAGCCGTCCGGATTCGTGCCGCGCACGTCGTATTCGCCACCGGTGAAATTATCGGCGTCGGCATACGCCGCGCCGGCGCAGCCGAGCGCGATAACCGCGCTCGCCAGTGCCGTCCTGATCAGATGCATTGCTGGTCGCTCCCTGTCATAGCGCGGCCACCATGCTTGGGGGCGGCCGCCCAAACCTTCCCCGATTGGGCAACCTAGGGCCGGGAGCCACGACTCCACAAGTGACCGCAATCACGGCCGCCGGCTGCTTTCGGCCTACGGCGAGGCCTCGCCGATCACGGCTTTGCCGGCTTCGGCGACAAGTTCCGCCAGCGCCTCGAAATCCGCCGCGCGCGGCGAGCTTCGCCGCCAGGCGAGGCCGATGGTGCGGTGTGGCTCGGGGCGGGCAAAGCGCACCAGCTTGATGCGCGGATCGGCGCGTACTGTCTCCGCGGCGATCTCGGGAAGCAGCGTCACCCCCTGCCCCGCCGCCACAAGGTGCAGAATGGTGGCGAGGCTCGTCGCGCCGTAACTGCGCATATGCCGGGGGGCCGCGGAGCCGCAAATCTCCAGCGCCTGATCGCGCAGGCAATGGCCGTCCTCCAGCAGCAGCAGTTCATCGCTCTGGATCAGGTCGGCGGAAGCCGGTGTTCGCCGGGCATGCGGCGAGCCCGCGGGCGTGGCGAGCAGGAAGCGATCCTCGAAGGCCGGCCGCTCGGCCAGTTCGCCGACGCCGAGCGGAAGACTGGCGACGATCACGTCGAGGCCGCCGCTGACCAGCTCCGCCGTCAGCGTTCGCGTCACCGTCTCGCGCACCGTCGGTTTCAGGCGCGGAAAGCGTTGCGCTGCCAGCGAAACCAGTCCGGGCAGCAGGTACGGCGCCACCGAAGGTATGATCCCGATGCGGAGTGTGCCGGCGAGCGTCCCTTCCCGCGCGGCCGCGGTCTCCTCGAGGTCGCGGACCGCGGCAAGAATGCGCGCGCTGCGCGCCCGCACCTGATGCCCGAGCTCGGTGATGACGATACCTGTCGGCCGGCGCTCGAACAGCGGGCCGCCGAGCTGCCGCTCGAGTTCGCGTATCTGCATGGACAGAGCCGGCTGCGACACCCCGGCCGCATCGGCGGCGCGACCGAAGTGCCCGGTTTCGGCGAGGGCTTCGAGGTAGCGCAGGTGTCGCAGGGTGATCATCAGTAATTCTTATCACCGATCGCTGGCGATATGATTTGTTTTTATGGCGCTAGTTTGGCATCGTCCCAGACAACGCAAGACGGGCGCCTGAACGCGCGCGTGCCGGCGAAGCTCAAGAACGCGAGAAGGATGCGGAAATGGACACGAAGACGGATTCCGAAAAATGCCCGGTCGTGCATGGCGGCAGGGGCAACCGTGATTGGTGGCCGCACCAGCTCGACGTCGGCGTGCTCCACCGGAATTCGAAGAAGTCCGATCCGATGGGCGCGGCGTTCGACTACGCCAAGGAGTTCCAGAGCCTCGACCTGAACGCCGTCATCCAGGACCTGAAGGCCGTGATGACGAACTCGCAGGACTGGTGGCCGGCCGACTTCGGACACTACGGCGGGCTGATGATCCGCATGGCGTGGCACAGCGCCGGCACCTATCGCACCGCCGATGGACGCGGCGGCGCCGGTGCGGGCCAGCAGCGCTTTGCGCCGCTGAACTCGTGGCCGGACAACGCCAACCTCGACAAGGCGCGCCGCCTGCTGTGGCCGATCAAGCAGAAATACGGCCGCAAGATTTCGTGGGCCGACCTCATGGTGCTGGCCGGCAACGTTGCGCTGGAGTCGATGGGGTTCAAGACGTTCGGCTTCGCCGGCGGGCGCGCCGACGTGTGGGAGCCGGAGGAGCTTTACTGGGGCCCGGAAGGAACCTGGCTCGGCGACGAACGCTATAGCGGCGAGCGCGAGCTCTCGGACCCGCTCGGTGCGGTGCAGATGGGCCTCATCTACGTCAACCCGGAAGGGCCGAACGGCAACCCGGACCCGGTCGCAGCGGCGAAGGACATCCGCGAGACCTTCTTCCGCATGGCCATGAACGACGAGGAAACGGTGGCGCTGATCGCCGGCGGCCACTCCTTCGGCAAGACCCACGGCGCCGGCGATCCGTCGCTGGTCGGACCGGAGCCGGAGGGCGCGGCGCTGGAAGACCAGGGCCTCGGCTGGAAGAGCAAGTACGGCAAGGGCATGGGCGGAGACGCCATCACCGCCGGGCTCGAGGTGACGTGGACGCAGACGCCGACGAAGTGGAGCAACCTCTTCTTCAAGAACCTGTTCGAAAACGAATGGGAGCTGACGAAGAGCCCGGCCGGCGCCAAGCAGTGGGTGGCGAAGAACGCAGCGGCCGACGTGCCGGACGCCTTCGACACGTCGAAGAAGCACCGGCCGGCGATGCTGACCACCGACCTGTCGCTGCGCTTCGACCCGGCCTACGAGAAGATCTCGCGCCGCTTCTACGAGCACCCCGAGCAGTTCGCGGACGCCTTCGCCCGCGCCTGGTTCAAGCTGACCCACCGCGACATGGGTCCGCGCGCCCGCTACCTCGGGCCGCTGGTGCCGAAGGAAGTGCTGATCTGGCAGGACCCGGTCCCGCCCGTCGATCACAAGCTGGTCGATGACAAGGATGTCGCCGACCTCAAGGCCAAGGTCCTCGCCTCGGGTCTCTCGGTGCCCGAACTGGTCTCGACCGCCTGGGCCTCGGCCTCGACCTTCCGCGGCTCGGACAAGCGTGGTGGCGCCAACGGCGCGCGCATCCGCCTCGCCCCGCAGAAGGACTGGGAGGTCAACCAGCCAGCGCAGCTCGCCAAGGTGCTGGCCAAGCTCGAGGCGATCCAGACGGCGTTCAACGCATCGGCTGGCGGCGGCAAAAAGATTTCGCTCGCCGACCTGGTCGTGCTCGCCGGTAACGCCGCGGTCGAGAAGGCCGCGAAGGACGGCGGCGTCGAGGTGAAGCTACCGTTCACGCCCGGCCGCACGGACGCCACGCAGGAGCAGACCGACGCGCAGTCATTCGCGCCGCTCGAGCCGCGGGCGGACGCCTTCCGCAATTACATCGGCAAGCGGAAGCAGTTCCTGCAGCCGGAGGAAGCGCTGATCGACCGGGCCCAGCTTCTGACGCTGACGGGGCCGGAGATGACGGTGCTTCTCGGCGGCCTCCGCGTCCTCGGCGCCAATGCTGGCGGCGCGAAGCATGGCGTCTTCACCCAGCAGGTGGGCAAGCTCACCAACGACTTCTTCCTCAACCTGCTGTCGATGAGCACGGTCTGGCAGCCGCTGGCGGGGTCGGAAGGCGTGTACGAGGGGCGCGACCGCAAGACGAACGAACCAAAGTGGACGGCGACCCGCGTCGACCTGATCTTCGGCTCGCACTCGCAGCTCCGCGCCTTCGCGGAAGTCTACGGGTCGTCCGACTCGAAGGAGAAGTTCGCCAAGGACTTCGCCGCTGCCTGGACCAAGGTGATGAACGCCGACCGCTTCGGCTGAGCGGAGTCCACTTGTCTTGAATGCGAAAACGCCGGGCTCGCGCCCGGCGTTTTCATTTCGTCCGCGGTGCGGTCAGGCCAACGAGAATATCTTGGCGCGGAAGACCCAGCCGGCGATCGCGCCGCCGACCAGCGGCATGACCAGGAAGAGCCAGACCTGCGCCAGCGCGTGGCCGCCGACGAACAGCGCGGGGCCGAGGCTCCGCGCCGGGTTCACGGAGACTCCGGTGACCTGGATGAAGACGATGTGGATCATCACCAGCGTGAGGCCGATGATCAGCCCGGCCGGATGACGCGCCGTCGACTGGGACTCGTGCGTGACGCCTAGGATGACCGCGGTGAAGATGAACGTGCCGATGATCTCGGCAAGGATCGCCGAGACGACCCCGAACTCACCCTGGTAGCCGGGGCCCCAGCCATTCTGCCCGAGGCCGGCGGCGCCGACGTCATAGCCGGAGCCTTTGCCCTTCACGATCAGCAACAGCACCAGCGCACCGACGATGCCGCCGACGAGCTGCGAGACGATGTAGCCGATCGCGGTATCGGTGCGCATGCGCCCGGCCGCAACCATGGCAACCGTCACCGCCGGATTGATGTGGCAGCCGGACACCGGCCCGATGGCATAGGCCATGGCCGTCACGGCAAGGCCGAAGGCGAACGCCACCGGCAGCATGCCGACCGGAAACGCCGCGCCGTAACCGCCCAGCACCACGGAGCCGCACCCGATCAGCACCAGCACAGCGGTGCCGACCAGCTCCGCCACGTATTTCTTCACCGTCTCGCTCATTCGATTTTCGCCCCTCGCGTTTCCTCGCGAATTTTGATTCGCGGCGCGAATTATGACACGGGGCGCGCGTGCGGAAGGGAGCGAGTGCCAATAGCCCCGCGCGGGGATATCATGGCGTCGGCCACCAGCTTTCGGAGACCCGCCATGCGTCGTGTTCTCACTCTGCTGCCCGCCCTCCTTCTGTTCGCCGGCGGCGCGGCAAGCGCCGCCAGCTTCAACTGCGCCAAGGCGAAGACGCCCGACGAGAAGGCGATCTGCGCCAGTTCCGCGCTCTCCGACCTCGACACGCAGATGGCCACGCTGTTCGGCGTGCGAATGAAGATACCGATGCTGATGGGAAGCCGCGGCGCGGCGCAGGATGAGCAATCGCAGTGGTTGCAGTCGCGCCATGCTTGCGGCGCCAGCGCGTCGTGCCTGACGGCGAGCTACAAGGGCCGCATCTCGGTGCTGAACTCCGAACTCGACGCGGCGATGCAGGATTACTGCGTCAAGCTCGGCATCTGCGGATAGCGCGGGGCAAGTACCGGCACCGGCTGTAGAGCATCCGCCGGTTCGGCTCGCCTCCGTTCCAGCCGCAGGCCGACGATCAGCGGCACCAGCAGCGTTGCCGCGATTGCCGCGTAGACGAAAGCGCGCGCCGCTTCGACGTCGATCTCGGCGCGGGAGATCGCCACCCACATCGCGATGAGCACGGCGCCCGACGCGATCGCCGTCAGGCGTTCGGGCGTGCGCCACGGCAGGTCGGTCGCGATCAGCGCGCGGATCAGCACGATCAGCGGCGCCGCGACGATCAGGTCGATCAGGTAGTGCATGCCGAGACCGAGCGTCGCGAGGAACGTCAACAGCAGGAAGGCGCCGGCAGCGACCTGGACCGCTTGGCGCATCCGCCGCGTCGCCAAGAACAGGAGCGTCGCCCAGGTGATGTGGAGCGACGGCATGGCACCGCGGAGATCGAACTGGTTCGTGTCGATCTCCGAGCTCTTCGTCAGATAGTCGCGACCGATATGCAGCATCGGGAAGGCGTGGCCGAGATATTCCAGCGGCCCGATTGCCGGCATGATCGCGTAGAGCGCGTAGCCGATCACGGCGGTAGCGAGGAAGCCGGGCAGAATGCCGAGGCCCGGCGTGCCGCGCGGATTGCGCGCCTCCAGCCCGGCAACCGTCGCCTGAGCCATCGGCAGCATCAGATAAACGGCGCCGCACAGCAGGCCGAGCGGCGGGAAGTCACGGAACAAGTAGGCGACGACGGCCGCCGGCTGGACGCCGAAGAGCTCATCGATGCG
The DNA here is from genome assembly GCA_048498575.1 of Pseudomonadota bacterium. GTDB lineage: Bacteria > Pseudomonadota > Alphaproteobacteria > Rhizobiales > Kaistiaceae > DASZQY01. The sequence continues at coordinate 9,048 of JBEHXS010000014.1, forward strand.
GATATAAAGCGCGTCGTAGATCGGATTGAAATAGTGCGCCGACAGCTCGAGACAGAACAGCATCGTCGGGGCGCACAAGGCAATGATCGACGCTGCGGCAAGCAGGTCGACGTAGGCGCTACGCTCGGCGCCAGCCGTGCGCACGATCCGGAAGACAAGATAGGCGGCCGTGACCAGCGGGATGGCGACGCCGCCGATGCCGGCGGCTTCCGCCACCGGGAAGCGCAGCGCCAACGCCAGCCCACCCGACAGCACGGCAGCGCCAAGGGCCAGGCGCAGGACAATCGTCCTCTCGCGGGCATCGACCGCGATCAGGACGATCACGATCGTCGTCATGCCAAGCGGCGAGGAAAGCAGCGACGGCAGCGTCTCGTGCGGGGGCGTGGCGCCGATCAGCGGCGCGATGATTTCGATGAGGACCAGGACGGCGGCTGTGACGGCCGCGGCTTCCCGACACCCTTTGAACGCCATCTGTCGCCTGTAGTTGCGGCCCGTCGACGGCGGCAATGTGCGGCTGCGGCGTAAATATTGCCTTACATCCCACCCTGACTTTCGTCGTGTCTTCGCCATTGCCCTCGGGCACGCGGCGCGGCACAAGGGCGCCGCCATGCTGCATATCAACGACCTCACCTACCGCATCGGCGAGCGCCTGCTCATCGACCACGCCACGGTTGCGCTCCCGACCGGGGCCAAAGCCGGCCTCGTCGGCAAGAACGGCGCGGGTAAAACGACGCTGTTCCGGCTGATTTCGGGGGAAATCGGCCCGGAAGGCGGTTCGGTCAGCCGCTCCAAGCACTCGCGTATCGGCCAGGTAGCGCAGGAGGCGCCGGGTGGCCCGGAGGCGCTGATCGACGTCGTGATGGCGGCCGATACCGAGCGCGGCGCGTTGCTGGCCGAGGCCGAGACGGCCGACGACCCCCATCGCATCGCCGAGATCCACACGCGGCTTGCCGACATCGGCGCCCATTCGGCCGAGGCGCGGGCGGCCTCGATCCTCGCCGGCCTCGGCTTCGACGAGGCGACGCAGCACGGTCCCTGCTCGGCGCTCTCCGGCGGGTGGCGCATGCGGGTGGCACTCGCAGCGACCCTGTTCACCGAGCCGGACATCCTGCTCCTCGACGAGCCGACCAATTACCTCGACCTCGAGGGAACGGTGTGGCTCGAAAATTTCATCGCGCGCTATCCGCACACAGTGCTGATGATCAGCCACGACCGCGACCTGCTCAACCGCGCCGTCGAGATGATCGTCCATCTCGACCAGGGCAAGCTCACGCTTTACCGCGGCGGCTACGATTCCTTCGACCGCCAGCGGCGCGAGCGGCAGGCACTCCAGGTCAAGGCGAAGCACAAGCAGGACGAACAGCGCGCCCACATGCAGTCGTTCGTCGACCGCTTCCGCTACACCGCATCGAAGGCGCGGCAGGCGCAATCGCGCCTCAAGATGCTGGAGAAGATGGAGCCGATCGCAGCGATCGCCGACGACAGCATCCTGCCGTTCTCCTTCCCGCAGCCGGCAAAGCCGATCGCGCCGCCGCTCATCACCTACGAGGACGTCTCGGTCGGCTACACGCCGGGTGTGCCGGTGCTGCGCAAACTGAACCTCCGGATCGACGACGACGACCGCATCGGCCTCCTCGGCTCCAACGGCAACGGCAAGTCGACGCTGGCCAAGCTGATCGCCGGGCGCATGCCGGCGATGGATGGGCGCGTGCGGCGCCTGCACCGCATGGAAGTCGCCTACTTCGCCCAGCACCAGCTCGACGAATTGAACCCGGCCCAATCCGCCTACGACCACATCCGCGAGCTGATGCCGGATGCCTTCGAGGCGCAGGTGCGCGCGCGGACCGGCGCCATGGGCTTCACGCGCCAGAAGATGGACACCCCGGCGAAGGATCTCTCCGGCGGCGAGAAGGCGCGGCTGCTGCTTGGGCTCGCGACCTTCACCGGCCCGAACCTGATGATCCTCGACGAGCCGACCAACCACCTCGACATCGACAGCCGCGAGGCGCTGGTCGCGGCGCTGGCCGATTACACCGGGGCGGTCATTCTCATCAGCCACGACCGCCATCTGCTGGAGGCCTCCGTCGACCGCCTGTGGCTGGTCGCGGACGGCACGGTCCGCCCCTTCGACGGCGACCTCTCCGATTACCGCACCATGGTCCTGGACTCCCGCCAGGGCCGCTCGCCGACCCGCGCCACGCAAGCCTCGATTGCCGGCGGCAACGGACAGGAGCGCCGCCGCGACGCCGCGAAGCGGCGCGAGGAAACGGCGCCGCTCCGCAAGCGGGTGAAGGAAGCCGAGACGAAGATCGCCAAACTCCAGAAGGATCTCACGGCGCTCGACCAGAAGCTCGCCGACCCGAAGCTCTACAACCGTCCGCTCGACGCCGCCTTTCTGGCGAAGGAGCGCGCCGACCTCGTCCGCACCATCGCCGCGGCGGAGGACACCTGGCTTGCGGCTACCGCGGCGGTCGAGGAAGCACAGGCAGCGGAGTAGCGACGGCGGCTCAGAAGAACGTGACGAGGAACGCCGCCGCTTCGTCAGAAATGCTGCCGATCTTGTTCGTCGCCTGGCGATAGAACTTGAAATTGATCTCGGTTTCCGGACGCCCATCATCCCAGGCTGTGAATCGCTTCAGGTCGTCGCGCCCAAGCGGACGCGTTGCCGTCGCCGTGCGGCGGACCACGATCGTCACGCGCGGAGTCTGCCGTTCGATCCCGGGCTTCCGCGCGACCGCTTTCGCCGACGTAACGACGCCCTGCGCCAGCAGGCCGTGGCCGCCCTCGGTCTCGCTCGCAAACACGAAGATGAGGTCGCCGGCTGCAATGCGCTTGCCGCCGTACATCGTCTTTTGTGCAGCGAAGGCAAAGGTCTTGGCGTCAGCGTCCCGGATTTCGGCCCTGACGAGAAATGCGGGGCGCCCCATGCCCTACGCCTTCTTCTCCCAGCGGCCGTTCGGCGTCTGCTGCCAGTAGGTGGCGTCGTGGCCGGCGGCCTTGGCCGTCGTCCATTCCCCGCGGGCGCGATCGACGGCGTCGGGGTCGTTGCCGTCGAACAGGATCACCACGCGCTGGTAGGCAGCGTGGTCCGCCGTCGTGGCGCCATCGGCAAGAAAGCGCACCGTCGCACCGTTCGGGTTGTCATCGGCGGCGGTCAGCCAGACGGGCTGTTCGCTCGCGCGCGCCTCCTTGGCCGTGCCGTGCGGCAGGAAGCTGTCGTCGCGATAGGTCCACAGGTGCGCGTCGAGAGCGTCGCGCCGCTCCTCCGAGCCGACCTGCACCACGACGCGCCACTGCCGTTCGAGGCTGCGCTCGAGCAGCCCGGGCAGCACCTGCTCGAGGGGCTGGCTCTGGAGGTGATAAAACAGAATCTCGGTCATGCGGCTCGCGGGCCCAACCCGCCCAGTGGCTTTACAGAATAGCGCCGCGCACCGACGCGCACCGCACCGGCCCCCGTGCCTAGTACGACATCCTGTTCAGGTTGCTCGAAATGGCGCTACCCCCGAACGTGCGCAGCGCGAGGCGGAAGTCGAACGTGCGGCTCGGCTGGTCGCTGGCATAGGTCTCGCCGTAGGCAAAGGACAGCGTGAGGCAATCGTTGTCAAAGGCGAAGCCGAAGGAGTCGCTGGCGATCGATGTCTTGGCGATGTCGTAGGTCATGGTACCGAAGGCGCGCCAGTTTTCGGAGAGATTGACCGAGGCGGCGCCACGCACCACCGAGGACGGCGTCAGCAGGCCGTCGTTCGGGTTCTCGCGAAGATAGAGGTAAGCCGCGGAGGCAGTGACCGGGCCGAGCGCGCTCGTCGCCTGCAGCTCGACGCGGTTGACGTTGAAATTGGTGTGATCGAAGCGCGCACGGCCCTCGATCCGCGGGCCGACGCCGCTGTCCAGCGCGAGCCCGGCGACATAGTCGGAGAAGTTGCTTTCGAGGCCCGAGTAAGCGCCGACGTTCGAGGTGTCGGCCGCGGCGTAAGGATTGGCGCCGGCGAGCTGGATGGACTCGCCGAAGGTGCCGTCGACCGAGGCGCCGTTGGCGAAGGTGCTGTTGTAGTGGACGCCGATGTTGGCGCGCGTGCCGGTCTCGACGCGGTCGTAGCCGGAGTACTTGTCGCGATCGAACAGGTTCGACACGTCGAACACCAGGCTCTGCGCGTCGTTGTTCGGCAGGTTGCCGGAATCGATCTCGTTCGGCCGCGCGATCACCTGGACGATCGGCTCAAGGATCTGCGTGGTGTTCGGGCCCGAGATCAGGAGCGGCAGGCTCCACTCGAAGCCGACCGCCGGCGTGACGCGGAAGGCGGTCGTATCCGGCCCCAGCGCCGTAGTGCCGTTCAGCGCGAACGCGTCGCCACGCAGCGAAGCGAATGGCGTGAACACCTGGCCGCCCGGCGTTACGAAGCGGCGCTGCCAATCGACCTCCTGGGTGGCGCGGACTTCGCTGCCGGCGACGCCGTGGTAGTAGGTGTCGGAGCCGATCATGAAGGGATCGTCTTCCTCGCGCTGCACGTTGGCGACGTTGGTCGTCAGCGTGACTTCGCCGCCCGCGACGTCGTCCCACTGGCGCTCGGAATCGATCACCGGGGCCACCCACGCCTGGCGTTGCTGGTCGTAGAGGCCGGGGTCGGAAATCGGCGCCGCCGAGGGATCGGTCAGCACCTGGTAGTACGAACTCCGCGCCTCGAAGTAGTTGCGATCGTGGATGCCGGTCAGGTGGATCGTCGAGGTGGTGATCGCCGAGTCGGAATCGATGATGTTGTAGTCGCGCGTGAAGGAGCGGTCCGAAAGCAACGTGCCGTCCCAGCCCAGCGTCCAATCCTGGTTCAGGTTGAAATCGCCGGTGGTGCGAAGCGCGCCGCGCAGCGTGGCGTCGCCCGGCGTGCCGGAGAATGCCTCGGGCGCGAGCTGGTCGATGCCGGCGACGTGGATCGTGTACTGGCCATTGGTCAGCCGCTGGCGGAACTCACCCTCGAGCATCACGCCCTGGCGTGTGAGGAAGGTCGGCGTGAAGGTGAAGTCGTAGCTCGGATTGAGCGCCCAGTAGTACGGCACCGAGGCGAAGGCGCCGAGATGCGCCGAGTAGCCGAAGCCCGGCGTCAGGAAGCCGCTCTTGCGCTTCACGGTCGAGTCCGGCACGCCGAAGTACGGCAGGTACGCGATCGGCTGGCCGAAGAACTCCAGCGACGCGTTCGTGAAGTAGATCATGTGCTCTTGCTGGTTGGCCACGATCTTCTCAGCCTTCACGTCCCAGAGCGGCGGCCGCTCCGGGTGTTCCGCGCAGGTCTCGCAGGCGGTGTAGGTGCCGTTGGTGAACGTCGTCACGCTGCCGCCCACCCGCTCCGCCTTGTCGGCGGCGAAGTGCGTGCGCTGGGGTGTGTCGACGCGCAGCGACTGCACGAAGCCGTCGCGGAAATTGTCGGTGACGTCGAAATATTCTGAGTAGAAGGCGGCGCCGCTGGGGTCGACCAGCTTCACGTTGCCGGTGGCGATCAGGCGGCCGTTGCCCTTGTTGTAGGTGAGCTTCTCGGCCTCGAGGGTGTAGCCCGCGTAGTAGACCTTGACGTTGCCGACCGCCGCGACCTGATTGCGGTCGTAGTCGTAGACCATCTGATCGGCTTCAACGAGCATCTTCTCGCCGGGCGCGGGCTTGGCCACGGCGAACGGCACGGGCGCATCGATGGCGGCGGTTTCAGCCCGGGCGCCGGAGGGCACTGCCATCGCGACGAGCGAAAAAAGCGCCGCGGCAATGACCATCGCCCCGACGCGCAGCATGACCCCGTCGCGGCGCGGCTGCGCCCCCCTCATCCGTCCTCCAGGTGCAGAAGCACCGTGACCCCCGCCAACGTGGCGACGACGGCGGGGAGCCAGGCAGCCAGCGTCGGCGAAACCAGCCCGCCGCTGCCCAAATCCCACGCAATCTTCGTCACAACATAGAGCATGAAGCCTACCCCAACGCCAGCAATAATCACCCTTCCGAGGTCGCGCGAGCGCGAGAAACGCAGCGATACGTTGGCGGCGATAAGTACCATTGCCAAAAGGAGAATCGGCTTCGAGAGCAGCACATTGTACTGGAGGTCATACTGGTCCGTTGAGAGTCCCGCGCGGCGAGCAGAAGCGGCCAGATCGCGCAGCGTCCAAAACGAAACCGAATCAAGCTGCAAGAAGGTTTGCTTCACCTCGTTTGGCGACAGGTCCGTGGAAAGCTCATAGTCGGCTACCTGTTTCGGATTGGCGTTGAGCGCCGTGACGGTGGCGTTGCTGAAATGCCATGCTCCCGGAGCATAATGGGCGGTAGGGGCGTCCACCCGTTCGCGGAAGTGGTCCGAGCCGTCGAAGACGTAGGCGGTGGCACCGACCAGCCCGAGGCCCCCATCGTACGACTGGACGGCGCCGATGATGGCGTTGGTATCGCCCGAGTGCTGGCGGAGCCAGACAGCGCCGTTGCCGTCAGTGCTCTGCACCGGCTTGCTGCCGTCGCTGAACACCTGGGCCGATATCTCGTTGGACACGGAGCGCAGTTCGGCCGCCAGCGGGTTGTAGACCGTCGTCGCCAGCACGCCGAACAGCAGCCCGACAATGCAGGCCGGCAGCAGGAACTGCCAGGCTGAGACGCCGGCGGCGCGGGCGACGACCACCTCCAGCCGGCGGTTGGCGATCACGAAGGCGGCAATGGAGCCGTAGAGCACGGCGAACGGGAGCGAGTCCTCCGTCAGGCTCGGCACCTTGAACAGCGCGACCAGCGCCAGCAGGAAGCCGGCACTGCCCTCGCCCTGAAAGGCGCGATTGATGAATTCGAAGTACGTCACCAACGCCGTGATGACGAAGGCAAGCAGGAAGATCGCGCCGACCATCTTGGCGAAGTGGCGCGCGAAGTAGAAGGAGAGCGTGCGTCCGAACACGGCGCCCTACCTCGCACCGGCGGCGGCGCGATTGCCGACCAGCCCGCTGACGCGCCCGTAGATGCCCTCGCCGAACGCCACCAGCGCCTGCGGCGGCCGCCACTGCACGCCGACGAGGATGAGCAGTGCCGCCAGCAGCGACAGGCCGATGGGGATCGCGAACGTCGCAATCTGCGCGATGACGCTGGTCTCCACCGGGAGGAAGAGCGAACCGACACGCACGATCAGCACGAGCAGCACCGCGGCGGTGGCGCTCGGCCCGCGGCCGCGGCGCGTCGACTCGGCCTGGCCGAGGAACAGCAACGGCAGCAGCGCGAACACGAAACAGTAGAGCGGGGTCGAAAGGCGCGAGATCAGCTCGGCGCGGAACTTGCCCGGCGAGTCGCGGAAATACGGGTCGTCGGGATCGGGATTGAGCAGATAGGTCGTCGGCCGCTCCACCGGCTTCAGCGTCGGCGTGGTCGCGCTCGCCGCAAAACTCGAAAGATCGAAGGCATACGACGTGAACTCGATGATCGACGTCGACTGGTCGATCTTGGAGCGTTGCTGGATCGTGCCGTTGGCCATGATCAGGAACGTGCCCAGCGGATTCTCCAGGATCGCCCCTTTCTCGGCGATGTAGGTAATGGTCTTGTCGGGCTCGCGATCGTCCGAAACGAAGATGCCGCGCAGCGAACCATCCTGGTTGCGGCTGCGCATGTGGAACGTCAGCTTCGGCGTGAGCTGGATGAAGGCGCCTTCCTGCATGAACTGGGTGATGATGTTGCCGCGCACGTTGGTAATCAGGACCTCCCACGAGCGCAGGGCGAGCGGCGAGAAGTAAAGCGTCATCGCACCGACCGCGATGGTGGCGAGGACGGCAATCATCAGCACCGGCTTCAGCACGGTCCACTGGCGCGCGCCGCTGGCGTTGATGACGACGAGCTCGGAGTCGCCGTTCATCGACATGAACGTGTAGATGACCGCGATCAGCAGGGCGATCGGGAAGACGATCGCGATCAGCACCGGGACGAGCAGCGCCGAAACGATGAGGAACGTCGAGATGCCCTGCCCGTCGGCAGTGACCAGATCGAACTGCCCGAGCGCCTGGCTCAGCCAGACCATCGCCCCAAGCGCAATGAAGGTGAGCAGGCTGGAGCTGACCAGCTTCCGGAAGATGTAGCGCTCGATCAGCTTCATGTCGGCCTTGGGCAGGCGGGCGAAGCACCCGCCCCGGCGCGATTATGGGGGGGCGGCCCGGCGCCGCGCAACTCCTTGCAAACGGCGGTGCGCGGACGTTATGTCACCTGTGCGTCTGCGGCCTGCCCGCGTGATCCTCCCTTCCGCCTCCGACAAGAAGCCGCCCGGAAACCCTGCCCATGACCGATCTCGCCCGTATCTCGTTCGTCAAAGCCGGCGGAAAGCCCGCCGACACTCTCGTCGTGCTCGCCGATGAAAATCTCGCGCTGGCGAAGGGCGCGCTCGCGCTCGGCCTCGACAAGCTGGTCAAGCGCGCCGCTGCTGCCGCCGAGTTCAAGGGCAAGCCCAAGTCGACGCTTGACCTGATCACCCCGGCCGGCACCGAGCTCGACCGGCTTCTCGTCATCGGCGTCGGCAAGACCGCCGACATTGCCGCCGGCGACTGGATCAATTTGGGCGGCGCGGCCTTCGGCGCGCTTGGCCGCGTGAAGAAGGCGACGATCGCGCTGGAGCTTCCCGGGAAGGCCGAGGTCACGGCGGATGCGGCGGCCGATTTCGCGCTCGGCATCCGGCTCCGCGCCTACGCCTTCGACAACTATCGCAAGCGCGAGGAAGACGCGCCGAAGGCGCCGGTGGATATCGCGATCGCGGTTGCCGACGTCGTCGCAGTCAAGGCCGCGTGGACGGCTCGCAATGCGATCGCGGACGGCGTGCTGATGGCCCGCGATCTGGTCAACGAGCCGCCGAACGTGCTCGGCCCGGTCGAGTTCGCCGATCGCGTCAAGGCGCTCGCGACCACCGGCCTCAAGGTCGAGGTGCTGACCGAGAAGGAGTTGACCAAGCTTGGCATGCGCGCGCTCCTCGGCGTGGCGCAGGGTTCCGCCCGGCCGCCGCGGCTGGTGATCATGCGCTGGAACGGCGGCAAGGCGAAGGATGCGCCGGTCGCTTTCGTCGGCAAGGGCGTCGTGTTCGATACCGGCGGCATCTCGATCAAGCCGGCCGGCGGCATGGAGGACATGAAGGGCGACATGGCCGGCGCCGCAGCGGTGACCGGGCTCATGTCGGCGCTCGCCGCCCGCAAGGCCAAGGTCAACGCCATCGGCGTCATCGGCGTGGTCGAGAACATGCCGGACGGCGCCGCCCAGCGGCCGGGCGACATCGTCACCGCGATGACCGGCAAGACCATCGAGATCATCAACACCGACGCCGAGGGCCGTCTCGTGCTGGCCGACGCGATCGCCTACACGGAAGATCGCTTCAAGCCGAAGTTCATCATCGACCTCGCGACGCTGACCGGCGCCATGATCGTGGCGCTCGGGCACCAGATCGCCGGCATGTTTGCGAGCGACGATGGCCTCGCGGCCGCGCTCGGCGCGGCGGGCGTTGCCACCGGTGAGCTGGTGTGGCGCATGCCGCTTGCCAAGGAATACGACAAGGCCATGGACTCGAAATTCGCCGACGTGAAGAACGCCGCCGGCCGCGACGCCGGCTCGATCACGGCGGCGCATTTCATCAAGCGTTTCGTCAAGGACACGCCGTGGGTGCACCTCGACATCGCCGGCGTGGCGCTGGGCTCGCCGCAGACCGACATCAACCGCTCGTGGTCGTCGGGCTGGGGCGTGCGCCTGCTCGACCGGCTGGTGGCGGACAACTACGAGGGCAAATGACGGACGGCCGCGGCGCCGGCGGGTAAGCGGCACCGCCGCTTTACCCGGCGCCGGCGCGCGGAAAAGCCGCTCAGCCGTCTCATGATTTCGCCCTAATCCCCGTGATTATCGCGGCCCGTGCGCAGGGTGTGCGCATCTTCGAGTCGCCCCTCGTCGTCCGCCCTCGCCGCATGCTATTTTGCGGCGTTCATTTCACCGTTTCGCCACGCGCGGAACTTTCCGCCGGATCGAATTTGTCGTCGCCCAGCCGTCTTTCTGCCGTTACCGCCGCAGTCTTCGTTGCAGCCTGCGCGTTCACGCTTGCGGCTTGCAACAGCTCCAAGACTTCAGCGCCCGTGGAGGCCGCCGTCGCGACGACCACGCCGCCGCCGGTGCCGGAAGTCGTGCCGCCGCTGCCCAAGGGCGCGGGCAGCTCGATTCCGATCCTGGTCAACGACGTTCCGATCACCGCCTACGACATCGACCAGCGCATGCGGCTCATGCGCCTCGGCGGCGCCAAGGCGACGAAGGAAAGCGCGCAGAGCGACCTCATCGACGAGACGCTGGAGGGACTTGAAGCGCAGCGTGCCAGCATCAGCGTGCCGCAGGCGCAGGTCGACGCCGCCTTCGCCTCGATCGCGAGCCATCTCAAGATGACGCCCGCCGGCCTCACCCAGGCGCTCGGCAGCGAAGGCATCCAGGCCGATACGCTGAAGAAGCGCCTGAGCGCGCAGATCTCGTGGAGCCAGCTCGTGCAAATGCGCACGCAGCAGAAGGCCAAGGTCACGAGCGAGGACATCAACGCGCTGGTCAGCGGCAAGGACCCGAATGCGCTGACCATCCACGAGTTCACGCTGCAGCAGATCGTCTTCGTGGTGCCCAAGGGCTCTTCGCCGGGCGTCTACGCCCAGCGCCAGCAGGAAGCCGCGGCGTTCCGTCAGGCCTTCCCCGGCTGCGACAAGAGCCTCGACAAGGCGAAGCTCCTGCGCGGCGTCGTGGTCAAGGACGTCGGCCGGCGCGATTCCACCCAGCTCAGCGGCCCGGAAGGCGACTCCATCCAGAAGACCGCCGTCGGCTCGACTGCACCGCCGACGCGTACGGACGACGGCATCGAGCTGATCGCGGTGTGCGCGTCGCAGGCCATCCAGAGCAGCGAGGGCGCCCGCGCCGAGGCCGAGAACAGCCTCTACGCCAAGCAGGCAGACGGCCTCGGCAAGGATTACCTTAAGGAATTGCGCGACCGCGCCATTATCGAGTACCGCTAGCCAATGGCATCCGGCCCCGCGCTTCCGCCGCTCGCCCTGACCATGGGCGAGCCGGCCGGGATTGGCCCGGATGTCACGCTGCTTGCCTGGGCGCGCCGCGCCGAATTTGCCCTGCCGCCATTCTACTGCCTGGGCGATGTCGCGCTCTACGCCGAGCGCGCCGCCGCGCTCAACCTCAACGTCCAGGTCGAAGCCGTCTCGTCGGACCGCGCCGTTGCCGTCTTCCAGCGCGCGCTGCCGGTAGTACCGCTCGCGACGCCGGTGAAGGCCCGGGCCGGCGTGCCGGATCCGGCCAACGCGCAGGCCGTGATCGAAGCCATCGCGCGCAGCGTCGGCGATGTCCGTGCCGGCGCCGCCAGTGCGGTGGTCACCGCGCCGATTTCGAAGAAGACGCTCTACGCCGCGGGCTTCCAGCACCCCGGCCACACCGAGTTTCTAGGCACGCTGTCGGCGACATGGACCGGCATACCGGCGCGCCCGGTGTTGATGATGGCCGGGCCGGAGCTCAAGGCCGTGCCGGTGACGATCCACATCCCGATTCACGCCGTCGCCGCCACGCTCACCCAGCCGCTCATCGTCGAGACCGGCCGCATATTGGCCGGCGACCTCCGCCGTCGCTTCGCCATCCCCAACCCGCGGATCGCCGTCGCCGGGCTTAACCCGCATGCCGGCGAGAACGGCGCGCTCGGTGAGGAGGACGAACTGATCGTGCGTCCCGCCGTCGCTGAGCTTCGCGCCCTCGGCGTCGACGCGCGCGGGCCGTTCTCGGCCGACGCCATGTTCTACCCGACGGCGCGCGCCGCGTATGACGCCGCGCTCTGCATGTATCACGACCAGGCGCTAATCCCGGCCAAGACCATCAACTTCACCCGCACCGTGAACGTCACGCTCGGCCTCGCCTTCGTGCGCACCTCGCCCGACCACGGCACGGCGTTCGATATCGCCGGCACCGGCAAGGCCGATCCGTCCAGTCTCGCGGCGGCGCTCCGCATGGCGGCGGAGCTCACCCGCAACCAATCCGCCACATGAGCCAGATCGACGGCCTGCCGCCGCTCCGCGAGGTCATCGCGAAGCACGGCATCGCCGCGAAGAAGTCGCTCGGCCAGAACTTCCTTCTCGATCTCAACCTCACCGCGCGCATTGCCCGCGCCGCCGGCCGCCTGACCGACGCCACCGTCATCGAGGTCGGGCCGGGGCCGGGCGGGCTGACGCGCGCGCTGCTCGCCGAAGGTGCCGGGCACGTCGTCGCCATCGAGCGCGACGATCGCTGCCTCGCAGCGCTCGCCGAAATCGCCGACGCCTATCCCGGCCGCCTTACGATCGTTCCCGGCGATGCGCTGGAGACCGACATGGCGGCGCTCGCGCACGGCCGCACGCTGGTCGTCGCCAACCTGCCCTACAACATCGCAACGCCGCTCCTCGTCGGCTGGCTGCGCGCCGAGCCGTGGCCGCCGTGGTACGAGTCGCTGACGGTGATGTTCCAGCGCGAGGTCGCCGAACGCATCGTGGCGAAGGCCGGCGATGACAGTTACGGCCGCCTGGCCGTGCTCGCCGGCTGGCGGAGCAACGCCGAGATCCTGTTCGATATCGCGCCCAGCGCCTTCACGCCACCGCCCAAGGTCACGTCCTCGGTTGTCCAGCTCATCCCCTGGCCACGGCCGCTCGCCTGCGATCCGGCCGCGCTCGAACGCGTCGTCGCGGCGGCCTTCGGCCAGCGCCGCAAGATGCTCCGGCAGAGCCTGAAATCGCTGGGCGCCGATCCGCTTGCCCTGCTGGCCGCCGCCGGCATCGAGGGCACGCGGCGGGCGGAGGAAATCGACGTCGCCGGCTTCGTCGCGCTCACCAACGCCTTCGTCGCGCTTGCCGGCTGACGACGCCTAGGCCGTGCCCTTCACCAGCTCCGCGACGAAGGCCGCAAGTTCCGGCTGGTTCTCGCGGCGGTAGGGATCGGCGCCGCTGCCCGCACGCGGCGGCCGCTCGCGCCGGCCGCGCTCGGCGTCGAGGATGAGGCGCGCCGCATCGAACGATTCCTGCAGGTCGCGGTTGACCAGCACGTAGTCGTATTCCGTCCAGTGCTCGATCTCGGTGCGGGCGTTTGCCAGCCGCCGGTCAATGACCTCGCGGGCGTCCTCCGCCCGCCGCTCCAGCCGGGCCCTGAGTTCGGCCATCGACGGCGGCAAGATGAAGACGCCGACGACGTCGCTGCCCATCGCCCCCTTGAGCTGGCGCGTGCCCTGCCAGTCGATGTCGAAGAGCACGTCCCTCCCCTCGTCCAGCGCCGCGACGACGGGCGCGCGCGGCGTGCCGTAGTAGTTGCCGTGGACGAGCGCCCATTCGAGCAGATCGCCCTCCGCCTTCATGGCGGCGAAGCGCTCACTGGTGATGAAGTGATAATCGACGTCGTTGATCTCGCTTTTCCGCCGCTCGCGCGTCGTCACCGAGATCGACAGCGTCATGTTCTTCTCGACGTCGAGCAGCTTGTGCGCGATCGTCGACTTGCCGGCGCCGGAAGGCGACGACAGCACCAGCATCAATCCCCGCCGCGCCGCGCTCATTCGAGATTCTGCACCTGCTCGCGGAACTGGTCGACCGTGGCCTTGAGCTCGAGGCCGATCGCGGTCAGCGCGACATCGTTCGATTTCGAGCAGAGCGTGTTGACCTCGCGGTTGAACTCCTGCGCCAGGAAGTCGAGCCGGCGGCCGACCGCGCCGTCCTCGGCCAGCAGCGCACGGGCAGCGGCGACGTGCGCGTCCAGCCGGTCGATCTCCTCGCGGATGTCGGCGCGGGTGGCGAGCAGCACCGCCTCCTGGTGCAGCCGGTCGGGGTCGAGCGCCGGCGCCGCGTCGAGCAGCGTCGCGACCTGCTCGGTCAGCCGCGCGCGGATCGCTTCCGGCGTGCGCGTCGGCGCCGCTTCCGCGGCCCGCGTCAGGCGCGCAATCTCGGTCAGCCGCGCCGCCAGCACGGCGGCGATGGCGCGGCCCTCGCGGCGGCGATCGGCGACCAGGCTGGCGATCGCGGTATCGAGGTCGCGGAGCATCTGGCCGCCAAGGGCGTTGCGGCCCTCCTCGTCGGAAAAGGGCTCGACCGTCTCGACCACGCCGCGCACGGCGAGGAGCCCGTCCATGGTGGGGGGCTGTATCTCGACGCGCTCGCCGATCCGCTCCATCGCCTGCAGCACCTCGGCGAGCACCGTCTCGTTGATGCGCACATGCAGACTGCCGCCCTCAGCCTGTATGGCGAGCGCCGCCTGCACGTTGCCGCGCACCAGCCCGGCACCAAGGTGCTCGCGCGCCACGCCTTCCAGAAACTCGAAACCCGGCGAGAGGCGGAGCCGCACGTCCAGCCCCTTGCCGTTGACGCTGCGCAGCTCCCACGTCCAGCGATGGCCGGCGCCGGCGCCGTCGGCACGCGCAAAGCCGGTCATACTGGACAGGGGCATCGCGCAGCCTCGATGGGTCCGAAGGAAGAATCGCGCCGGCCGGCGGCCATGAAAGCCGCCGGCGAGCTTTCCGGCAAGAGCGCCGGCCTATTGCCCGGCGGCGCCTTCCGGATCCGGCGCGTCACCGGCGTCCGGGGTCAGCGCCAGCGGCGCATCCTGGCTCTGCGTGGCGGTTGGTTTCACCTTGGGCGGAGGCGCGGGCGGATTGGCGACGGCCGGCCGCACCACCGGCAGCGGCATATCGCTGCCGCCGCTGTTGGTGGAGGCGCCGCTCGTATCAGTGGCGGCGCCGGTGGCCGGCGCATCGGTAGTCGTGCCGGTCGGGGCGGGTGCGGCTGCCGTGCCGGCATCGGCCGGCGGCGCACTTGCGCCACCGGAGAGGGCGGCGCCCGCATTGGCGTTGATGTCGCGCCAGCGCGCAACGTTCTTCAGGTGCTGCTCGTAGGTCTCGGCGAAGGCATGGCCGCCGGTGCCGTCGGCGACGAAGTAGAGGTCGCGCGTGCGCGACGGGTTGGCGACCGCCTCCAGCGAAGCGCGGCCGGGATTGGCGATCGGGCCGGGCGGCAGGCCGGTGATCATGTACGTGTTGTAGGGCGACTGCTTCTCGATGTCGGCGCGCGACAGCATGTAGCCCTGCGGCTTCCCGGCGCCCTGGAACAATCCGTAGATGACCGTCGGGTCGGATTGCAGGCGCATGTTCAGGCGCAGGCGGTTGATGAAGACGGAGGCAACGCGCGAGCGCTCGTCGGCGATGCCGGTCTCCTTCTCGACGATCGAGGCCAGCGTCACCATCTGGTCCTCCGTCGTGATCGGCAGGTCGGGCGCGCGCTGCGCCCAGACCTCGGCGACGACGCGGTCGCGCTCCTGCGCCATATGGTCAAGCACGCTCTGCCGCGTCTCGCCACGCGTCACCTTGTAGGTCTCGGGCAGCAGCGAACCTTCCGCCGGCACGGCGGCGATGGCGCCCGTCAACCGGTCGTCGCCGTTCAGGCGGTCGACGACCTGCTGGCTGGTCAGGCCCTCCGGGATGACGATCGAATAGAGGATGCCGCGGCCGGATGCGATCGCATCCATGATGTCGTGCATCGAGGCGCTGGCGTCGATCTGGTATTCGCCGAACTTCATCGCGCTCTGCTGGTGGTTCAGCCAGACGCCGGCGATGAACAGCCACTTCGACGAGATGACGCCTTCCTTCTGCAGCTCGTCGGCGATTGCCGAAAGGCTGCTGCCGGCGGGTACGTTGATGGTGCGCGGCTGGTCGAGCATACCGGGCTTGTCGAACTGCATCTTGGCGGCGAACACGCCGCCAACCGCGGCAACCACCGCGATGATCGCGACGGTCAGCACGAAATTGAGGAACACGACGACCGGATGGCGGACGGCACGCGAACGGAGGGGCGGCGGCGGGATCGCCTCGGGCTGAAGGGCCTCGGTCGGGCTCTTCGGCGAGGAGCGGCCGAGCGATGACGACAGGCGCCTCGAAAGCGCCTCGGCATCGTCGACGAATGGCTCGCGCCGGTAGTCCACCCTCAGATCGGCCATGCCACTCGAACTCTTTCTGCCGCTTGACGGATTCGCCTCGCCGGGCGGGACAATAGCACCGATTTTGGCGAAAGCGGGAAGCGCAAAACTGCCGATGGCGCGGCGACTTTCAGGCCCTCGCAGGCCCGGTCCGGCTGCCCCTGCCCGATGCTACTGGTGGCGGCGGAAAATCAGGGAGGCGTTGGTGCCGCCGAAGCCGAACGAATTGGACAGCGCGACGTCGATCTGGCGCGGCCGCGCCTGGTGCGGCACGAGGTCGATCGCCGTCGCCACCGACGGGTTGTCGAGGTTCAGCGTCGGCGGCGCGATGTTGTCGCGGATGGCGAGCAGCGAGAAGATCGCCTCGACCGCACCGGCGGCGCCGAGGAGATGCCCGGTCGCCGATTTGGTCGACGACATGGAAATCTTGGCGGCGGCGTTGCCGACGACACGCTCGACCGCGTGGAGCTCGATCTCGTCGGCCATGGTCGAGGTGCCGTGGGCGTTGATGTAGTCGACGTCGTCGGCGGTGATGCCGGCGCGCTTCAGCGCCATGCGCATGCAGCGCTCGGCGCCGTCGCCGTCCTCGGCCGGCGCGGTGATGTGGTAGGCGTCGCCCGACAGGCCGTAGCCGATGACCTCGCCGTAGATCTTGGCGCCGCGCGCCAGCGCGTGCTCGCGCTCCTCGAGCACGACGACGCCGGCGCCCTCGCCCATGACGAAGCCGTCGCGGTCGCGGTCATAGGGGCGCGAGGCCGCCGTCGGGTTGTCGTTGAAGTGCGTGGAGAGCGCCTTGCAGGCGGCGAAGCCCGCGACCGCCAGCCGGCACACCGGCGATTCCGTTCCGCCGGCCACCATCACGTCGGCATCGCCGAGCCCGATCAGGCGGCTGGCGTCGCCGATGGCGTGCGCGCCGGTCGAGCAGGCGGTGACGACCGAATGGTTCGGGCCCTTGAGGCCGTGGCGGATCGAAACGTTGCCCGACGCCAGGTTGATGAGGCGGCCCGGAATGAAGAATGGCGAGACGCGGCGCGGCCCGCGGTCGCGCAGGATGTGCGCGGATTCCTCGATGCCCTCCAGGCCGCCGATGCCGGAGCCGATGAGGACGCCGGTCGCGACCTGGTCGTCCTTGGTCTGTGGATGCCAGCCGGCATCGTCCAGCGCTTCGTCGGCGGCGGCGATGGCGTAGATGATGAAGCGATCGACCTTGCGGATCTCCTTCGGCTCCAGCCACTCCTCGGCGTTGAACTTGCCGTCGGCCTTGGAGCCCTTGGGGATCGTTCCGGCAACCTGGCAGGCGAGATCATCGACCTGGAAGTCGGTGAGCTTGCTCAGCCCGCTCTTGCCGGCGATGGCGTGGCCCCAGGTGGCATCCACGCCACAGCCGAGCGGCGTGACCATGCCGATGCCGGTGACGACAACACGTCTCATGGGAAATTCGCCCGCTGCCAATGCGCCCGCCTGCCCCTGACGGGGATCATGCGTCGGCGCTTCGGCTCAGCCCGCGTTCTTTTCGAGGAAGCCGATGGCGTCGCCAACGGTCAGGATCGTCTCGGCCGCGTCATCCGGAATCTCGACGCCGAATTCTTCCTCGAACGCCATGACCAGTTCGACGGTGTCGAGCGAGTCGGCGCCGAGATCGTCGATGAACGACGCATTCTCGGTCACCTTCTCGGCGTCGACGCCGAGATGCTCGACCACAATCTTCTTAACCCGGTCACCGATATCGCTCATCTAGGGAACCCCAATTGCTTATAAGCTGAAGATTATTCCGAGGGCGGCGCCGGAATTGCGAGCCTCGTAACATACTTCGTATGCCATTGCCAGCCGCGGAAATCCGCCATCAACCCTGCCATGCGCAGACGGGTTTCGTCCGCGATTCCTCAATCATATCATCGCCATGCCGCCGTTGACGTGGATCGTCTGGCCGGTGACGTAGGCCGCCTCGTCGGAGGCCAGGAAGACGACCGCGGCGGCAACCTCGGCCGGCGTCCCAAGACGACGTGCCGGCACCCGCTCCATGATCGCGGCCTTCTGCTTGTCGTTCAGGACGTCCGTCATCGCCGACGCGGTGAAGCCCGGCGCGACGCAGTTCACCGTCACGTTGCGGCTGGCGATCTCGGCCGCCAGCGAGCGGGTCATGCCCATCAGGCCGGCCTTCGACGCCGAGTAATTCGCCTGCCCGGGATTGCCGACGACGCCGACCACCGACGAGATCGAGACGATGCGCCCGGCGCGGCGCCGCATCATGCCGCGCAGCACGGCCCGCGACAGGCGGAAAGCCGCCGTCAGGTTCACGTCCAGCACCTTCTGCCAGTCGTCGTCGCTCATCCGCGCGAACAGCATGTCGCGGGTCATGCCGGCATTGTTGATCAGGATGTCGACCTCGCCGCCGAGCGCCGCTTCGGCGTCCGGCACCAGCTTCTCGACCGCATCCTTGTCACCCAGATCGGCCGGCACGACGTAAGCGTTGGTCGCGAGCTCGCTCGCCAGCGCCTCAAGCGCCGGCACCTTGGTTCCCGACAGGGCGACGCTGGCGCCCTGTTTGTGCAGCGCGCGGGCAATCGCCCCACCGATCGCCCCCGAGGCTCCCGTCACCAGCGCGCGCTTGCCGTTCAGTTCGAACATCGCCGTCCCCTATCCGAGCTTCGCCACCAGCGCATCGATCTCCGCCGGCGTGCCGACGGTGATCGCCTCGGCGCCGGGCGCAATGCGCTTCGCCAGTCCCGACAGCACCTTGCCGGCGCCGACCTCGACCAATGTCGTCACGCCCGCGCCAGCCAGCCATTCGACCGACTCGCGCCAGCGCACCATGCCGGTCACCTGCTCGACCAGCCGCTTGCGGATCTCGCCCGGATCGCTGATCGGCGCGGCGAGCACATTGGCGACCAGCGGCACTACCGGCGGCTGGATCTCCACCGCAGCCAGCGTCATCTCCATCACCTTCGCGGCCGGCTCCATCAGCGCCGAATGGAACGGCGCGCTCACCGGGAGCAGGATGGCGCGCTTGGCGCCCTTTGCCTTGGCGATCTCGATGGCGCGTTCCACGGCCGCCTTGTGGCCGGAGATCACAACCTGCCCGCCGCCGTTGTCGTTGGCTGCCTGACAGACCTCGCCTTGCGCTGCCTCGGCGGCAACTTCCTGCGCCGCCGCCAGGTCCATGCCGAGGAGCGCCGCCATCGCGCCGACGCCGTAGGGAACCGCCTGCTGCATGGCGCGGCCGCGGACGCGGAGCAGCTTCGCGGCATCGGCGACGGTGAGCGAGCCGGCCGCGGCCAGGGCGGAATACTCGCCCAGCGAATGGCCGGCGACGAACGATACCTTGTCGCGGATGCGCACGCCCTTCGCTTCCAGCACGCGCAACGCCGCGATGCTCACCGCCATCAGCGCCGGCTGCGCATTCTCGGTCAGCGTCAGGCGGTCGAGCGGCCCCTCGAAGATCAGGTCGGACAGCTTCTCGCCGAGCGCCTCGTCGACCGCCGCGAAGACAGCCTCGGCCTCGAAGAAATTGTCGGCGAGCGCCTTGCCCATGCCGACGACCTGGCTTCCCTGTCCGGGAAAGGTGAAAGCGACCGTCATCCGCCTCGGGTTCCTCGCGGCGGATTCGCTTGCCCGCCTTCATCAGCCTTTGAGCCAAGCTGCGGGCGCCAAGTCAAGCGGCGATCAGCCCTGCGCCACGAGCCGGGCCCAGGCGTCGTTGATCGCCTGGCGGTCCGGCGGCTGGCCGGCGAAGTTCACCTGCGCCTCGTCGATCTCCACCCACGGCGGCCGGCTGGCCGTCCAGATGCTGCCCACCGGCGCCGCCCAGGTCTGGTCGTCGAGCGTGCCGGACTTCACCACGATCAGTGCGGTCGACGACAGCGGCTCGTTCCACATTTTCGTGCCACACTGCGCGCAGCCGCACATGCGCACGACGCGGCCGCTGTCGGCGGCGCGGTCGTAGGTCATCGCATCGCCGGCGATCACCTCGAAGTGCTCGCGCTTCACCGGCATCGAGATCGTATGAGTGCCGCCGCTCGCGCGCTGGCAGTCCTTGCAATAGCAGTTGTAGACGCTGAGCGGCGGCGCGGTGACGCGATAGCGCACGGCGCGGCATTGGCACCCACCTTCGACCGGGAACGACGGCAGCTTCATCGGACGATCCTCTTCGCCGTATGAGCCCGGCTGGCCGCCGTGCTGTCAAGCTTGCGGGAGGCAATCAAGATGTCGGTGAACGCCGATGCCATCCGCCTTTGCCGGAATGGCCGGCGATGCTAACTCTGACGACCCAGACACCGTTTCGAAACAGGCATCGATGTCGAACGTCACGGCGAGTGCGCCGACGACCGGCGCGACCTCGGGTAGCGCGAGGCTGACGGCGATCTGGATTCTTGCCGTCGTGCTGATTGTGGCCGGCTACCTGCGTGTGCACAATCTTGGCGCCGATAGCTTCTGGCGCGACGAGGCGTCGTCCTGGGTGGAGGCACAGGGCAGCTTAATCGACATCATCCGCGCCACGGCGCACGATAACTACCCGCCGCTCCATAATTTCCTGCTCGCGATCGCGATGCGGCTCGGCGGCGACTCCGAATGGACACTGCGGCTGCCGTCCGCGATCCTCGGCCTATTGTCTGTCGCAGCGATCTA
>JBEHXS010000015.1:0-29239 GCA_048498575.1 Pseudomonadota bacterium
ATCGCCGTGACGAAGGGACGCGAGCGGAGCAGCGCGCGCTCGTCCGCGGCGAAGCCGCCCTCGGGACCGATGAGGACGGCGAGCGGCGGGGCGATCTTTTCGGAGTGGTCGAGCCCCCTCACCCTAGCCCTCTCCCCGCCGGGGAGAGGGGATGGCGTTGCGCCGATCTGCGCGTCGGCAACCGTACCCGCGACAAGGCCGGCTAGGACGGTTGCGGCATCGGCGCCCTCCTCGCCCTCGTCGCAGAAGATGAGACGGCGGGCGCCTTCGTTCTTCTCCCAGCCGCCGACGATCTCCGACAGCGAAGCCGGCGCCTCGATACCGGGCAACGTGAGGATGCCGCACTGCTCGGCGGCCTCGATGGCGTTGGCGCGCATGCGCTCGGGATTGATGCGGGTGACCTGGGTGTGGCGGGTGATGACCGGGCGGAGCTGCCCGGCCCCCATCTCCACCGCCTTCTCCACCATGTAATCGAGGCGCGCCTGCTTGAGCGGCGCGAACAGGTAGTGGAGATCGGGGCGCTGGGTCTGCGGGCGCGTCTGTTCGGTCGCCACGACCTGCCATGCCTTCCTGCCGGCAGATGCCAGGCGAGCGCGCCATTCGCCATCGGCGCCGTTGAAGACAAGCACCTCGTTGCCGTCGGCCATGCGCAAGACGTTGACCAGATAATTCGCCTGGCGGGCGTCGAGGTCGACGGCGGCGTCCTCGGACAGTGGCGCGTCGAGAAACAGGCGGGTGGCAGCGAAATCGCGAATCATGGGCTGGATTAAGGCCGACCGGCAGAGGACGGCAAGTCCGGCGCAATCCGCGTGAGCACAGTCACAGGTTTTTCACGACAATTCCGGAATAGTTCCAGTGTGCCCGGCGGCGGAAATATGCGACGCTGACGGCGGCACAGCGAACCCTGGGAGGGCAACGATGCTTCGCACGATTTCGGTGGCCGCGGCGCTGATCGCGGCGGCGACGGTGGCGCAGGCGAACGAGCCGGCGACGCCGAACGCGGACTACGGCAAGACCGTCTCGATCATCGGCGGCTGCCAGGATTGTCACACGGCCGACTACGGCGAGAAGGGCGGCGTCATCAATCCGGACACGGCGCTTGCCGGCAACCCGGTCGGCTACCAGGGCCCGTGGGGCACGACCTACGCGTTCAACCTCCGCATCCTGGCTTCGACGATGAGCGAGGACGCCTGGGTGCAATTCCTGCAGACGTTCTCGGCGCGGCCGCCGATGCCGTTCTACAACGTGCATGCGCTGGACGAAGTCCAGATGCGCTCGCTCTACCAGTACATCGCCACGCTGAAGCCGCTCGGCAATCCGGCGCCGGACTACGTGCCGCCGGGGCAGAAGCCGACCTCGCCGTACAACGTTTTCGCGCCGCCGGTGATGCCGTAGGGGGCGGGTGCGCCCCCTCACCCTTCGCGCCTAGTTCGCCACGCTCACAAGGGGCGAAGCCCTCTCCCACAAGGGGAGAGGGAAAGGGCCAGCTTGACCGGCGCGGCTAACGGCGTCAGGTCTCGGGCATGAGCGAATTTGCCGCCGCCGCGCCGGCCGCCAATGTCGGCGAGTACTCCGTCACCGAAATCTCGGCGGCGCTGAAGCGCACGGTCGAGGACACGTTCGGCTACGTGCGCGTGCGCGGCGAGATCTCCGGCTTCAAGGGCACGCACTCTTCCGGCCACGCCTACTTCTCGCTGAAGGACGCCGGGGCGCGGCTGGAGGCGGTGGTCTGGCGGCTGACCATGCCGAAGCTGCGCTTCAAGCCGCAGGAGGGCGTCGAGGTGATCGCCACCGGGCGGCTGACGACCTTCCCGGGGCAATCCAAGTACCAGCTCGTCATCGACGCAATGGAGCCGGCCGGCGTCGGCGCGCTGATGGCGCTGCTCGAAACACGACGGAAGGCGCTTGCCGCCGAAGGGCTGTTCGCCGACGGCCGCAAGAAGGCCCTGCCCTACCTGCCGCGCGTGATCGGCGTCGTGACATCGCCGACCGGCGCCGTCATCCGCGACATCCTCCACCGCCTCGCCGACCGGTTCCCGACGCAGGTGATCGTGTGGCCGGTGCGCGTGCAGGGCGAGACGTCGGCGGCGGAAATCGCGGCGGCGATCGCCGGCTTCAACGCCATGCCCGCCGGCGGACGCTACCCGCGGCCGGACCTCATCATCGTGGCGCGCGGCGGCGGCAGCCTCGAGGACCTGTGGAGCTTCAACGAGGAAATCGTGGTGCGCGCCGCGGCGGCCTCGCTGATCCCGCTGATCTCGGCGGTCGGCCACGAGACCGACTTCACGCTGATCGATTTTGCCGCCGACAAGCGCGCGCCGACGCCGACGGCGGCGGCCGAGATGGCGGTGCCGGTGCGCTCCGAACTCGTCGCCGCGCTCGGTGGATATGACGGCCGGCTTGGCGCGGCGGCGCTCAGGCGCATCGAAGCCGGGCAGCGGGAGCTTCGCGCCGCAGCGCGCATGCTGGCGCGGCCGGAGGATCTCCTCGCCAGCGCGCGGCGGAGCGCCGATGAAATCGCGGCGCGGCTGGTGCTCGCGCTCACCGCCAACGCGCGCGTCCACCGCACGGCCTTCGAGCGCGCGGCAGGGCGGCTGTCGCTCGGCGGGCTGACCGCGGCGGTGACGCGCGCCGGCGAGCGGCTGGCGGCCGTCGACAACCGCGGACGGACGGCGGTGGTCGCGCTGCTGCGGCGGCTGGTGGCGCGGCTCGATGCCGTGGCGAAGCTGCTCGACGTGGTGTCGTATCGCAGCGTGCTGGCGCGCGGCTTTGCCCTCGTCTCGGTCGACGGCGAGCCGGTGCGCTCGGCGGCGGCGGTGCCACGGGGGAAAAGGCTCGACATCGAATTCGGCGACGGGCACGTCGCGGCGGTGTCGAACGGGCTGACGCAGCCGCCGAAGCGCAAGCGCGGCGGTGGCGACGACGGCTCGCAGGGGAGTTTGCTCTAGGCGACCGTGAGCCGCATGACGTGGCGGCGGCTGCCGGCCATGCCCTCATCGCGAAAGCCGGCCGCGGCGAAGACGTCGACGAAACCCATGTAGCGGTAGCTCGGCGCATCGCGATCAACCGGGTAGGCCTCGACGACCGTGGCGCCCTCGCCCTTGGCGTAGTCGACGGCGCCGGCGATGAGCTGGCGGAAGGTGCCCTGCCCGCGGCGCCGGCGTGGAATGAAGAAGCATACGATCGACCAGATGGCCTCGCCGGGCGCGGGCGGCGGGCCGCCCATATTGCGGTAGGTGTCGCGCGGCGCGACGGACACCCAGCCGACGGCGGCATCGCCCTCGTATGCGAGGAGGCCGACCGGATTTCCGGCGGCGATGCGCGCCATCATCTGCGCCTTTCGCTCCGGACCGGTGTGGTGCTTCGCCTCGGCGGCGGTGCGGCGCCAGACCATGCACCAGCAGAAGTGCGGCGCGCCGGGAGAAGAAAAGAACGCCTCGAACGCGGCGCGGTTTGCCGGCGTGACGGGACGGAACTCCAGCGTCACTCGCTGTCGTCCGGCGGGGCGCCGCGGCTCCGCACTTCGGCCAGCGTCGCGGCCGGCGTGCTCGCGGCCGGATCGAACTTGAGGTCGATGATAGCGGGCCCGGCGCTCGCCAGCGCGCGCTCGAAGGCGGCGGCAAAATCTTCGGTGCGGGCGACCGTCTCGCCGTGGCCACCATGGGCACGGGCGAGCGCGGCGTAGTCCGGGCTGGTGATCGCGGTGGCAACCTGACGGCCGGGATAATTCCGCTCCTGATGCATGCGGATGGTGCCGTGGACGCCGTTGTTGACGACCACGACCACGATCGCGGCGCCGAACTGCACGGCGGTCTGGAAATCGTTGGCGGTCATCTGGAAATCGCCGTCGCCGGCGAAGCAGACGACGGGGACGGACGGATGGGCGAGCTTCGCCGACAGCGCCGCCGGGAGACCGTAGCCCATGCTGCCGGAAGTCGAGGCGAGCTGGGTGTGGTGACGGCGGTAGCGGAAGAAGCGCTGGACCCAGAGGGTGTAGTTGCCGGCGCCGAGGGTGACGATGGCATCGTCAGGCAACCGGGAACGCAGCCAGGCCACGATCTCGGCCAACTGTACCGGGCCAGGATTGGCGACGGGCGCGGACCACGCCTCGTAATCGGCGCGGGCGGCCTTGGTGTG
This sequence comes from Pseudomonadota bacterium, assembly GCA_048498575.1. Classification (GTDB taxonomy): domain Bacteria; phylum Pseudomonadota; class Alphaproteobacteria; order Rhizobiales; family Kaistiaceae; genus DASZQY01. The sequence goes on from JBEHXS010000015.1 coordinate 4,138, forward strand.
CGCGGTCCAGGCGATGGCGCGGTGGGGCGGCTGGAGGCTTTCCAGCGCCGAGACGAACGCCGCCGGGCTGGCGTTTATGGCGAGCGTCGGGCGGTAGAGGCGGCCGAGCTCCTCGGCGCCGGGGTGGACGTGGACCAGCGCCTGCTTGGGCTCCGGAATGTCGATGAGGGTGTAGCCGGCGCTCGGGAAATCGCCCATGCGGCCGCCGACGACGAGCAGCACGTCGGCGGCGCGGATGCGATCCAGCAGCTTCGGGTTGGCGCCGCCGCCGAGGCTGCCGGCGTAATTCGGGTGGTCATTGTCGAACAGATGCTGGCGGCGGAAGGATGCCGCGACCGGCAGATCGAAACGCTCGGCGAAGCGGCGGAAGCCGGCGACGGCGGGCTCGCCCCAGCGCGAGCCGCCGACGATGGCGAGCGGGCGCTCGGCCGCCCACAGCATCTTCTGGAGCTGGGCCATGAAGGTGAGGCCGGGATGGGTGTGAACCTGGACCCATGGTTTTAGGTCGGCGCTGGTCGCGGTTTCGCGCAACGCGTCCTCGGGGAGCGCGATGACCACCGGGCCGGGTCGGCCGGAGGTCGCGACGTGGAAGGCGCGCGACACGACCTCGGGCGCGCGATCGGCGCGGTCGATGACGTCGACGGCCTTGGCGATCGGCGCGAAGAAGGCGGCGACGTCGATCTCCTGGAAGGCGTCGCGGCCGAGATTGCGGCGCGGCACCTGCCCGACGAACAGGATGAGCGGCGTCGAATCGTGGCGGGCGATGTGGACGCCGGCGCTGGCGTTGGTGGCGCCCGGGCCGCGCGTCACCAGCGCCACCCCGGGGCGGCCGGTGAGCTTGCCGTAGGCCTCGGCGGCCATCGCGGCGGCGCCCTCATGGCGGCAGACGATGACCGCGATGTCCGTGTCGTGGAGGGCATCGAGCAGCGCGAGGTAGCTCTCGCCGGGAACGCAGAAGACGCGCTCGATGCGGTTGGCGACCAGCGCGTCCGCGATCAGGCGCGCCGCAGTTCTGGCTTCAGGCATCGACGACCGAGGCCACCCAGAAGGTCAACTCCTTGCCGTCCTCTTCGCGGATCGAGACGTATTCGCCGAGATCGAACTTGTGGCTGCCGAGGCGGTAGCCGGACTCCTCGCCCTCGTCGCCTTCGATGTCGAAGGTGAAGCCCCACGAGCCGCCGGGGCGGTGGATGAGATGGCCGATGTCTTCCTCGACGCCGCCCCACGAGCGCACGACGCGGCACTTGTCGCGGTTCTTCTTCCACGCCTCGGGATCGAGGTGGCCGTCGGCGGTGAGCGGCGCGGTGAAGCGATAGTAGTGCTGGTCGCTGCCCTCGGGATGGCCCGGCGAGCGGGCAAGGTTCAGGCGGATGGTCTTCAGGTAGCTGGCGGGCATGGCACTCCCCTCGCGGTTTGGCGCGGCAACCTAGCAGAGCGGCGGTGGGCGCGGCCAGATCGCCATTGCCCCACCGGCCAAGGGCGCTAATCTGGCGCCCCTTTCCGATACCGGAGGTGCGTGTGACTTCTTGCCGGCCGTGGATGCTCCCGCTTGCGCTGGCCCTTGGCCTGGCGGCGGCAGCCTTGCCGGCGGCGGCGCAGACGCCCCCCGCAACGGCGCAGACGCCGCCGGCGGTGCAGGCGCCCCCGGCGGATGACGACAGCGACAACCCGCCGCCGCCGGCCTATCCGACGGCGCAGTTCGCCAGCGACGACGCGACCAGCGCGACGGTGACCGCCGGCGGGGTGACGGCGACGATCACCATGGAGCAGCTCCCCGACTCCGACCCGGACAACCCGACGCCGGTGCTGCACGTTTCCGTGGCGGGAGCCGAGGTGCTGCGCGTGATCGGGGTCGCCGGCGAGCCGGACGACCCGCAGCCGGAAGCCAGCATCGCCGAGATGGACTCCACCAACAGCCTGCCCGAGGTCTATTTCGTCTCGGGCTGCTGCAACACGGCGATCGTCGCCGAACAGGTCGCCGGCGGCGCCTGGCAGGCGGTGCCGATCGGCGACTTCGGCGACATCGGCGCGACGCTCGCGGACCTCGACGGCGACGGCATCGCCGAGATCGCGGCGGTCGACATCAACTTCATCACGCGCTTCGACTGCACGGCATGCAGCACGGCGCCGCGCACGGTCTACGCGGTGAAGAACGGCGAAGTGATCGACGAGACCACTCAACCGCGGTTCCTCGCGGCGCACCGCGACTGGCTGAAGCAGCTCACGGATTCGATCGAGCCGGACGCCATGTGGTCGTCGCCAGGATTCCTCGCCGGATGGCTGGCCGAGAAGATCCGCATCGGCGAAGGCGCCGACGGCTGGCAGCAGCTCAACGCGCACTGGGACTTCACGCACGACGACGGCGAGCAGGTCTGCCCGAACGGCGACGACCCGGACACCTGTGACGCCAAGGACCGGAAGACGCTGAAATTTCCGGAGCGGCTCCGGCTGTTTCTGACGGCGAACGGGTACACGTTCTAGGGGGGCGCGTTCTTGCGCATGCAAGCGGGCTCGCCGGCGGTGCCGGCTCGGGCAGCGCGGCGGACAGTCGCCAGCGGTGTCCCCCTCACCCTGTTTCTCTAACTTCGCTATCGCTCAGTAAGAGAAACAGCCCTCTCCCACCAAAGGGCGAGGAGGAGCCTTATCCGGATGCGTGCGTGAGCGTTGGCGCCGGGGCAACTAGGCGACGAGGTAGGCTTCGCTCTTGGCGAGCCAGCCGGCGAGCTGGGCGCCGGGCACGGGCTTGGAGAAGTAGTAGCCCTGCAGCGCGTTGACGCCCATGTCGCGGAGGAGCGCGACCTGCTCCTCGGTCTCGACGCCCTCGCCGATGGTCTGGAAGCCGAGCTTGGAGGCGAGATCGACGACCGCCTGGATGATGAGCTCGGAGCCGGCGACCTTGCCGACGTCGCGGACGAAGCTGCGATCGATCTTGACCGCGGTCAGCGGCAGATCGCGGAGCAGCGAGAGCGAGGAATAGCCGGTGCCGAAATCGTCGATGTGCACGCCGATGCCGTAGGTCTTCAGCATGTCGAGGTTCTTCTGGATGACGTCGAGGTTCTTGAAGATGGTCGACTCGGTCATCTCGATGTTGATGAACTTCGGCGGGATCTCCAGCCGCTCCATGATCGAGATGAGGCGCGCGGCGAAGCCGGGATCGCGGCACTGCATGGCCGAGATGTTCATCGAAATCGGCACGAGCGCCTTCTGCATCTCGCCCCAGGCGTGAATCTGGGCGCAGGCTTCCTCGATCAGCCGCGTGCCGAGGCTGCCGATCGAGCCGGACTCCTCGGCGATCGGGATGAACTCGGTCGGCGCGATGATCTTGTTGTCGAGATCGCGCCAGCGCGCGAGGCCTTCCGCGCCGATCATCTTGCGGCTGCCGGCATCGACGATGGGCTGGAAGAGCAGGTAGAAGCGGCCGGAGAGGATGTCGTCCGGCATCGAGCGCTTCAGCGCATGGCGCGCCTTGACGATGGCATCCATGCGGGCGTCGAAGAAGTTGATCGAGCCGCCGCGCGAGGCCTTCGACTTGTACATGGCAAGATCGGCGTGGGAGACGAGCACGTCGGCGCTGGAATCGTCGTTTGGGAAGACCGAGATGCCGACGCTGATCGACACCTCGAGGCGCATGTCGTCGAGCTCGACGATCGAACCGATGGCGCGCGAAATCTTCTCGGCGATTTCCATGGCAGCGCTGGCGGAGCGCAGGTTGGTGGCGAGGACGGCGAACTCGTCGCCGCCGATGCGGGCAATGTAATCGGTCTCGCGGAGCTGCTCGCGGAGATGGCGGGCAATCTCGGCCAGGACGCGGTCGCCGGTCTTGTGGCCGAAGACGTCGTTGATTTCCTTGAAATGATCGACGTCGAAGAGAACGACGGCGCAGGCGAGCTCGGAACGGCGGGCCTGCACGAGGGCGATCTCGAGCTGCTCGAAGAAAGCGCGGCGGTTGAGCAGGCCGGTGAGTGAATCGGTGCGCGCCAGTCGCGTCAGCTCGGCCTCGCTCTGCTTGCGCTCGATGGCGTAGCGGATGGCGCGCAGCAGAAGGCGCGGCTGGACCTCGCCCTTCTCGAGATAATCGCCGGCGCCGTTGCGCAACGCCTCCGAGGCGATCTTGAGATCCGAGAGGCCGGTGAGCACGATGATCGGCACGGAGGGAGCGGCGCTGCGCATGGCGCGCAGGCCTTCGAGGCCCAGCGCATCGGGCAGATCGAGATCGAGCAGGATGGCATCGACCTCGGCGACGCGCCGCTCGACTTCGGCCAAGGCGGCCGAGAGCGAGCCGACGCCGCTTACGGCGCACTTCATCCCGGCATCGCGCCCGGCATCGTGGAGCGCGACCTCGGTCAGCCGCCGATCGCCGGGATTGTCTTCAACGATGAGAACGGAGAGCGAACGGACGGGGACTTCATTCATGAGTGGCTCGGTGAACTTTCACGCGCTGGACGGGGCCTCGTACACCCGGATGCATCCTAAGGTAGTCTAACAACAGTGAACCAAAAGTGTTCAATCGAACGGATCACGCGGGTGAAACCCTCGAAGTCTATTGGCTTTGAGATGAAACAGTTGGCGTGAGCCTCGTAAGATTTGACTATGTCAGTTTCAGCTTCAGACGAGGTGATGACTACAACCGGAATGACCTTGAGGGTGGGGCTCTCCTTGACGTGCTTCAGGACAGCCCGCCCATCGATGCCGGGCAGATTGAGATCGAGCAGGATGAGATCGGGACGGGCCGCGCGAGCGTACTTGCCGCGGCGCTCCAGGTAATCGATGGCGCTCTGGCCATCCATGATGGCGTTGAGGTTATTGGCGATGCGGGCTTCCTTCAGCCCCTCAACCGTCAGCCGCACCTCGGCGGGATTGTCCTCGACCAGCAGTATCTCGATCGGCGTCGACATCAGGCGGATTCCGTATCGGGGAGCGTGAAGTAGAAGATGGAGCCGCCGCCGGCGCGGGGCTCGACCCAGATGCGGCCGCCGTGCCGCTCGACCACGAGCTTGGTGACGGCGAGCCCGATGCCGGTGCCGGAATAGCGCTCGCGGCCGTGCAGGCGCTTGAAGATCTCGAAGATCTTGTCCTTGAAGACAGGGTCGATGCCGATGCCGTTGTCGGAGACGGAAAAGCGCCAGACGCCGTCCTTGCGCGCCGCGGCGACCTCGATGACCGGACGCGTATCGGGCGCGCGGTACTTGATGGCGTTCTCGATGAGGTTCTGGAAGACGCGGCCGAACTGCACGGCATCGACACGGACCTTGGGCAGGCCGCCGACGCGCACCTCGGCACCGGTATCCTCGATCTGGAGGGCAAGCGAGGCGACCACCGTCTCGACCAGCTCGCGACTGTTGACCACCTCGCGCCGGAGCGGGCTGTTGCCGGCGCGCGAATAGCCGAGGAGATCGTTGATCAGGCGCTTCATGCGGGTGGCGCCGTCGACGGCGAAGCCGATGAACTCCTGGGCCTCGTCGTCGAGCTTGCCTTCATAGCGGCGCGAGAGCAGCTCGAGGTAGGAGCCGACCATGCGCAGCGGCTCCTGGAGATCGTGCGAGGCGACGTAAGCGAACTGGGCGAGCTCCTGGTTGGAGCGGGTGAGCTCGTCGGACTGCGCGCGCATCTTGTCCTCGCGCTCGGTGACCTCGGTGACCATGGCCTCCATGGCGCGGGCAAGCTCGCCGGTTTCGTCCATGCGGCCGGTGAAGGCCGACAGATCGACATCGCGGCGGCCGGCGGCAATCTCGCTGGCGGCGGCGGTGACGGCATGGAGCGGGCGGACGATCATGCGCGACAGGAAGACGGCGAAAAGCACGCCGAGAAGGATTGCCAGCCCGGCAACGGCGGCAGTGCGATCGCGCAGCGCCACGGCTTCGCTGACGATGCCGGCATCGGGCACCAGCGCCGCGACGACCAGCGCCTTCTGCGGATTGGCAGGATCGACGGCGACGCGGCGGGCGTCCGCGAGATACGTGCCGTCGGGGCGGCGGATGACGCCGCTGTACGGGCTGCCGGAGGCGACTACCGAGGCGAGCTCGGGGTAATCGTCCTGTAGGCGGTAGGTCTGGCCGAAATCGGCGCCGAAGACATGCCTGGGCGCCGCCGTGTTGGCCAGATAGTTGCCCGCAGCGTCGGCGATGAAGGTGCGCGTACCCGGCCCGGCGTCGCGGGCGACCGCGGCGAACAGGCTGCCGAGATCGACGTTGATGACGACGGCGCCGATGAGGGCGCCGATCGAATCGATAAGCGGCAGGATGATGCGCGTCGTCGGCCGATTGGGCGTTTCGAGGACGCCGTTCTCGCGATTGAGCTCAAAGCCGGAGACGTAGACGTCGCCGGGGCGCAGCTTCGCGACATCGCTGAAGTACGGGCGCTCGCTGTGGTCCTGGAGTCCGGCATCGGGCACGCGGATGACGCTGCCATCGGCATAGCGGTTCACGCGGATAAGCTCGTGGCCGGTCGGCCCGATGAGGCGGATGGAGAAGTAGCTCGTACGGTTGCCGAGCAGCGCTGCGAAAAGCACGGCCGTGCGATTGAGGAGCGCGGCTTCGGTCGAACCGTCGTTCGGATCGATGCCGGCGTTGCCGGCGGCGCGCTGCAGGCCGACGACCGTCGGGGTCGCAAGCAGGAAGCGGGCGTCGCGCTCGGCGCTGTCGAACCGCTCGGTCAGGCGGGTGGTGGCGACGTCGGTGGAGGCGGCGAGGCTTGCCTGCTGACGCGACGTGAGCAGATCGACGCTGCCGCGGTACATGAGATAGCCGACGATGCCGGCCACCGGCACACCGATAAGCACCGCCCAGATCGCGATCTTGGCGGCGATGCCGAGGTGGAACCCGCGCAAGGGAGCGATCACCGGAGCAAGGCGCGAAGCAGGCCGATTCGCCTGGGGCACGGGATCGATCCGGGCCGGCGCTGCATCAAAGGCGAGCATGTGGTTGGCAACCCTTCGCAACCTATGCGATGAGGCAATTTGTCCGCGCTGCCGGTTAAGATTTGCAAAATTCGCACGCCGAAACGCTGTCGCGATTGTCGCCGCCCGGCCCGGATTCTGGCCGCACTGCCGGTATTCACGAAAGTGTGTTGACGCGAGTGCACTGGACGGCGCCGTCCCGTCTGTTAACCACGGACCTCAACGCGGCAAGCAAGGCACCCATGGACCAGACAGCCGATGCGGCGACGGCCGAGGGCGAGGCAATCTGCCCGCGCTGCCTGAAACCGATGTCGCTCTCGGTGTGCGACACGATCACACCGCTTGCCAACCGGGTGGCGGTGCTCATCCTCCAGCACCCGCAGGAGCAGGACAAGATACTGGGCACGGCGCGGCTGACGGCGGTCAGCCTCACCGACGTGACGTTCAAGGTGGGGCTGTCGTGGCCGAGCCTCGCCAAGGCGCTCGGCCGGCCCGCCGACCCCAGGCGCTGGGCGATCCTGCATCTCGGCGCCCTCCGCCCGGCGGACTTTCCCAAGGGCCGCGACGTGCTGGTGATGGACCGCAAGGGCGAGCCGCTCGACGACCAGGAGCACGCGCTCAACGACGTCGACGGCATCGTGGTGTTCGACGGGACGTGGAGCCAGGCGAAGACGCTGTGGTGGCGGAACCCGTGGGTGCTGAAGGCGAAACGCGTGGCGCTGAACCCGAAGCGGCCGTCGCTCTACGGCGCGCTTCGGCGCGAGCCGCGGCGCGAGGGCCTCGCCACCATCGAGGCGGTCGGGCTGCTCCTTAGCCGCATCGAACGGCGACCTGAAATCGAGACGGCCCTCCGCGCCAACTTCCAGGCGATGCTCGACCGCATTGCCGCGGCAGGCGTGACCATTCCGCGTCCGCACAGCGGCGCCAAGCGGCGGAGACGATAGCCATGCGGCGGGCGATTCTCATCCTGGTCGCGATCGTGGTGGTCGCGGCCGCGGCCTTCTGGATCCTGACCGAGCCGCGCGGCGTCGATGCCGCGACGGTGCCGAACGCGCCGGGCGACGCCAAGCGCGGCGAGCTTCTGTTCTGGGCCGGCGGGTGCGTGTCGTGCCACGTCTCGCCGGACGCGCCGGCCGACGCGACGCTGCCGATGCTCGGCGGCGGCAAGCCGCTCGTCTCCAAGTTCGGGACGTTCTTCCCGCCGAACATTTCGCCGGACAAGGAGACCGGCATCGGCGCATGGACGACGCTCGACTTCGTCAACGCGATGAAGAAGGGCATCACGCCGCAGGGGACGCATCTCTACCCGTCGTTCCCGTACACCTCCTACCAGCGCATGCCGGTCGCCGACCTCATCGACCTCAAGGCGTTCCTCGATACGCTGCCGGCGGTGCACGCGGAGAACAAAGCGGACCAGCTCCCCTTCCCGCTCAACATCCGGCGCGGGCTCGGGCTGTGGAAGCTCCTGTTCCTCGACGGCAAGGAATTCATGCCCGACCCGGCGCAATCGGCCGAGATCAACCGCGGCCACTATCTCGTCGACGGACCCGGCCACTGCAACGAATGCCATACGCCGCGGACGCTATTCGGGCTCGGCGGCCTCGACTATGCCCACGCGCTGGTCGGCGCGCCCAACCCGAGCGGACGCGGGCGGGCGCCGAACATCACCACCGGCAAGAACGGCATCGGCAACAAGTCGGCCGACGACCTGGTGACGGACTTCGAGCTCGGGCAGGATTTCGACGGCATCATGGGCGAGGTGCAGCAGAACATCGCGCACCTGCCGGAAGCCGACATCCAGGCGATCGTGGCATGGCTGAAGGCGGCACCGCCGCAGGACGGGCCGCCGCGGCGGCCACCGGGCGGCGGTACCAAACCGGCGGCCGCGCCCGTGACGCAGTAACCTTCCGCAATTGGCAGCACACGGCGGGGCCCTAGGTTCTCACCGTGCACACGTAAAGCGGCGCGTGGGAGAACCCGCGTGCGACAGGGGAAACCAAAATCGTCATGAGCAACCGCGAAATCACCATCGACACCGCCGACGGAAAGGCGAAGGCAGGCCTAGCCAAGCCGAGCGGCGGAGCCACCGCCGGCGTCATCCTCTACATGGACGCCTTCGGACCGCGGCCGGCGCTCTACGGCATGGCCGAGCGGCTGGCAGCCTCCGGATACATCGTGCTGGTGCCGGACCTTTTCTATCGCTCCGGGGCGTACGGGCCGTTCGACACCAAGACGGCGTTCAGCGAGCCGGCGACGCGCGAGAAGATCATGGGGATGATGCACGGCACGCCGCAGGCGGCGACCGAGCGCGACAGCGGCGCCTTCATCGACGCGCTGGTCAAGGAAGGCGCCACCGGCAAGATCGGCCTCGTCGGCTATTGCATGGGCGGGGCGCGCGCGCTGACGGCGGCCGGCGCCTACGGCGAACGCGTCGCGGCGACGGCGAGCTTCCACGGCGGCAACCTCGCCAGCGACGCGCCCGACAGCCCGCACCTCAAGGCGCCGACGATCAAGGGCCGCGTCTATGTCGGCTCGGCCGGCGTCGACCAGAGCTTCCCGCCCGAGCAATCGGCGAAGCTCGACCTCGCGCTGCGCACGGCGGGCGTCGACTACACGATCGAGAATTACATCGGCATGGCGCACGGCTGGTGCGTGCCCGACCACGGCGTGTTCAATGAAACCGGCGCCGAGCGACACTGGAAGCGGATGCTGGCGTTCTTCGACGAAACGTTGCATTAGGACCGCGTCACGAACGTAGTCGCGCCGGCAGCGGCGCTCGCCGGCGCGACTGTCCCACAAGACGAAGAGAGCGAGGCAACCTTGGCGGCCGCCACGGACACCTCGCCGGCCCAAGCCGGCGGACGCGGATTATTCGGCAGCCTCGGTGACCAGATCGCAGCCTCCGATCCGGCGCTGTCGCGGCTCAGGCTGGCGACGCGGGCGATGCTGTCGCTGGCGCTCTCCGGATTGCTGCTTGCCGCGATCACCTGGCTGATCAAGCCGCTGCCGATCGCGGCCTACGGCATGGCGGTGGTCGTCTCCTTCGTCGGGTCGATGGCGGTGCGCGACACCGGCGGGCCGGCGCAGATCGTGACGCGGCTGATCGGCGGCGTGGTGGCGGTGGCGGCGACGCTGCTCGCCACCGTTCTCGCGCCGATTCCCCTCGTCGCCGACCTCATGTTTCTCGTCGTCGTGTTCGCGGCCGTCTATGTGCGCAAGTACGGACCGCGCTGGTTCGCGATCGGCATGGTCGCGTTCATGGCCTATTTCATGGGCGACTACCTGAGGCCGCAGATCGCCGACATCGGCTGGATCGCGGCGGCGGTGGCGATCGCGATGCTGTCCACGCACGTCGTCGCCGGCTTGCTGCTGCGCGAGGACCCGGAGCGCGATTTCCGCCGCGCCATGATCGCGATCGAGCATCGCATCAACCTCATCCTGCGCGAGCTGCTCCCCGACGGCAGCAGCGGCGGCGGGCGCGAGGTGCCGGCGCGGCACCTGTCGCGGCTGCGCGATGCGGTGATGATGGCGGAAGGTTTCATCCCGCAGGGCGAAAAAGGCGCGCTTGCCGCCGAGGGCGCGGCTTCCGATCTCGCGATTGCGCTGTTCGAGCTGCAGCTTGCGCTGGAGCGGCTGGTGGCGGCGAGCCACGTCGCGGCGCCAAGCCCGGCGGCGGTGTGGGCGCTGCTCAACCGCACGCCGTTCGCGGCAGGCGACGACGCCTCGGTGGCGACGCGGCTGACCGCGCGGGTCGCCCGCGCCTTGCGGAACCTCGAGACGACGCTCGGCCCCGCCCCCTCCCCGGCCTTCAAGCCGCCGGCGGCGGCGACCTTGCCGGCCGTCGTCCCGCCAGCGCCGCCGGCCCCGGCACCGCGGATGCTGGTGCCGCTCGACCTGCAGGGGCCGATACAGGTGACGCTGGCCTGCGCCATCGCACTCGGCTGCGGGCTGCTGCTCTCGCCGGTGCGCTGGTACTGGGCGGTGATCACGGCGTTCATCGTGTTCAACAACGCGCGCTCGCGCGCCGACACGGCGCTCCGCGCATTGCAACGCTCGCTCGGCACGTTCGCGGGCCTTTTCGTCGGCACGGCGGCGGCGACGCTGGTGCACGGCGAACTCGCGGTTTCGGCGGTGGCGATCCTCGTGCTGTTCTTCGTCGGGTTCTATTTCGTGCAGGTGTCGTACAGCCTGATGATCTTCCTGATCACCATCGCGCTGGCGCTGCTCTACGGCGTGATGGGCATGTTCACGCCGGAGCTTCTGGTGGTGCGACTGGAGGAGACGCTGGTCGGCGGCGTGGCAGGCGCGCTGGTCGCCTTCTTCGTGTTTCCGGCGCGCACTTCGGTCGGTGCGGCGACGGCGCTGGAGAAGTGCCTCGCGGCGCTCTCCGACCTCGTAAACGCGGCGAAGGCGCGGGCCGATGGCGCGGCGCCGCCGACCGACCTTGCCGGACTGTCGCGGAGCTTCGACCGGCTCTACACCGACCTCGCGATCACGGTCAGGCCGATCGGCGGGCCATGGGGCATCGTCACGCGCTTCGGCGAAGTGCGCGAGAAGCTCCTCCTGCTGGCCTCGGCGGCGCACTGGGGCCGGGTGCTGGCGCGGAGCCTGTGGCCCGGGCGGCCGCTCGACGCGGAAACCGTGGCGCGGATCGACCGGGCGGCGGACAGCGTCGCGGCGCACATCGCGGAAGCGCGGCTGCGCAAGGATACCTTCTTCGAGCGGCCGCGGGCCGACGAAAACACGCTGGCGGCGCAGACGCCGTGGCCGGCCGCCATCGGCACCGCCGACGACGACCCGGCCTTCGCGCTGGAAGTGATCGCCGCGCTGATCGGGCGGGCAAGCGCAGGGTAACGAGCATTCTGCCGCGGTGGCAGGCGGCCGGCGCCGCCCTAGATTGGCGGCATCCCCCAAGAAACGGGCAACAAGGAAACGGGCGACATGGAATATCGGCGTCTCGGCAAATCGGGCCTGAAGGTCAGCGAATTCTCATTCGGGGCGTGGGTGACGTTCGGCAAGCAGGTCGGCACCGACGCGGCGATCAACCTGCTGGCCTACGCCTACGACCACGGCGTCAACTTCTTCGACAATGCGGAAGGCTACGAACAGGGGAACGCCGAGCGGGTGATGGGCGAAGCCATCGCGCAGCTCGGCTGGGTCCGCGACAGCTATGCGGTATCCTCGAAGGTGTTCTTCGGCGGCAACGGCAAGGGGCCGATGCAGCGCGGCCTGTCGCGCAAGCACGTCACCGACGGCTGCCACGACGCACTGAAGCGGCTGCGGGTCGACTACCTCGACCTCTACTTCTGCCACCGGCCCGACATCGACACGCCGATCGAAGAGACGGTGTGGGCGATGCATAACCTGATCGAGCAGGGCAAGGTGCTCTACTGGGGCACGTCGGAATGGTCGGCGCAGCAAATCACCGAAGCCTGGGGCTTCGCGCGCGCCAACCACCTGACGCCGCCGTCGATGGAGCAGCCGCAGTACAACATCTTCGTGCGCCAGAAGGTGGAGCACGACTTCCTGCCGCTCTACGATCTGGTCGGCCTCGGCACGACGATCTGGTCGCCGCTCGCTTCCGGCGTGCTGACCGGCAAGTACAACGACGGCGTCCCGGCCGACAGCCGCATGAACCTGCCCGGCTACGAGTGGCTGAAGCGGGAATGGGAATCGCCGAACGGACGGGCGCGGCTTGCCAGCGTGAAGAAGCTCGCGACGCTGGCCAAAGAAGTCGGCCTGCCGCTCCACCACCTCGCGCTGCTCTGGTGCATTGCCAACCCGCACGTCTCGACGGTCATCCTCGGCGCGTCGAAGCTCGACCAGCTCAAGGACAACCTCGCGGCGCTCGACCACAAGGACAAGGTGACCGCGGACGTGCTGGCCAAGATCGACGAGATCGCCGGCAACAGGCCGGACGCACCGCAGCGTTTCGGCTAGCAGCGGCGCGCGGTGCTCAGAACGAGAGGACCGCGCGCACGTCCACCGGACCGCCGTCGACGTCGGTGAGAGCAAGGTCCTTCTCGATGTGGACGAGATGTTCCGACATCAGCTCCACGGCGCGTTCGACGTCGTGCGGCTTCAGCGCGGCGATCAGGGCACGGTGATCGTCCTCGGAGCATGAGCGCTTCGAGGCGCCGAACAGGGCGATGATCAGCGACGTACGGGCGACGAGCTCGGCGACCATGCGCGTCAGCACCGGATTCTCGGCGACCGCCGCAAGGCGGACGTGAAAGGCACCCGACAGGCGGATGGCCTCATGGCGGCGGCCGGCGTCCTGGGCGGCGGTCTCATCGTCAACGCAGGACTTCAGCGCCCGCAGCTCGGCGGCGGTGATCCTCTCGGCGACCATGCGCACGATGGCGGGCTCGAGCGCGCGGCGGGCGCCGAAAACGTTGCGGGCATCCTCGACCGACGGGCGGGCGACGAAGGCGCCGCGATTGGACGGCAACTCGACGACGCCGCGCTCGGCCAGAATGAGCAAGGCGCGACGGATGCGGTCACGACTGACGCCGAAGGCCTCGCAGAGGACGTTCTCGGAGAGCTTGGTGCCGGGCGGGAGGCGCTGCTCCATCACGGCCGAAACAATGCGATCGGCGATCGCCCGCTCCGAGCCCGGATTGGCCGCGATCTCGTCGCGGACCGAGGCAAGGGCCGCCTTGCCGGCCACCGAATCATCCATGATCAAAACCGACGCCTAATTCGCAATCAGCGATGGGCGAGCGAGATAGCTTGTTTTCAGCCACTTCGCCAGTTGCCATCAGGGCAGATGCATATTGCATGGGCAGGCCGCACATATTGTTGGCAATCAGTATTTAGATTGTTGACAATATGTCAATGCTGCCTTCAGCTTCAAGGGGTGCGCTGGCGGCGTCCTCCCGCGCCGCGCGTTCCTTGGAGGGTTGAACAAATGAACGGACATTCCCTGTTGAAGTCGGCCTTGTTCGTCACCGCCGGCGTGCTCGCGCTGAGCGCCGGCATGGCGGCGGCCGAGGCGGCCAATCCCGTGCTGAAGATCGGCTTCGTCGGCGTGACCAGCGGCCCCGACGCGGCCTGGGGCACGTCGAACGTGCGCTCGATGGAGACGCTGGCCGACATCCTGAACGGCGCCGGCGGCGTGAAGATCGGCGACCAGACCTACGACGTCGACATCGTGACTTTCGACGACCAGGCCGACCCGAAGGTCGCAATCCAGGGCATGGAGAAGATGGCCCAGGAAGGCATCCATTACGTCGTCGGCCCGAACGTCGACGACACCGCCGCCGCCGTGCGCCCGCCGGCGGAGAAGAACAACATCATGTACTTCCCCTACTCGTTCCCGAAGACGCTCTACACCAAGCCGGCGGGAAACGCGGTGCTGGGCATGATCGCCAACTACCAGTCGGGTCCGGCGATCTACAAATACCTGAAGGACAACAAGGGCGTGAAGTCGGTGGCCTTCATCGCTGCCAACGAATCCGATTCGCTCAGCCAGCGCGACAGCGGCGCCGAAGCCGCCAAGGCGCTCGGCCTCGACGTGCTCGCGGCGACCGACACCTATCCCAGCGACACCACCGACTTCGCGCCGGTGCTGACGCCGATCGTCGGCCTGAAGCCCGACCTGCTGGTGCTCTCTGGCGTCGCCCCCGCCACCGCGCCGCTGCTCATCCGCGCGGCGCGCGAGCTCGGCTACACCGGCCTGATCTCGACCGAGACGGCGCAGGACGCCAACGTGCTGAAGGAAGGCGCCGGTGACCTCGCTAACGGCTTCATCTCCGTCGGTGGCGCCTCGACGCCGGAAATCGCGTCCGACCAGATGAAGGCCTTCGTCGCGGCCTACACCAAGAAGTTCGGCGAATACAATGACGAGTCGAACACCAAGGTCTACGCGCTGGAATACATCATCGACACGCTGAAGGCCGACCCGAAGGCGATCGACGACATCAGCGAATTCCAGAAGACCATGGACACCTTCTCGGCGCCCAATCCCTATCTCAAGGACCCCGACGCCAAGCTGACCTACGTCGGTGACACGTCGTTCGGCCAGAAGCGCCAGCTCGCCGTGCCGATGGTGGTCAACGAATACGAGGACGGCGCCTTCAAGACGCTGTTCGTCGGCACCGTCGACTGACCTGAATCGTCCTCACGACGTTTCCGGAGCCGGGCGATACCCCGGCTCCGGCCACCTAAGCGACGGGCGCGCTCTACGGGCGCATGGGGAGCTGGCGGGCAGATGGAACAGGTCATCGTCAACGGCCTCTACCTCGGAGCGCAATACGCGCTGATCGCGCTCGGCCTGACGCTCATCTTCGCGCTGATGAACGTGCTCAACTTCGCCCACGGGCAGATGTACGTGCTCGGCGGCTTCGTGACTTACACGGTCTACGGCCAGTGGCATTTGCCCTTCGTCGTCGCCCTGATCGCCTCGTCGGTGACGCTGGCAATCCTCGGCGGGCTGTTCGAGAAGTTCCTGTTCCGGCCGGTGATCCGCCGCTCCAAGCGCGAAGAATCGACCATGCTGCTCGCGGCAGCGACGGCCTTCCTGCTCGACGCGATCATCCTGCTGATCTTTGGCGAGAAGGGGCATGGCGTGCCCAAGATCGTCGGCGGCGTGCTCAACACCGGCGCGATCATCATTCCCTACGACCGTATCGTCGTCGCCGGTCTCGCGGTCGTGTTCATCGCGGCGTTCATGGCCTTCATGCAATTCTCGCGGACCGGCCGCGCCATGCGGGCGCTGGCGCAGGACCGCGTAGCGGCGCAGCTCATGGGCGTGAACGTCGACCGCTACTCGACGATCGGCTTCGCGCTCGGCGCGCTGCTCGCCGGGCTGGTCGGCGGACTGCTGGTCGCGATCGTCGGCGTCAGCTCCGGCATCGGCGGCTCGATCTCGACCAAGGCATTCATGATGGTGATGATCGGCGGCGCCGGCGTCGTCGGCGGCGCCATCGCCGGCGGCTTCATCCTCGGCATGCTGGAGGCGGTCGGGCTGTCCGTGCTGCACTCCTACGGCGACATCACCTACCTCGTGATTTTCGCCTCGCTGATGATCTTCCTCGCCATCCGGCCGAACGGGCTGATGGGCAAGCCGTGGGGTTGAGATGAGAGGCCGGGCGAGATGAGCGGCAGCGTCAGACTGATCGGGGCGATCGTCTTCGCCGTCGCGCTGCTCGCCGGCGTGCCGCTGTTCATCGAGGCGAGCGGGCAGTACGACCTCTACTACACGCTGACCCTGATCTCGCTGCTGTCGATCGCCAGCGCCGGCGTGTGGATCACCTTCACCATCGGCCGCATCAACATCGGCCAGGCGGCGTACGCGCTGATCGGCGGCTACGTCTCGGCGATCCTGGTCGCCGACTACGGCTGGAGCTTCTGGCTGACGATCCCGGCGGCCGGGCTGTTCGCGATGATCGTCTCGATCGCGATCGGGCTGCCGATCCTCAGGTTGCGCGGCGTCTATTTCGCGATGGTGACGCTGGTCTCGACGGAAGTGGCGCGACTGACGGCGCTGGCGCTGCCGATCACGCACGGCGCGCGCGGCATCGCCAACCTGCCCCTGCCCGGCCCGATCTCGCTGTTCGGGCTGACGCTCGTCCCGGACTTCGCCTCGCTCGGCAATCCGCGCGTCGCCTTCTATCTGGTCGCGGCGACGGTGATGCTGATCGTCTTCGCCGGGCTCTACCGGCTGGTGCATTCGCGCCTCGGCCAGCTGTTCAGCGCGCTGCAGCAGAACGAGGAGCTGGCGGCATCCACCGGCGTCAACGTGCCGTGGCTGAGGGTGATCGCCTACGCCATCTCGTCGTTCCTCGGCGGCATTGCCGGCGCGATCTTCTCAGCGGTGTCGCAATCGATCTATCCGTCGAGCTTCACGACCCAGGATTCGATCAACTTCATGCTGAACTGCTTCCTCGGCGGCCTCGGCTACGTGTTCGGGCCGCTCGTCGGCACGTTCGTGCTCAGGCTGGGCTGGGACCTGCTGTTCGAGGCGGCGCAGTACCAGCTGCTGATCTACGCCGCGGTGCTGATCGGCCTGATGCTGGTGCTGCCGAACGGGCTGCTCAGCCTCATTGCCTCGCGGCGCGGCAAGGCGGCACGATGAGCGGCCGGCTGCTCGAGATCGAACGGTTGACCAAGCGCTACGGCGGGCTGACCGCGGTCAACGACGTGTCGTTCGGGCTCGACGAGGGCGAGATACTTTCGGTGATCGGGCCGAACGGCGCCGGCAAATCGACGCTGTTCAAGCTGATCGCCTCGTTCGTGAAGCCGACGAGCGGGCGCGTGCTGTTCAAGGGCGAGCGCATCTCGGGTGCGGCGCCGCACATCGTGGCGCGCAAGGGCGTCGTGCGGACCTTCCAGGAGGCCACGATCTTCAAGGGCATGAGCGTGCGCGAGAGCGTGATCGTGGCGCACCACCTGCGCAGCCACACCAACCTCGCCGGCTTCTATTTCGGCACGCGCGCGGCGCGAAACGACGAGGCGGCGTTCGGCAAATCGGCCGACGAGATCATCGACTTCCTCGGGCTTTCGGCGCTCAGCGGCGAGCACGCGAGCGCGCTGCCGCAGGGGCATCTCCGCGCCCTCGGCATGGCGATCGGGCTCGCCACCGCCCCCAAGGTGCTGCTGCTCGACGAGCCGTTCGCCGGCATGAACCACGACGAGACCATGCGCGCCGTGCAGCTGGTGAAGGGCGTGCGCGAACGCGGCGTCGCGGTGATGCTGGTCGAGCACGACATGCCGGCGGTGATGCGCATCTCCGACCGGATCGTCGTCCTGAACTTCGGCGAGAAGATCGCGGAAGGCACGCCGGCCGAGATCCAGAGCAACGAACGTGTCATCGAGGCCTATCTCGGCGTCGAAGACGAAGCGATCGGGATGTAGCGATGGCGCTTCTCTCGGTCAGCAACGCCGAACTCTATTACGACCACGTCTACGCGCTGAAGGGCGTGTCGATCGACATCGAGGCGGGCGAGACCGTCGCGCTGATCGGCGCCAACGGCGCCGGCAAATCGTCGATCCTGCGCGCCATCACCGGCCTCCGGCGGCTGAAATCGGGCGAGATCACCTTCGAGGGGCGGCGCATCGACGGGGCGGCGCCCGACGCCATCGTGAAGATGGGCATCGCCATGGTGCCGGAAGGACGGCGCGTCTTCCCGCTGATGAGCGTCAAGGACAACCTGCTCATGGGCGCCTTCACGCGGGGCGACAAGGCCGGTATCGGGGCCAGCCTCGAGATGGTGCTGACGCGTTTCCCGCGCCTGAAGGAACGCTTCCGCCAGCAGGCGGGGACGCTCTCCGGCGGCGAGCAGCAGATGATGGTGATCGGCCGCGCGCTGATGGCGAAGCCGAAGCTGTTGCTACTCGACGAGCCGTCGCTCGGGATTGCGCCGAAGCTGGTGCAGGACATCGCCCGCTCGATCGTGGCGATCAACCGCGACGAGAAGGTCTCCGTGCTCCTGGTCGAGCAGAATTCGCGCATGGCGCTGCGCATCTCGCAGCGCGCCTACGCGCTGACCACCGGGTCGGTTGCGCTTTCCGGCCGCTCGGCGGAGCTGCTCAACGACGAGCGCGTGAAGCAACTCTATCTCGGCGGCGAACTCTGACAGGCATTTCATGCGCATTCTGGTCGTCAATCCAAACACGACGGCGTCGATGACGCGCAAGATCGGCGCGGCGGCGAAGGCGGCCGCCGCAGCCGGGACGGAAATCATCGCGGTAAACCCGGAGGCCGGGCCGCCGAGCATCGAAGGCTATTTCGACGAAGCCTTTTCGGTGCCCGGGCTGATCGCCGAAATGGCGAAGGTGCCCGACGCCGACGCCACCATCGTCGCCTGCTTCGACGACAGCGGGCTCGACGCCGCCCGCGCCTTCGCCGACGGGCCGGTGGTCGGCATCGGCGAGGCGGCGTTCCATCTGGCGAGCCTGATCGCCGGGCGCTTCGGCGTGGTGACGACGCTGTCGCGATCCGTGCCGGCGATCGAGCAGAACCTCGTGCGCTACGGCCTCGCCGGCCGATGCAGCAAGGTGAGGGCGAGCGACGTCGCGGTGCTGGAGCTGGAAGAACCGGGCTCGACCGCGCGGCAGCGAATCTCGGCGGAGATCGAGCTCGCCATCAACGAGGATCACGCCGAGGCAATCGTGCTCGGCTGTGCCGGCATGGCCGACCTTGCCGGCGATCTCGCGCGCGACCACGGCGTGCCGGTGCTGGAAGGCGTGGGGGCGGCGGTCAAGCTCTGCGAGGGCCTTGTCGGTCTGCGCCTGAAGACATCGAAGACCGGTGGCTATGCGCGGCCACGCGCCAAGACTTTCGGCGGCGTGTTCGCGCCGTTTTCCCCCAAGGGATGAAGCCAGGCGCGCCGTGGCGGAAATCCGGTCGGCGGTCAGGCGAAGTAGTGGCGGCAGAGCTTGAACCGCTACTGCGACGGGTGCGGCTCGGGTGGGACGAGGCTGCCCGGCAGGATCGGGGCGGCGCCGCCGGACAGCGCGGGCTTTGCGGCCGGCGCGACCGGCGCAAGCGGATTCACTGACAAGCCAAAGACCCGCCACCGCCCGTCGATCGCCTGAAACAGAAGCTCGAAGTGCACGGCCGCCGGCTTGGTCGCCAGCGTGCCTTCGATGTGCAGCATCTGGTTGGCGTCGACCGCGGGGGCCGCAGTCAATTGCGGTTCAAGCACCACCACGGCGCCGAGGTCGATGCCCGCGTTGCGGAGAGGCGCGAAGATGAGCGCGAGGTTCGCGTCCGTGTTGCGGTCGCGAAACGACGGGGCTGCGAGTTCGCGCAGCACGGTGTAGTTGCCTGTGACGTTCGCCTGGTCAAGAGCCACCAGGGTCGTACGGACAAGCGTCGCAACGATGATGGCGTTCTCCCGGCTCGTGGCATCGGGAGCGACGGTGGTCGCGGGCTGCGCGCCGGCCGCCGCTATGGTCAGCGCGAGAGCGCCGGCGAAGGTGGCGAACCAGCTGAAGGCGAGCTTTCCACCGCGCCGGGGCAAGCTCACCAGCTCAATGTGACGCCGGCATTGGCCATGGTGGCACCACTGCTGGTCGCAGCGCCGAAGCTCAGGAGCGCGTTGTTGCCGACATTGCGGAAGTAGCCGACCGCGGCGCCGAACTGGCCGTTGTAGTTGCCGATGGCGCCGCTCAAACTATTGTCGCCGGCAGCGCGGGGGTTCGCATGCAAGCCGGCAAGGGCTGCGCTCAGCGCACCGACCGTCTTGATTTCACCGCCGAGCGCGTCGATCTGGGTCTGCAGCGGGCTGAAATCGAGGCTGGTTGTCGCGAGATTGCCGTCGGCGTCCGACGTGACGAAGTAGGTTGGCCCGATCTGCGCATCCTTGCTGGCCTGCGAGTTGATGCCGGCCATCGTGTAGGTGTTGTCGGCCGTGCCGAACATCTGCTGGTTAGGCTGCGTGGCGATCGCGCCGCTGCCGAAGGCGGAGGAGTTGTAGCCCTCGGCACGCGCCCCGGCGCCGATGGCGGTGTTGGAGGTGCCGTCGCCCCCCGCATACGCCAGGTCGCCGACCGCCACGTTGGCGCCGGCGTCGCCGGAGGCATTGGCGAACGGGCCGAAAGCGGTGTTACGGCTGCCGTCGCCCGACGCGGTGGAGTCGGCGCCGCTCGCGATGTTGGCGCTGCCGTCGCCGTGGGCATCGGCGGAGGGACCGAACGCAGCGTTGCTGCTCTCGCTGCCCGAGGCATCGGTGCCAAAACCACTGGCGGTGTTGTTGCTGTTGTCGCCCGAGGCGTTCGCCGTAAAGCCGTCCGCGGTATTATTGCTCGCGTCGCCGTGGGCGTCGCTGTAGCCGCCGCTGGCGACGTTGCCGCTGCCGTTGCCCGAGCCGTCGGCGCCGATGCCGCTGGCTAAATTGTAGCTGAAGTCGCCCCAGGCCCTGGACTCGGGACCGAACGCCGAGTTGAAGCTGGTGTACCCGTAGGCGCTGGCCTCGTTGCCGGCGGCGAGGTTTTCGGAGTCATCGCCGCTGGCGTTAGCGGAGTTGCCGAAAGCGGAGTTGCGGCTGGAATTGCCGATGGCAAAGGAGCCGGCGCCGCTCGCGGTGTTGCCGCTGTCATCGCCAAAAGCCTCGGCTCCGGCGCCTGCCGCGAAGTTGCTGCTGTCCTCGCCGTGGGCGTCGGCCTGAGCGCCGTCGGCGGTGTTGCTGCTGCCATTTCCCGAGGCGTTGGCAAAAACGCCGTCCGCGGTGTTGTCGCTGGCATCGCCATGGGAGTCGCTGTAGGCGCCGTGCGCGCTGTTGCCGCTGCCATCGCCACCGTAAGCAGCCGCATGAGAGCCAACGGCGGTGTTGTAGGTGTCATTGTCGGAGGCGCCGCTGCTGGTCCCGATGCCGCCGGACGAGTCGCCGCTGGTTCCGGACGTGCCACTGGATCCGGAGGCGCCGCTGGACCCGGAGGTCCCGCTCGACCCGGAGGTCCCGCTCGACCCGGAGGTCCCACTGGACCCGGAGGTCCCGCTGGACCCGGAGGCGCCGCTGGACCCGGAGGTCCCGCTGGACCCGGAGGCGCCGCTGGACCCGGAGGTCCCGCTGGACGACTCGCCGGACGTGTTGTGGGCATCGGCCGCATAGCCGATCGCGGTGTTCTCGCCGCCGCCGGTGGCGTCGGAGCCGTCGCCGCATGCCGTATTGGCGTTGTTCGCGCCGTCGTCGCCGGCAGGATTGCTGCCGGTCCCGCCATTGTTGCAGATGACCGCCTGCGCCGGGCCGAGCATGAGCGTCGCAACGAAGCCGCCCGCCAGAATCACAAGCCACGCTGCCGCCGTAACCGCGGTAAGGCGCCTGCGCCCACCGCTCAGCTCGGCGTGCGCCGACGATGCGGGCGCCGCTCCCGCAAGTGTGCTGCTGAAAAGAAGAGGCGCTTGCGCGACGCCACCGTCAACGCGTTCGGGAGTTCCGGCTGGGGGCAACCGACGATGCATAGAACCTCCGACAACAGGCCGTACCAGCGCCGCGGCAGCGGCCCACCCGATTCATCCACTAACTTACGAAGGAACGGACTGTGTGGCCAACCGACCAAAGGCTACGATGCGGTGAATTAAACAGAGCCGCTGGTGGATAGCCGGCGCCTGTTGCTGGACTGCAACGAATGTTCGCGTAAAGCGTGCAGCGGCAAACTGTCGGATGGCTTTCGATCTTGCCTGCCAGCGACACCACGTTGCGGTTTCTCCACTGGCGCCTCAGCATGCGCCCCGATACGACCTACGATGGGTGGCTGGTAAGTGTCTTCCGTGTGTCATTCAGGCTTGCGCCCTTGTCGTTGCGCTCAGCGGCGTCCGCGATTCCAGCCACAGGCGCAAACGTGACGTCGCAACGCCAGGATGTGGACGACCGACCCACCTCACCACAGGTTGGCAGGTCGTGTGCCGGCACAGATGAAACCTTGCCATGTCATGGCGGCTGGCGCCGGTGACATGGGTATTCGCGAGCATCGCAACATGGCCCGCCGGCAACAGGCGCTGATGGACACGGCCCGGAGCGGCGATGACTACATGCCGCCGGCCGAGCTAACGCCGACCAAGGCGACGCGGCCGCCCTCGGCCACCCGGCTGCTGACCGGCCTCACGGGCCTGGTCGTCGCCGTGATCGCCATTGTCGGCCTGAGGCGGCCGGACATCGCGCTTCACGAAAAGACGCTTCTGGTCGTCTTCAGTACCGCCGCGGCGATGATCATCGTCGATCTTGTTGCCTATCGCACCTGGACGAAGCCATCGGCCGGCATGGCGCTCCGCCCGGTCAATGCATGGGATGTCGAGCGCATCTTCTCCAAGCTCGTTGGATTCTGGGCGACGATCATCGTAGTGGCCGCCGCCTACCTGATCTTTCCCGAGTATCACGGAGACTTCTACGCCGAGACGCTGGCCGCGGCCCGCCTGACGCTTCCGTGGCTGTTGCTCCTCTCGCCGTTCTACATCGCCTACGTCGATCGCCGGCAGGCCGAACCCGATGACATCTACGCGGAACTGGGGCGGTTCCTGACGGCGCGCGGCCCGTTCCCGTGGAACGAGCGACTCGGCCAACATGCGCGCGGCTGGCTGGTCAAAGGCTTCTTCCTGCCACTGATGTTCGCTTATCTCGCGAGCGCCCTGCGTGGCGTGTGGGCGATCGACGTCGCGAAAATCGGGACCAACTTCGACGCCTTCTACGATGCGTCGTACAACGGGCTCTTCCTCTTCGATCTCCTGTTCGCGGTGGTCGGCTATTTCTTCAGCTTCCGCCTGCTCGATACGCATGTTCGTTCCGCCGAGCCGACAGTTGCCGGGTGGGTCATCTGTCTCATCTGCTACCAGCCGTTCTGGAGCATCGTCGGCTCAAACTACCTGAAGTACGAGGAGGACGGTTTCTACTGGGGCGGACTGACGGCCGGCCATCCTGCGATCTATGTCGTCTGGGGATGCCTGATCCTCGTCGCCACCGCGATCTACGCCAGCGCCACGGTCTCCTTCGGACTTCGATTCTCGAACCTCACGCATCGCGGGATCATCACCAGCGGTCCCTACCGCTGGACCAAGCATCCCGCCTACATTTCCAAATGCGTGTCCTTCTGGCTGATCTCGATACCCTTTCTGTCGAACCAGGGGCTTGGTGCCGCGCTCGCGCAGAGTGCGCTGCTGATCCTTGCCAACGCCGTGTACGTCGGGCGCGCCTACACCGAAGAACGGCATCTCAGCCGCGACCCGGTCTATCGCGAGTACCAGCAGTTCATCCGGGAGCACGGGGCGGTGGCGCGCCTCGTCAGACTCGTGAGGCCGGCGCGGCAGTGATCGAACCGCCCGATCACAGGCGTTCGCGGCAAGGCAGCGCTACTTAACCAACGGCAGGCGAGTTGGTAGGCTTTCGCTGCCGCCTACCCCCCGTGGGCGACGGGCGGCATGGACGGACCTATGCCTGGGAGAGTTTCCATTTCCACGAGGACCGTCGATGCCGGGGGGAGATTGGCCGCGGCCGCGCTCGTGCTGCTTCTGCTCCTCCTGTCGCGCGCCCTGGCGGACGGCGGGCCACTGGACGAGGGCTACACCGAACTGGACGCGGGCAAATTCGGAGCCGCGATCGCGGACTTCCAGGAGGTCCTGACCGTCGACCCGTCGAACCTCAGGGCGCACGAGGGCCTCGCCTGGGCCTACTACGGCAATAAAGATTTTGCGGAGGCGGCAGCGGAGGCCGATCGGCGTCTGGCGCTAGCCCCCGACGACCGCAGCTGGCGCACGGACTGGGCGACGATCGTTCGGGACGCTCCGGGCCGCAACGGGGAGGCGCTCGCCACCGTCCGCCAATGGGCCGATGAGGCGCCGACCGACCAGGCGGCCCAGGTCCTGCTTGGACGCATGCTGGGCGATACCGGCGATCTTGTCGGCGCGAGGCGCGTGCTGAACGCGCTTCTCGCGGTGGCACCGGAAAACGTCGATGCCCTGCGAGCGCTGGCCGCGATCGAGCACTTCGATCAGCATTATCCGGAGGCGCGCGCGCTCCTCGAGAGGGCCGCAGCCCTTCAGCCGCACGACGAAGCGCTGCAGCACGAACTCGCGGACGCCACGCGCGACGCCAATGCCTTCCGCGCCGCTGAGGCGCAGCCGACGATCCCCCTCGCGCTTGCCGTGATCCTCCTTGCGGTCATTGCCGGACAGGCATCGCGGACGCCCACCCGCATGCGCGCGTATCTCCTGGCCGGCACAGCCGCGCTCGTCGCGGCCGCGCTCGGCTGGCTCTACCTCGTCCCGCTCGGCTGACCGGAGAGGCCGGACGCCATGCGCCAGCGCCCATCGAGAAACGGAGAGGCTCCTTGACGACCGCCGCCGCAGGATCGGAGGCGGCAGTCGGCGGCGAGACGGGCGCGCCGGCGGATGCGGCACTCGCAGCGCGCGCCGCGGCTCCTCGCGCCCGCCTCCTGCATGCCGTCGCGACGGCCGCCTGCATCGCGCTCATCGTGCTGCCGATCCTGAGCGATGACACCGTCCGCGAGTTTCCGACGGTCGCGCACCGCCTCGGTTATGTGCTCTTCGAGAACTGGTGGAAGTTCTTCGATCCTGCCGCCGACGAAGCGACCGGATGGCTGAGGTTCAACACGATCGAGGCGCTGCTTGCGATCGGAGCGCTGGCGACGATCGGCTGGATGTGGACGGAGCGGCGGCGGCCGACGGTGACCGCGGAAATATTGGTCGTGGTGGCGTTCGTCGGCGCCGTCCTGCTGATGTTCGGAGCCGGAATGGCGACCGGCGGCGTG
>JBEHXS010000016.1:0-28403 GCA_048498575.1 Pseudomonadota bacterium
AGTCGTACGACATAGCCATGTCTCAGCTCCTTGCGGCCGCCCGTTGCGCTTTATTTAGGTAGCTACCGGCCGTTTTGGGAGGGCCGGCCCGGCGTCAGGGCAGGCTGCGGTAGGGCTGGATACGGCAGGTATTCGGGTCAAGCAGCAGGTAGACGATGTCCGGAACCTCGGCTGCCGTAGCCGCCTTCAGCAGGGGCACCCCGCCGACAAAGCCCTGCAGGGCAAGGCCGGCGACGGTAGCTTCGCTTGGCGCGCCGTCCGGGCGGTAGGTCCGGTCATGGTCATGGATAGGGTCGCCCTTTGCCACCCAATCGAGGGCGCTGCCGGTCTCGTCCGGTACGAGGTAGTCGTTGTCCGTCTTCAGCAGGTGGTCGCGGATTTCCAGCGTTTCAGGGTCGACCACGCACATGCCGGCCTCGGCGGCCGCAGAAAAGGCGAGGAGGAGGAAGAAGGCGGCGGCGGAAAGCTTCACCAGCATGAGGGCTCCGGAGGATGACATTCGGCGGCAGCATGGCGCCGCTGGCCGAAAGGTCCACCCCCTTCACACGGGCGTCATCGCCCATATAGAGTATGCCGTGCGTAGAGGGGCACTAAGCCCCCAAAATCGCAGGTGATTCGGGAGAGCGCGTGAATATCGCCGTCTCGCCGGGGTCCAATCCGGCGCTGGTCCTCAATGCTGACTATCGGCCGCTCAGCTATTATCCGCTGTCCCTGTGGTCGTGGCAGGACGCCATCAAGGCGGTGTTCCTCGACCGCGTGAACATCGTTTCCGAGTACGAGGTGGCGGTTCGCTCGCCCTCGTTCTCGATGCGCCTGCCTTCCGTCGTTTCGCTGAAGACCTATGTGAAGCCGGCGCGCCATCCCGCGTTCACCCGGTTCAACGTCTTCCTGCGCGATCGTTTCCAGTGCCAGTACTGCGGCGGGCGCGACGACCTCACCTTCGACCACGTCGTGCCGCGCTCGCGCGGCGGCCTCACGACCTGGGACAACGTGGTCGCTGCCTGTTCGCCGTGCAATCTGCGCAAGGGCGGCCTCAGCCCGCGCGAGGCGCGCATGTACCCGGAGCACATGCCCTACCAGCCGACCGTGGCAGACCTGCACAATAACGGCCGCCTGTTCCCGCCGAACTACCTCCACGAATCGTGGATGGACTATCTCTACTGGGATAGCGAGCTCGACCCGTAGGCGCGGTTCAGGCGCCCTTGCGGGCGGCTGCCGTGGCGCAGAGCACCCCAACGATCGCCGATACCACTGCGTTCCATCCGGCAAAGGACAGTCCCCATCCGGCCGGGAAGCGGAACGCCGCGTCGGTGCACGAGACGACGTGGATATTCTTCAGCGCGTTGAGCAGGTCGGCGGTCGTGGCCGTCGCGCCGCTGCCGCCACCGCAGTCGGTCGGGCCCGGCCACCACGTCCACTCCGCGCCGGCGTGATAGACGCCAAGGCCGATGCCGCACAGGAAAGCCAGCGCCGCGACAGCGAGCAACGTGCGGCCGACCCACGCCGGTGCCTTCGCGACCATCGCGATCAGCGCAATCAGGATCAGCGGCAGCCCGACGTAGTAGGGCACGCGTTCCTTGAGGCAGAGCTCGCACGGCACATAGCCGCCGACGATCTGAAAGCCCCAGGCGCCGAGGATCGTGGCGAGACCGAGAACGAAGGCGAGTGCGGCGAGCAGGCGGCGGGAGATCGTCATGCGGGCGGATGCCTTACAGCAAGCGCGTGGCGGCGAAGAGTAAAATGATTGCGATTACGATGCCGGCGGCGACCTGCCCCAGCCGCTTCTCGATGAAGTGGCGGATCGATTCGTCGTAGGTGCGGAGCAGCCAGCCAAGGACAAAGAAGCGCAAGCCGCGCGCGGCGATGGCGGAGATGACGAACAGCCACAGGTTCACGCCGACGGCGCCGGAAAGGATGGTCACCACCTTGATCGGCGGCAGGTGGGCGACGCCCGAGGTAACGAGCATGAGCAGCACCCAGTCGGCGTCGCCGGAATTGCGCAACTTCAGGAAGGCGTCGTACTTGCCGTAGAACTCCAGGATGGGCCTGGCGACCGCCTCGAAGGCGTAGTGGCCAATGTACCAGCCGGCCACCCCGCCCAGCACCGAGGCCACCGTCGCGACCAGCGCATAGCGCCAGGCCCGTTCGGGGCGGGCGATGACCATCGGCACAAAGAGCACGTCGGCCGGGACGAGGAAGACCGAGCTTTCGACGAAGGCGATCACCGCCAGCCAGATTTCGGCGGTCTCGCGCGAAGCGAGGTTCATCGTCCAGTCGTAGAGGCGGCGGAGCATTCGCCGCCTCTGTTATCGGCGCGCCGCGACGCTGTCAAAACCGCCGCGGTTGACCACCGGCGGGCCGCTCCGTATAGGCGAGCGGGTCACGGCAGCCCCCGTGGCGGAACCGGTAGACGCGGCAGACTCAAAATCTGTTGCCGAAAGGCGTGCCCGTTCGAGTCGGGCCGGGGGCACCAAACGCTAGAAGCGGTAGCTGACGCCGGCGCGGAAGAGATTCTCGCTGACCGCTTCGGTCGATGTCGCCGTCGAACTGTCCACCGTGTCGAAGGCAAAATCGTAACGGACCGCCGGCAGCTCGAGGTGCAGGTATTCGGCGCGCACCGCCCAGTGGGCGTCGAGCGCGACCTCGAGGCCGGCGCCCGCCGCGATGCCCAGCTGCAGGGCGTCGTCGCTCGCCGTGAACCCAGGCGGCACCGTGCCGCCGCTCGGCGTGACCGTGATTTCGCCATGCCCGTGGCCAAGGGCGAGGCCGGCGGTGCCGTAAACAAGAATGGCGCCATCGGCCACGCCAAGACGACCGCGCAGCGTCGCGAACCAATCGACGTCGGCGCTGGTGTCGACCCGCGGGTCGCCGTGTGGCACGCCGGGTATCGTGGAACTCTGCCTCAGCCGGGAAAACGCGAAGTCGGCCTCGGCGCCGGTCACGACCACGCCGGTCTGCCGGTTGAGGCCGATGTGCGCGCCGGCGAATCCCCCACTCAGGGCGGCGCTGGAATCGTCGCTGCCGTAGCTGTCGGGCGTCGTCGGCGTGATGCCGAACAGCGTCCCGGCGGTGGTCAGCGATGCGTCGGTCGTCACGAGGTCGCCGGCCGCGCCGCCGCCGTCGAAGCCGGCGTAGACGCCACTCCAGTCGAAAGGAGGCGGCTCATCTGCGAGCGCCACGCCGCCGAAGGGGGCGACGGCCACCAATACGCCAAGCAACGGGAACGCGCGGGGTCCTGTCATTCACGTATCTCCGGACCGGAAGGGGGTGCCAACGCACCTCGGCGCGATTCGGACTATGCGGTGATTCCACCGGCGGTCGTAATTGTAACTTTCGGCAACCCGGCGCCGTTCACTCGGCGGCGACGATGTTCTCGGCCGCCCGTACCCGGCCCTCGAACTGCAGACGGTAGAGACGGGCGTACTGCTTGCCGGCGGCGAGCAGCTCCTCGTGCCGACCCTGCTCGACGATCTTGCCGTCGACCAGCACGCAGATCTTGTCGGCATGGAGCACGGTGGAGAGGCGGTGGGCGATGACGATGGTCGTGCGCCCTTCCATCAGCCGGTCGAAGGCGACCTGCACGTGATGCTCCGATTCAGAATCCAGGGATGAAGTCGCCTCGTCGAGCAGGATGATCGGCGCGTCGCGGAGCATGGCGCGGGCAATGGCGACGCGCTGGCGCTGTCCGCCGGACAGCTGCGTGCCCTCCGGTCCCAGCATGGTGTCGTAACCGTTGGCGGTCGACATGATGAAGTCGTGCGCCATGGCGGCGCGGGAGGCCGCCTCGATCTCGGCGTCGGTGGCGTTCGGCCGGCCGAAGCGGATGTTCTCGCGGATCGAGTCGCGGAACAGGTAGGTGTCCTGGCCGACGAGCGCGATCGCATCGCGGAGCGAACTCAGTTTGACTTTGGCGACGTCCTGACCGTCGATCCGCACCACGCCCGAATTGGGGTCGTAGAAGCGCTCGATCAGGGCGATCATCGTGCTCTTGCCGGAGCCGGACGGGCCAACCAGCGCGGTCGTCTTGCCGCCCTGGGCGGTGAAGTCGAGGCTGCGGAAGACCGGGCTGCCGCCGGGATAAGTGAAGTCAACCTTGTCGAAATTGACCTCGCCCTTGGTCACCGCAAGCGCTGGCCCATTCTCGTTGATGTCGAACGACGGCTGGGTGTCGAGCAGGTCGTACATCAGGCGGACGCCGACCAGCCCGGTCTCGATCTGCAACTGCATGCTGGCCAGGCGCTTGGCCGGTTCGTAGGCCAGTCCGATCGCGGCGATGAACGACATCAGCGCGCCCGGCTGAACGCCGTAGTAGATCGTCTGGTAACCGGCCCAGAAGATGACGACCGCGATGGCGAAGCCGCCGAGCACTTCCATCAGCGGGTTGGCGCGGGCCGAGATGCGGATGATCTTGTCGGCGCGCTTGCGTACGTCCTCGACCGAGGCCGCCATGCGCTGGCTCATCGAGCGCTCGAGGTTGAAGGCCTTGACGACGCGGATGCCGTGCGCGGTGTCCTGCATGTCGGAAATGACGAAGCCCAGCGAAGTGAACTGCTGGCGCGAGACGCCGCGCACGCGCCGCACGAGGCGGCCGATGCCGAGGAACGTGATCGGCACGATCACCAGGATGAGCAGCGACATCAGCGGGCTCTGCACGAACATCACGCCAAGCAGGGCGATCACCGAAAGCAGGTCGCGGCTGGTGGTGTTGATGAGGGTGTCGAGCACCTGGCGCGCCGCCTGGGCGTTGTACGACATGCGCGCGATCAGCTCGCTCGACGGCGTGCGCGTGTAGAAATCGATGCCGAGGTTCAGCATGTGGTCGTACATGCGCCGCTGCAGGCGGGCGACGACGGCGTTGCCGATACGGCCGAGCATCACCGACGAGGCGTAGAGGCTGTAACCGCGGATGAAGCCGTTGGCGACGACGATGCCGCTCAGCACCCAGAGCATCGTCGCTTCGCGGTCGAAGAAGATCTTGTTGATCAGGTCCTTGATGATCCACGCGTTGAGCGCCGTGGTGCCGGCGATGACGACGCCGATCACAGCGGCGAGAACATAGCGGCCGGCGAATTGGCGGGCGTTCTCGGAGAAAAGCCGGCGGACAAGGGCGAGCGAGCCGCCTTCGAACAGGCGCGCGAAGGGCAGACGGAAAGCCATCAGGCGGGCATCGCCGTTTCGACGAGCCGGGCCCAGTACGAGCAGCCGATCGGAATGATCTCGTCGTTGAAATCGTAGGCGGGGTTGTGCAGGCCGGCGCTGTCGCCGTTGCCAATGAAGATGAAGGCGCCCGGCCGCGCCTCCAGCATGTAGGAGAAATCCTCGGCGCCCATGTGCGGCGGCGCCGCGGCGTTGACGCGGCCGGTGCCGACGATCTCGCCGGCGACGCGGGCGGCAAAATCGGTCTGCGTCGCGTGGTTCACCGTCACCGGATAGCCGCGGTGGAAATCGAGATGCACACCGGCGCCGTAAGCCGCCGCGGTCGCTTCGATGATCGTGCGCATGCGCTGCTCGACGAGGTCGCGCACTTTGGCGTTGAGGGTGCGCGCGGTGCCGACCAGCTCGGCGGTCTCGGCGATCACGTTGTCGGCCGAGCCGGCGTGGAACATGGTCACCGATACCACCGCCGATTCCAGCGGATCGACAGAGCGGGACACCACCGTCTGCAGCGCCTGGACGATCGCCGTACCGACCATGATCGGGTCGATGACGTCCTGCGGCCGCGCGGCGTGACCGCCGCGTCCGGTGATGGTGATCGTGAACCAGTCGGCGGCGGCCATCATCGGTCCGTGGCGCATGGCGAAGGTGCCGACATCCAGCGCCGGCATGTTGTGCATGCCGTAGACTTCCTGGATGTGCCAGCGGTCCATGAGGCCGTCCTCGACCATGGCCTTGCCGCCGGCGCCGCCTTCCTCGGCAGGCTGGAAGATGACGACGGCGGTGCCGTCGAAGTTCCGCGTCTCGGCAAGGTAGCGCGCGGCGCCGAGCAGCATGGCGGTGTGGCCGTCATGGCCGCAGGCGTGCATCTTGCCCGGCGTTTCCGAGGCGTAGGGCTTGCCGGTCGTCTCCGTCATCGGCAGCGCATCCATGTCGGCGCGCATGCCGAGCACGCGGCCGCTGGTGTTCTTGCGTCCCTTAATGATGCCGACCACGCCGGTGCGGCCGATGCCGGTGACGACCTCGTCGACGCCGAAGGTGCGCAGCTTGTCGGCGACGCTCGCCGCCGTCCGGTGGACGTCGTAAAGCAGCTCGGGATGGCGATGAAAATCGCGCCGCCAGGCAGCGATATCGGCTTCCAGATCGGCGAAGCGGTTGACGATGGGCATGTCCGGCTCCTGTCGGCGAGTATATAGCCTCTAACCGACGGAATGGGCGAGCGGCTATTTGCCCTGCCCGGCCAGACCCTTAAGCGTCGAGGCCACCCGTCCGGACGATGAAATCGACGATCGTGTCGAGCCCATGTTGCGCGCGCATGTTGGTGAAGACGAAGGGCCGGGCGCCGCGCATCTTGCGGGCGTCGCGGTCCATCACCTCGAGCGAGGCTCCGACCATAGGCGCAAGGTCTATCTTGTTGATGACGAGAAGGTCGGAGCGCGTGATGCCAGGTCCACCCTTGCGCGGGATCTTGTCTCCCGCGGCGACGTCGATGACGTAGATGGTGAGGTCGGCAAGCTCCGGCGAGAACGTCGCGGCGAGGTTGTCGCCGCCCGATTCGATCAGCACCACGTCGAGATCCGGAAACTTGCCGCGCAGTTCGGCGACCGCGGCGAGGTTGATCGAGGCGTCCTCGCGGATCGCAGTATGCGGGCAGCCGCCGGTCTCGACGCCGAGGATACGTTCCGGCGCGAGCGCGCCGGACCGGGTCAGGAACTCGGCGTCTTCCTTCGTGTAGATGTCGTTCGTGATCGCCGCGATGTTGTAGCGATCGCGCAGTTTCTTGCAGAGCGCATCCATTAGCGCCGTCTTGCCGGAGCCGACCGGGCCGCCGACACCGATACGCAGGGGACCGTTGGGCGAGATCATGAGCGGAACAGCCTCGTGTACTGGGTTTCGTGTTTCATCGACGCGATATCGGCGCGGAGCGCAGCGCCGCCAAGATCGTCGAGGGTGAGGGATTGCGCGGCGGTCGCAACTTCGATCGCCACCGGTGCCAGCGCCGCGATGATCCTCTGCCCGGCGCTCTGGCCGATCGGGACGGCGCGCACGCCGGCGGAGACGATGTTGGCAACGAACGCCGTCAGCATGGCCGTCAGCGCCGGCACGAGCGGGATGTCATGCGCCGCCGTCGCTGAGGCTACGGCGACCGGATAGGGCACGGAGATGCCAGCCAACGCGGCTGCGGATTCGTCCAGCGCCGGCAGGGGCCACGCAGCCCGCACCGCCTCGAGGAAAGCGTTGCCCTGGGCGGTCGATTCCAGATGCCGCTCGCGCGACGGCTGGAAGGCCAGCGCGATTTCGGCGACCTCGCGGAGCGCCGAGCCTCGCCCCCGCCATGCCTGGCAGAAGAGAATCGCGTCGCTGCGGGCGGCGCCGTGGCGGAGGATCGCCGTCAGCCATGTCCGGAGCGCGTCCGGCGTGGTCACGCTGCCGTCCTCGATTGCCCACTCGAGGCCGTGGCTGTAGGAGTAACCGCCAACCGGAAAAGACGGCGACAGCCACGTCATCAGCTTCTGGAGCGCGGCGGGCGTCAGCAGGGCCTCGGACGGCTCGAACGTGGCAAGCCCGCCGAGTTCAACCACGTTCGACGCCCTTCTCTTCGATCCGATCGTCGTGCTCCAGCGCGCCTTCCTCATCGTCATGGGGGTGCGGGTGAGGGTGGTGGCCGTGCGCGTAGGCGCCGCCCTCCGGGTCGAACGGTGCGTCGATATGATGAACGTGGGCGCCCAGCCCCTCGACCATCTCCTCGATGACGTGATCGCGGCGGATGCGAATGACGCTCGCGGCGAGCTGCGCCGGCAGGTGGCGGTTGCCGAGATGCCAGGCGACGCGAAGCAGCCCGGGTGCATCGTGAGCATGAATCTCGGCGAGGGGCTCCGGCGCCGCCTCGACCCCGATCAGGCCGCCATCCTCAAGAGTGAGGGCGTCGCCGTCGCGGAGCGGCACGGCGTCGGACAGATCGAGCAGAAAGGCGGTGCCGCCAATGCCGGTCATGGCAACGCGCCGGCGATGCCGCTGGTCATAGTCGAGGACAACGGTGTCGACGACGGGCCCGCTCCATGTGCCGGCGGGCAATACGCGAACGGCCCTGGCCATGCTCCCCCGTTGTTCCGTTAGGCGGCGCGCCATCCGCCGTCGGCGGGGATGATCGCCCCGTTGATATAGCGCGAACCATCGCCTGCAAGGAACAGGACCAGCCGGGCGATGTCGATGGGCTCGAGACTGACCGGCATCAGCGGATAGTAGGCCGAAGCACGAGCCATGCCAGCCGCGCTCATCTTCGAGGCGTCAACGCTGCCCATGATGTTGGTGTTGACGCCGCCGGCGGCGATGGCGTTACAGCGCACCTTGTCCTTGGCGTACATCCATGCCGTGTTCAGCGTCAGGCCGACCAGCGCATGCTTGGAGGCCGTGTAGGCCGCGCCTGCCGCCGCGCCGCCGAGGCCGGCCACGGAAGCGATGTTGACGATGGAGCCGCCCTTCTTGACGAGATGCGGCATCGCCGCGCGCATGGTCAGCATCGGGCCGTCGAGGTTGACCGCAAGGACGCGGCGCCAGAGCGCATCCTCGACTTCGCCGACAGGCTGGTCGAGGTCCATGACGCCGGCGTCATTGACGAGGATGTCGAGGCCGCCAAAGTTGCTTGCGGCGGCGGCGACCATGCGGTCGACGTCCGCCCGCTCCGCGACGTTCCCGGCGACGCCCTGAACCGCCAGCCCGCGGCTCGTCATCGTCTTCACGGCCTCGTCGAGCTCGTCCTTGTGCCAGTCGCTGGCGACGACGCTGGCGCCGTGTTCAGCCAGCAGTTCCGTTGTCGCGCGGCCGATACCGGAGGCTGCGCCGGTGACAAGCGCGACCTTGCCCTTCAGTTCTTGTTCTTGGGCCATGGAAATCTCCGTTTTCTTCGAGAGGCGCGGAGACAACACCCGAAATGCGCGGCAGCATTTGACACAGCACAAATGCTAAGGAAGCGGAGGCCTGCCCCCGGGGGAAACATGCGCGGCATCCTGTTCGACAAGGACGGCACACTGCTCGACTTCGAGGCGACGTGGACGCCGGTCCTGAAGCGCGTCGCGATGGACGCCGCTAACGGCGACGCGCGGAAGGCGGCCATGTTGCTCAAGTCCGGCGGCTTCGATTCCGCCTCCGGCAGGGTGCGCGGCGGCTCGGTCATCGCTTCCGGAACCAATGCCGATCTGGTGCGGCTGTGGTGGCCGGAGCTTGCCGGCGCATCCCTCACGGAAAGGATCGACGCGGTTAACCGGGCCTTTCTGGAGCATGGGCGCGTCCACGCCGTGCCGATCGATGGCGTCCGCGGTGCACTATCGGCGCTGAGCAGCCTCGGCTTCGTCATGGGCGTCGCGACCAACGACGCCACGGCGGCAGCGGAGGCGGCGATCGCGGCGCTCGGCCTCGCGCGATATCTTCCGCACGTCATCGGCTACGATGCGGTCGCCAATGCCAAGCCCGCGGCGGACATGGTCCACGCTTTCGCGGCGCTCGTCGGCATCCCGGCGGGCGAGATCGCGATGGTCGGAGACAATCCGCACGATCTCAGCATGGCGCGCACTGCCGGTGTCGGCGCCGCCGTCGGCGTGCTGTCCGGCAACAGCAGCGCCGCGGACCTCGCGCCGCTTGCCGACGTCGTGCTCGCCAGCGTGCGCGACCTGCCGGCCTGGCTCGCTCAGAACAGGAAGTAGCGCTGCGCCATCGGCAGGACGTCGACCGGCGGGCAGGTGAGCAGCTCGCCGTCGGCGCGCACCTCGTAGGTCTCGGGGTCGACCTCGATCTTGGGCAGCGCCGAATTGTGGACCATCGATTCCTTCGAGATGCCGCTCCGCGTGTTGTGCACGGGGAGCAGCGTGCGCTCAACACCGAGCTTGTCGGCGATGCCGGTGACCAGCGCCGCACGACTGACGAAGGTGACCGAGGAGCGCGTCGCCGATTTGCCGAAGGCGGCGAACATCGGGCGGTAATGTACCGGCTGCGGCGTCGGGATCGAGGCGTTGGGGTCGCCCATCGGCGCGGCGGCGATGGTGCCGAGCTTGATGACGAGATCGGGCTTCACGCCGAAGAACGCCGGCGACCACAGCACGAGATCGGCGAGCTTGCCGACCTCGACCGAGCCGACCCACTCGTCGATGCCGTGAGTGATCGCCGGGTTGATCGTCACCTTGGCGATGTAGCGCTTGACGCGGAAATTGTCGTTGTTGCCGGTCTCCTCGGGCAGGCGGCCGCGCTGGATACGCATCTTGTGCGCCGTCTGGAAGGTGCGGATGATGACCTCGCCGACGCGCCCCATGGCCTGGCTGTCGGAAGCGATCATCGACAGCGCCCCCATGTCGTGGAGGATGTCCTCGGCGGCGATGGTCTCCTTGCGGATGCGGCTCTCGGCGAACGCTACGTCCTCGACGATCGACGGGTCGAGGTGGTGGCAGACCATGAGCATGTCGAGATGCTCGTCCAGCGTATTGCGGGTGTAGGGCCGCGTCGGGTTGGTCGATGACGGCAGCACGTTCGGCAGCCCCGCGACCTTGATGATGTCGGGGGCGTGGCCGCCGCCGGCGCCTTCCGTATGGTAGGCGTGGATCGTGCGGCCCTTGAAGGCGCGGATCGTATCCTCGACGAAGCCGGATTCGTTCAGCGTGTCGGTGTGGATCATCACCTGCACGTCGAAGGCATCGCCGACGGCGAGGCAGGCGTCGATCGCGGCCGGCGTGGTGCCCCAGTCCTCGTGCAGCTTCAGGCCCATGGCGCCGCCCTCGATCTGCTCCTCCAGCGCGCGGGGCAGCGAGGCGTTGCCCTTGCCGGTGAAGCCAAGGTTCATGGCGAAGCCGTCGGCGGCCTGGATCATGCGGCCGATGTGCCAGGGTCCGGGCGT
Source organism: Pseudomonadota bacterium (assembly GCA_048498575.1). Classification (GTDB taxonomy): domain Bacteria; phylum Pseudomonadota; class Alphaproteobacteria; order Rhizobiales; family Kaistiaceae; genus DASZQY01. The sequence goes on from JBEHXS010000016.1 coordinate 11,036, forward strand.
CGCGGTGGTCGCGTTGGTGCCGGTGGCCGGCCCGGTGCCGCCGCCGATCATGGTGGTGACGCCCGAGTTCAGCGCCTCCTCGATCTGCTGCGGGGCGATGAAGTGGATGTGGGCGTCGATGCCGCCGGCGGTCAGGATCTTGCCTTCTCCGGCGATCGCCTCGGTGCCGGGGCCGACGATGATGTCGACGCCGGGCTGGACGTCCGGGTTGCCGGCCTTGCCGATGCCGACGATCCTGCCGTCCTTCAGGCCGACATCGGCCTTCACGATCCCCCAGTGATCGACGATGAGGACGTTGGTGATCACCGTGTCGACGGCGCCTTCGCCGCGCGAGCGCTGCGATTGGCCCATGCCGTCGCGGATCACCTTGCCGCCGCCGAATTTCACCTCTTCGCCGTAGGTGGTGAAATCCTTCTCGACCTCGATGATGAGATCGGTGTCGGCCAGCCGCACCTTGTCGCCGGTCGTCGGGCCGAACATGTCGGCGTAGTGGCCACGCGAAATCCTGTACGGCATCTAGAGGCTGCCCATGATCTTCTGGTTGAAGCCGAACACGACACGGTCGCCGCGATAAGGCACCAGCGTCACCGTGCGCCGCTGGCCGGGCTCGAAACGCACGGCCGTGCCCGCCGGAATATCGAGCCGCCAGCCGCGAGCCTGCTCGCGGTCGAACGACAGCGCACCGTTGGTTTCGTAGAAGTGATAGTGCGAGCCGACCTGGATCGGCCGGTCGCCGGTGTTGGAAACGTCGAGCGTCACCGTCGGCTGGCCGGCGTTCAGCTCGATCTCGCCCTCGGCGGGGAAGACTTCTCCCGGGATCACGATGGGACCTCCAGCTTGTCGTAGCCCTTGGCGCGGTAGATCAGGAACGAGGCCACCCAGCTCACGATGAACAGAGCCACGATCGCGTAGCCCAGTGTGCCGAAGTTGTCGCCGAGCGCGCCGACCGTGTCCCAGAAGGGACCCTGGAGGTCGAGCTTCTCGGCGATCAGGCCGAGCGCCTCGATGCCGCCAATGGCGACGGCCGCGACCACGGAAACCGCGGTGATAGTCAGGTTGTACCAGAGCTTGCGGATCGGCTTCACGAATGCCCAGCCATAGGCGCCGACCATCAGGGTCGAGTCCGCCGTGTCCATCAGCGACATGCCGGCGGTGAACAGCGCCGGGAAGATCAGGATGTCCCACACCGGCATGCCGGCTGACGCTTGCGTCGCCGAGATGCCGAGCAGGCCGACCTCGGTCGCCGTGTCGAAGCCCAGTCCGAACAACAGGCCGAGCGGATACATCTGCCAGCTATGTTCGATCAGGCGAAATAGCCGCCGGAACATTCGGGCGAAGAAGCCGCGCTTGGCGAGCATCAGCTCTAGGCTCTCGTCCGCAACGCTTCCCCCGTGTCGGACCGTCCGGAACGTCCGCCACACCTGCACCAGCACGACGGCGTTGGCGATGGCGATGGCGAACAGAAACACGGCGGAGACGGATGTGCCGATCAGGCCGCCGATGGCGCCGAAGGCAAGGTAGTGGCCTGCAAGTGCGGTCGTCGTCGCGGCAATCAACACGGCGAGGCCAACGACCACGGTTGAGTGGCCGAGCGAAAAGAAGAAGCCAACGCCGGCAGGCCGCTTGCCCTCCTGCATCAGCTTGCGCGTTACGTTGTCGATCGCCGCGATGTGGTCGGCATCGAAGGCGTGGCGCAGCCCGAAGCTATAGGCGAGGAACGCGGTGCCGAGCAGGACCGGATTACCGTGGAAGGCGAGAAGCGCCCAGCCCCAGGCAATGAGGTTGAAGACCGTGAGCAGGGCAAAAAGACCGATGGCGCCGCGGCTTGCGCCGCCGATGCGATCGTTCGAAATACGAGGCAGGGAAAAGGCGCGCATCGTTCGCTTCTAGCGGATCGGATGGTGGACGGTGACGAGCTTGGTCCCGTCGGGGAAAGTGGCTTCGACCTGAACGTCGTGGATCATTTCGGCGATGCCCTCCATCACCTGCGCGCGGCTGACGACGTGGGCGCCGGCTTCCATGAGGTCGGCGACGGTCCGCCCGTCGCGGGCGCCCTCGACGACGAAGTCGGAGATCAGTGCGATCGCTTCCGGATGGTTGAGCTTCACGCCGCGCTCCAGCCGCCGGCGGGCGACCATTGCCGCGGTGGCGATCAGCAGCTTGTCCTTTTCACGCGAAGTCAGGTTCATGCTTTCCCCGTTCAGCAGAGCCCAATAACCGGAACTCCAGTCAGCACGTCCAGGTGCGCGGCATCGTGGTGCCGCGCAGCGTTTCAATCAAGCGGGTGAGGTCGGCGCGCAGCGTGTGGCCGTCGGGCGCCAGGAGCCGGGCCACCAGTACGCCGTTCCAGGCGGAAGCGCCGGCTTCCCCGCCGGCACCAGAAAGGGCGCCGCGCGCCACGGTCAGCGCCGCCTCGGCATCCGGCGCGACCAGGAGTATGGTCGCCATCGCCATGGCGCCGCCGCCGGTCGCCGGGTGGTCGAGGATCGCTACGCTGTCGCCATCCAGCCGCAGGCCGTCGGCGAACACCAGTGTGCCGCCGCGCCGGACACGCCACGAATCCATCAGCGCCACAGTACGCACCCGCTCGCCCATGGCGGCGCGGCCGAGCACGATCGCCTCGACCGCCAGGAGGCGGCCGGTGGGATGAATGTCCGCGGCCAGCTTCCGGCGGAGCGACGATCGGTCGAAGAGAATCGTCTCCTGCGGCAGCCAGTCGAGGCGAGCATCGGCTGCGACCGACAGCTCCGTCTCGACCTCGGCGTCGCCGTCCCTGCGGCGATAGACGCGCTCGGCCGCCTGCGTCGTGACCGTCGCCCGCGCGCCTTGAGCGATACCGACAGAAAATGAAATCTGGTCGCCGCCGGTCAGGCCGCCCGCCGTATTGAGCAGAACCACATCCGCGGTCGCAGCATCGGCGGGCCTCGGAAAGCGCACCTTGGCCGAGCCCGACTGGAAGTTTTCCACCAGCCGTGTCGCGCCGCCGTCGCTCGCCATGCGCACGCGCGCCACGCCGCGAACGCGCTCTAGCGTCGCGGGGGTCGCGCCTGTCGGAGGTCGGTCGATGACGGTGTCCGGAGAGATCATCGGCGGGATGGTGTTCCTATGTCGCCGCCGGATGCAAGCTTGACGCCACGGTGCGGACCTGCCGCGCTGGCGGCGACGTTCCGCCGCCTGCCGAATATTGTCGCAACCTGCCACCGAAAGCGCCAATTCCGGCCTTTCCGGCTTTGCCAAGACGCGTCCAAATCGGTTAGGAATGACGTCTCAGGGCGAGAAAACGGCGGCCGTCAGCGGCCCGCCACCAGCAAGGGATAGCTTCGTGCGCCGGCTGCTGCCTGTCATCGCCGCCGTCACCGGCTTTTTCGCTTCCGTCGCGGTCGCCGCAGCGGACGCGCCGCCGAGCATCGTCATCGACGTCAGCACCGGCAAGGTGCTTGAATCGAACGACGCGAATGCGCTGTGGCACCCCGCCTCCGTCACCAAGCTGATGACCGCCTACGTCGTGTTCGAGGCGCTGCGCGATGGTTCGCTCAAGCTGACCTCGCCGGTGAAGGTCTCGGCGCACGCGCTGGCGCAGGCGCCGGCCAAGATGGGGTTCAAGGTCGGCACCGTGATGAACGTCGACAACGCGCTGAAGATGATGCTGGTGAAATCCGCCAACGACATCGCCGTGGCGATCGCTGAATCGGTCGGCGGCAGCGAGCCGAAGTTCGTGGCGCGCATGAATGCCACCGCGGCGCAACTCGGCATGGTCTCGACGCACTACGACAACGCCAACGGGTTGCCCGACGACGGCCAGCTCACGACAGCGCGCGATCTCGCCGTGCTGGCCCGCGCGATCTACACCGACTTCCCGGAATACGTCAGCTACTTCGGCATCCCGGCGATCAAGGCCGGCAAGCGGGTGCTGCGCTCGGAAAACGACCTCCTCGAGCGCTACCAGGGCACGATCGGGATGAAGACCGGCTTCATCTGCGCCTCGGGCTACAACATCGTGGCCAGCGCCAAACGCGGCAGCCGCACGCTGATCGCCGTCATCCTCGGCGCGCCCTCCGCCGACGTCCGGGGTGAAACCGCCGCGCGCCTTCTCGACGACGGCTTCGCCACCTGGATGACGCAGTCGAAACCGGACCTCGCGTCCTTCGAGACGACGCCGACGACGGGCCTTGCCGCCGACATGCACAGTGTCGTCTGCACCAAGCACGACGATGCGGATGTCGAAGGAGCCAGCGACGATACCGCCACGGCCTCGGCGCTCGGCCCGCGCTTCTTCCTCATGGACCCGGTGCCGGTCGTCACCGGCCACGCCGATGGCTATGCGGATTCCGGGGCGCCGGTAGCGACGAGCGGCAAGAAGACCCTGACCGCCGACAGCGTTCCGCTGCCGCGCCTGCGCCCCTAGCTTCGCCATGCCGCGCGGCAGGAAGAAGCCGATCGCCCTCACCGTCGTCGCGGGGGCGCGGGGCGCCGGCAAGACCACGCTCATCAACCGGCTGATCGACCTGCCGGCCTTCCAGCGCAGCGCGATCATCCTCAACGATTTCGGCGCGACGCAACTGAAGCGCGACGCCGTTGCCACGGCGGACGAAGGCTACATCGCGCTGGGCTCCGGCTGCGTCTGCTGCGTGGTGCGTGGCGCACTGGTCGATGCTTTGGAGCGCCTGCTCCGCGATCTCGACAACAATCGCCTGGCCGGCGTCGATCGCGTCGTCATCGAGGCGGACGAGGCCGCCGATCCGGCCGCGATCGTTGCGGCGGTCGAACGTCATCCCTATGTGTCGCTGCGTTTCGTCATCGACGGCATCGTTGCCGTCGTCGATGCCTCCAACGCCGACGCTGTGCTGGCCGCGCGTGCCGATGCGGTGCGTCAGGTCGCGATGGCCGATGTTGTCGCGCTGACACGTGGCGCGGCGAGCGCGAGCGTCGCGGCGGTCAACCCGTACGCTGCGATCGTCGATGCCGCGACAGCGCCCGCCACGGTGTTCGTCGGCCACCGTCCGTTCGATCCGGCGACCGGCGACATCGCGGCCTGGCTCGCCCTCGCGCCACCGTCACAGCCCGGCCCGACGGGTGAGGCGGGTCGCATTCACGCGTTCCTCGCGGTGCGGCCGGGCAGCATGCCGCTCGCGGCGTTCGATCGCTTCCTCGATTATCTTCTCGCCCTGCAGGGTCCGAACATCATTCGTCTGCGCGCTGCGGCGAGCGTCGGTGAGGGCGCACTGGTCACGGCCGAAAGTATCGGCGGCGGTCTTCGCCCGCCGGTGGTCGCCGAGAAAGACGGCGCCGACGCGGTTGGCATTCGCTTTCTGGTCGTCGCCCGCGATTTCGATGCGGCCACCCTCGACGGCTATCTCGCCGCCTTCCTCAACGAGGCGCGGATCGACGGGCCTGACCGCAAGGCGCTCACCGACAATCCGCTTGCCATCGCCGGCTTCTCGGCGCGGAGCGGCCGCTAGGGCGCGACCGGCCAAATTGCCGGTTAAGGTTGACGAAAAGTGTAAATTTCACAGAATTGTCAAAGGCTTGGCGTAGGCCTATTGCTCGGTGACGCGCCCGGCCGCCTCTGGAGGCTCCCCGCGCGCAGCCCAGACGCGGAGCGTGTGCGGTGAATACCCTGGTCGGCGATGTTGCCCCTGCCGCTCTGCGCCGCGCCCCCGCGATGCCGGCGATCCTGCGCCGCTCGACGCTCGCCTTCGCCACGGTCCCCGGCTCGGCGGCGCTCGCGCTGGTGCCGGAGTGGGCGGCACTCGCGGCGCACAGCATCGGCGACAACCTTTTCTTCCATCCGGATTTTGCGCTTCCCGCGATCCGCCATCTCAATCCCGGCGTTGCGCTGGCCACCGTCAGCTACGGCGACCGGCGGCTTGCTGCCCTGGCTCCATTCACCCGGACGCGTCTCGGCCACATAGCGCCGGCAGCGCGGCTGTGGGCGCACGACTACGCGCCGCTCGGCCTGCCGCTCGTCGACGAAGCCTCGGTCGACGACGGCGTCGCCGCGCTCCTGTCCGGCCTCGCGCCCGCCGGCAGCGGTCTCAGCCTGATTGCCGCCGACCTGCCGATCGAAAGCCGCGTCGCGCGGGCTCTGGTCGCGGCGGCGATCTCGGAAGGCCGTCCGGTCGACATGCTCGACGGTCACGTTCGCGCGTCCCTGGCGCGTGGGGCGGAGCCGCGGAGCGAGATCGCCACACGCCGGCGCAAGGAATTTTCCCGCCAAATGCGGCGTCTGAAGGAGATCGGCGAGGTCACGTTCGTTCACGCGATCGAACCGGCGGAGGTGCGCGCGCGCTTCGAGATGTTCCTCGCGCTGGAAGCGGGCGGCTGGAAGGGCAAGCGCCACACGGCGCTCATCTCGTCTTCAGAGACGGCGGAGTTCGCGCGCGAGGCCGTCGCCAATCGTGCCGAGGCCGGTGCCGTCCGCGTCGATTCAATCGACCTTGGCGGCAACCCGATCGCCATGGTCGTCACCTTCGCGGCCGGCGCCACGGCCTATACGTGGAAGATCGCCTACGACGAGGCGTATGCCCGCTTCTCGCCCGGCGTGCAGCTCATGCTGGAGCTGCCGCAGCATCTGTTTTCCGATCCGACGCTGATGCAGATCGATTCATGCGCTGCCGCGCATCACCCGATGATCGACCATCTGTGGAGCGGGCGGCTTGCCGTCGGTACCGTCGTCATCGGGCCGCCGGGCGGCAGCGCAATGCACCGCATCGGCCTTGCCGCCGCGCGGGCCGAGCTCGCGACGAAAGCCAAGGTGCGGAACCTCATCCGCTAGTTCGAGCCGACGCCGCCGCCGATGGTGGTGGTCACGCCACCGGTCGTCGTGGTTATGAGGCCGCCGCTGTTGATCACGGTAGTGCCCGGCGCCACCATCATCACCGAGCCCGAAGGCTGCTTCGGCCGCCAGGTGCCGAGATCCAGCGTCCAGAAATACTTGTACTTGCTGGCGGGATTGATCGAGAGCGCAATGCCGATCTTGGTCGCCGCCGGATCGAGCAGGTTGGCGTTGTGGCCGGGCGAGGCGCGCCATGCGTCGAGAACGACGGCGAGGCTGGGTTGGCCCGCGGCGACGTTCTCGCCGGCATCGGCCGCCTCGAAGCCGCCGGCGATCAGCCGCTGCTCGAAGCTCCCTTCTCCAGGCAGCACGTGACTCATGGTGTCGGCAGCTGCCATGCGGTCGGAATGCACCTTGGCGATCTGCATCAGCGTCGGATCGACGGTGACGGGGCCGAGGCCTTTCGTCCGCCGGTAGTCCGAGATCAGCGCCGCCGCCTCGTTGGCGTCGACCGTTGCGGTCTTGAGCGAGACGTTGCTCTTGAAAATCGGGCTGTCGTCGGCGCCGCCGCTGATCGTCGAACATGCCGCGAGGAGCGGCAGGGCAAGGGAAGCGGCGAGGGCGGCAATTCTGGCGCGAGTCATGCGAGGCTTCTTCCGGGGAGCGAGGGCTGGCGAACTGCCGGTGGATTGCGACGGAATTGCGGGCGGCGCAAGTCTCGGGCGCCCGGCTTGGCGCGGCGGCTTCAATCGGTTAGGCATCCGCCAATGTTCATCGCCCCACTCTTCGGCAAGGTCGTCTGGGTACTCGGCGTCATCGTCTGGTACGCCATCCGCTATCCGGCCCAGCGTCGCGCACGCAAGTTCGGCGTCCAGCGTTCTGTCGGCGGTCCCGGCGATCGCATCGCGCTCGTCATTGCCGCGCTCGGACAGTTCCTCATTCCCGGCATCTATGCCTTCACCGGCTGGCCGGCGTTTGCGGATTATCCGCTGCACGTCGTGCAGGCGGCGCTCGGCGTGGTCGCGCTCGTTGGGGCGCTCGTTCTCTTCCGCCTCACCCACAAGCAGCTCGGGCGTAACTGGTCGGTGACGCTGGCAACCCGGTCCAACCATGGCCTGGTCACCACCGGGCTCTACGCCTGGGTTCGTCATCCGATGTATTCGTCTTTCCTGCTTTTCGCCCTGGCGCAGGCGCTGCTACTGCCGAACTGGATCGGCGGATTGGCCGGCCTTGTCGGCTTCGGAGTGCTGTTCTTTTACCGGGTCAACCGGGAGGAGGGCATGATGACCGAAACCTTCGGCGAGGCCTACCGGGCCTACGCCGGCCGCACGGCGCGGCTCATCCCGTGGCTCTATTGAGGTTGCATTCCGGCCACACGGTAACCCTGCGACGATTTTTGCCCGCCTTCCGGACCGCGGGCCGATTGACCAAATGAGGCAGAATCTGCCTCTATCCCGGCGCGGCAGAATTCGGGAGACGTTGGAATCCATGCTCTGGAAGCGTATCGCCGGCGCCGCGATCCTCGCCGCCCTGGCTTTCGTCCACCCCCTTGCCGCCGATGCCGCGGTTCCCAAGCCCCAGAAGGGCAGCGTGTATCTGTTCCGCGGTCTGGCGAACGTCTTCTCGCTTGGCCTCGATGCGCTGAGCCAGGAACTCGCCAAGCGCGGCGTGCAATCGACGGTCCTGAACTACAACGGCTGGATGTCCGTCGCCCAGGACATCGAGGATCGCTACCGCACCGACAAGAACACGCTTCCGGTCATCGTCATGGGCCATTCCTTCGGCGCCGACGTGACGCTGGAGCTGTCGGCCGAGCTGAAGAAGCACGGCATCCCGGTCGCTTTGATCGTCGAATTTGACGCGGTGACCCAAAAGATCGTGCCCAGCAACGTCAAGCACGTCATCAACTTCTACGAGCCCGAAGGCATTGGCCTGAAGCTTGAGGGAGAACCCGGCTTCCACGGCAAGATCGACAACGTCGACCTGTCCAAGTCGGACCCCGATATCGGCCATCTCAACATCGAAAAGAGCGAAAAACTGCACGCCCGCGCCATCGCTGCGGTGCTGGCGACGCTTGGTCGCTAGCGAAAAATAGCGTTCTCCCCATGTTTTGTGGCCGGAGTCGTTAGCCCGGCCGCGCCATTTTCGGCTAATATGACGCCTGCCCGGACGCGGGCGGGGAGATTGTGTATGCGGCGTATATGGGCGGCGGCGGTGCTGGGATTCGTCGCGCTGGCCCTCAGCGCCTGTGCCGATCCGCGCCTGACGGTGCCGCTCTCTTCCGTGCAGGTCGCGCAGCCTGCGATCGCCGGCTCCGTCTATCTCATCCGCGGCGGCTTCAACATCTTCTCGACCGGCATGGACGAGCTCGCCGAGAAGCTTCGTCAGGTGCACGTCGATGCGCAGGTCGTCGGCCACGCGACCTGGAACCAGACGGCTCAGGACATCCGTCGCGAATATGCCGCCACCCACGCGCCGATCGTGCTCATCGGCCATTCATGGGGCGCGCTCGCGGCTGAGCTGATCGCCCGCGACCTCAACCGCGACGCTATTCCCGTGGCGCTGCTCGAGCTCTACGATTCCACCGACCCGCTTACCGTCACGCCGAACGTGAAGCACGTCATCAACTACATGTCGCTCACCGGCATCCACGACGGCGCCACCGCAAGCGGCGAGACCGGCTTCACCGGCACGATCGACAACGTGAAGGTGCCGGAATACGGCCATCTCAACATCGACAACGCCCCGGCCATGCACCAGCGCAGCATCGCCGACGTACTGGCGGCGCTGCGTCCGGCCAAGCGGAAGACGCGCCCCTAAATACTGCCGCCGGCAGTGCGATTCGCCTTTGCCGCCAAAGCGCGCCAAAATCGCCGCCGGTTGCGAATGGAAGGCGGCTGGCTGGGCTCCCATGCATCTTCGCGATGACGACGCGCCTTGCGTCTCCATGTCCGGTTCCGGCGTTCGCCGGGAGGCCGGCCGTTGATCCTTGTCCTCGGCGGCCACGGCCAGCTCGGCACGGAACTGATGATGCGGGCACGCGCCCACGACGTGGCGCTGACGGCGGCCGGGCATGACGAGGTCGATGTCGCCGATCCGAAGACGATCGCGCGGGCGGTGGCGCGTTACCGGCCGACGGTGATCGTCAATGCCGCCGCCTTCAACAACGTCGATCGCGCCGAAGCGCAGCCTGCGGCGGCCCAGCGGGTCAACGCCCTTGGCCCCTCGGTGGTTGCGGTGGCGGCAAAGCGCGCCGGCCTGCCGGTGATCCACGTCTCCACCGACTATGTCTTCGACGGCGAGAAGGCGGGCGCCTACCGCGAGGACGATCCGGTCGGGCCGGTCAATGTGTACGGCCGCACGAAGGAGAAGGGCGAGGAGGGCGTGCGCAACGGCCACGCCCAGCATCTCATCCTGCGCACGAGCTGGCTCTACGGCGTCCACGGCGCGAACTTTGTGAAGACGGTCGTGCGGCTCGCCGCCGAAAAGGACGCCATGGGCTTCCCCGCTGCCCAACGCGCTTCGCCGACCTCGGCCACCGACATGGCCCGCGCCGTCCTGGTCGCCGTTACGGCGATCGGGCCCAAGTTCTCGGGCTGGGGCACCTACCACGTTGCCGGCGCGGGCTCGGCCTCCCGCCACGAAATGGCGACGGCGATCGTCAACGCGCAGGCGCGCTTCACCGGCAAGCGGCCGCCCGTCGAGATCGTCGCGCCGGCGGCCCCGCCGGCGGCGCGGCGGCCGGCCAACACGGCGCTCGATTCCTCGAAGTTCGCGATGGCATTCGGCTATGCCCCGGGCGGCTGGCAGGAGGGCATCGAGCGCACGGTCGCGGCACTCTTCGCGCAAGCCGGCGCGCCCTAGGCGGCGTGGTGTCCCCGGCGTGACTCGAACACGCGACCCTCGGTTTAGGAAACCGATGCTCTATCCGGCTGAGCTACGGGGACCCGCTGGCACCGTGCCGATCTAACAGTCCGGCGAGTGCGACGGAAGGGGTCTCGCCAGCGGCTCGTTGCTGGCCCGGCCGCTCGCCTCAGGCGACATGCACCACGACGTTGGCACCGGGCTCGTCGAGACTCATTCTCTCCACCCGGTTCCTGCCACGGGCCTTGGCCCGATAGAGCGCGTCGTCCGCGTCCTTCAGCACGTCACTGAGGGTCTGGCCCGGCATGGCTTGCGCGACGCCCGCGCTGACCGTTGCGTTGAGGGGATGGCTGCCGTCTGACTGACTGGCAGCTGCAAATGCCACGCGTATGCGGTCGGCAATGACACAAGCTGCCGCGGCGCTTGTCTCCGGGAATACCGCGTCGAATTCCTCGCCGCCGATACGGCCAATCAGGTCGCGATCGCGCAACATCCGTTTGGCGACCATGCTGAAGCAGCCAATGACCTGATCGCCGACTGCGTGGCCGTAGCCGTCATTCACTGTCTTGAAATGATCGAGATCGAAGGCGACCACGGACCACGGTCGGTCCGCCGTCGTGCACCGGTTGAGCGAGGCCACCGCCGCCTCCATGAAGGCAGCGCGGTTGAGCATGCCGGTGAGCCCGTCGATGGTCGCCACGGCCTTCAGCCCGAGCGCTTCCCGGTCGAAAGCCATCGTCACGATCAGAAATGCGCCCCCGACGGTCAGCAGAAACGCCTCGAAGTAGATCAGCCCGAATGCGTTGCTCAGCGGCGGCAAGGTGTCGGCGGAAATCTCGCCAAAGAAGCCAAAGACGACGCCGGCCGCGTTGATCGAGCCGTCGAACAGCAACAGGCAGAAGAGGGGCCAGCGCGCCTTCAACCTCTCTCCCCGGCCGCGCCACATCTCCAGCGCAGCCCAATAGCTGTAGGTAGCGCCGACGGCCCAGAGGGCGGATATCTGGAGATGAGGCGACGCCCGGAAGACCGGTATCGCGAGTGCGCCGAGCCACAGCAACATGCCGGCGACGACAATTCCGAGGGGGACCCCTGCGTGGTGCGTCCGCCGTGCAGCCGCCCAGTACGATGCCGATGCGGCGTTGAGCAGCGTCGCAACGATCACGCGCGAGCCAAGGTCGGGAAGCCCGTTCTTCGCCGCCAGGATGGCGGTCGCGACCGAAACGCAGAGGCAGGCGACGCTCCACCAGATAGCCGCGCGTATCGTCGGATTATACCAGCGGGCAATGAGCAGAATTGCTCCGACCAGCGCGGTGACAAAGCTGTCGGCGGCCAACAGGGTCGGTAAATCGAGGTTCATGCTGCGCGCGTCCGGAAATGCCGGTTGGCGCAACGCTCCGGTTTTCAATCCTCGCAGGTGAGGTCACCGCCCGATGCGCCCACCGGTTCGTTGCTGCAGCCTACCCGGCACTCGTTCAGGGCCGATTAGCGGGAAGCGTTAGAAACCAGGGCACCGGAATAACGACTGCGTAACCATCTCGCCGCGGGAATGCCCGCCGCGCACAGCGTGCAGAGAGGATGCTCGCCCTGGGCTCGAACCTGGCGACAAGCGGCGGCAGCAGCTCAAACCGAGGGAGATCCGACTCGGCCGCCCATGGCGGTCAGGGAATACTTTCCCGCAGTCCCACCGTAGGCTCTCTTCCCGGCGCGGCGCGGCTGCTTCACTGGAGCGCGACAGATGAGGTCTGGAAGGTCGGGCACTATCGCATTGGTGTCAGCGCTCGCGCTGCTGAGTTGTCTTGTGCGTGGTCCGGCGCGCGCGGACGAATGCCCTGCCGCCGGCACCGATCCGCTCTCCGTCGCCTCCGTCCTGGACGGCGCGACGCTACGCCTCAGCGATGGCAGCGAGGTGAGGCTCGCCGGCATCGAGGCGCCGGCGCCGCCGCTCGGCTTGCCGGCCGATGCACCGTGGCCGATTGCCGACCAGGCACGCGCGGGGCTCGCCGCGCTCATCGCCGGAGGGCCGGTCACCGCCGCCTGGACGGGCGCAGAACCCGACCGGTACGGCCGCCGCCACGCCTTCGTGTTCGCTGGCGGTGCGCCGGTGGCGCAGGCGTTGCTCGGCGAAGGTCTGGCGCGGGCCCGCGTTTATTCCGGCGAGGGCGCCTGCTTTGCCGAATTTCTGGCGGCAGAAGCCCCGGCGCTTGCCGTCTCGCGCGGCCTGTGGGCCCTGTCACAGTTTCGGCCGCGGCAGGCCGGCGATCCTTCGCTTGGCGATGAAAACGGCCTATATGACGTCGTCGAAGGTCAGGTCGATTCCGTGGGACATGGGACGCGCATGACCTTCCTCGATTTCGGGCGTGACTTCCGGCGCGATTTCACCGTCATGGTGCCGCAACAAGTGGCCGCGGCGTTGGTTGCGTCGGGGCTTGCTCTCGACACGCTCGCCGGCAAGCGCGTGCGGGTGCGCGGCGTGATCGAGGAGAGCGGCGGTCCGGCAATCGTGCTGGATAACGCCGGCGAACTGGTGGTTATCGGCAAGGCGAATGGCGCAGCCATCGGCGATTGAGACAGGGTCGGGCAGGGGAGCGGCGTGGCGGCTGGCGCTGGGCGCCGCCGGCATCGCGCTTTTGCTCGCCGGCTGCAACTCGCTGGGCGGGCCAGGCGTTGCGCCGCCGACTTCGACCGTCTTCAACAACGAGCCGACGCCGAACGGCGCCTCCGCCCCGGTCGATACCGAGGAGAACGCCCGCATCGTCGCGGCCTACGGCGGCATCTATCACGACCCCGAGGTCGAGCAGATGCTGCTCCCGGTGGTCAGCCGTATCGTCGCCGCCTCGGAGAAGCCCGACCAGCCCTACCGCATCACCATCCTGAACGCCCCGGCGATCAACGCCTTCGCGCTGCCCGGCGGCTATCTTTACGTCACCCGTGGACTGCTCGCGCTCGCCAACGATTCATCCGAGGTCGCCGCGGTGCTCGCCCACGAGATGGGCCACATCATCGCCAACCACGCCCAGCAGCGGCAGATGATGGCGCAGCAGGTGATCGCGGCGTCGGGCGCGGCGACCGACGTGGTCCACGATGCGGCCAGCCAGCAGCTCGCGCTCGCCGCCAGCCAACGGACGCTCGCCAGCTTCTCGCGCCAGCAGGAGCTCGAGGCCGATGCCATCGGCATCCGCGACATCGGCAAGGCCGGCTACGATCCCTACGCCGCCTCGCGCTTCCTCACCGAGATGGCGTCCTACGCCGCCTTCCGGGCCTCGGGGACGGTGCAGGACAAGGAGCCCGACTTTCTCGCCACCCATCCCTCGACGCCGGAACGCGTCGCCTTCGCCAAGCAGGCGGCGAGCGCGTTCGGGGCGCCCGGAGTCGGCGACGTCGATCGCGATCGTTACCTCGATGGCATCGACGGCATGGTCTATGGGGACGATCCCAGCCAGGGCTTCGTCCGCGACCGCTCGTTCATCCACCCGGGCCTTGCCATCGCCTTCACCGTCCCCCCGGGCTTTGTCATCGACAACACCAGTGAGGCGGTGCTCGCCACCGGCGGCGACGGCACGGCGCTTCGCTTCGATGCGGTCGGACTGGCGCAGGGGACGGACCTCGCCGATTACCTGCGTTCGGGCTGGATCAACGGCCTCGATCCGAGCAGCATCCAGAGCTTCTCGGTCAACGGCCTGCAGGCGGCCTCCGCCTCGGCGCAGGCAAAGGGCTGGTTCTTCCAGATCGCGGTGGTGCAGTCGAACGGACCGGCGACCTATCGCTTCATCTTTGCCAACGAAACCGAGAACGACGCCTTCAAGACGGAGTCGCGCGCGACGGTGGACAGCTTCCGCACGGTCAGCCCGCAGGAACTGGCGCAGCTCAAGGCGCTGCACATTCACATCGTGACGGCGCAGCCCGGCGATACGGAAGCGATCGTCGCGCGACGCATGCGTGGCGTCGACCGGCCGCGCGAGCTTTTCCAGGTCCTGAACGACCTCGCCCCGAACGTAGCGATCGAGCCCGGCACCAAGCTGAAGATCGTCGACGACCGCTAGACGAATGATGCCGTATCGGGGTGCTCGCGGAGCAGGGCCTCGCGCAGCTTCTCCAGCGCCCGGTTCTCGATCTGGCGCACGCGCTCCTTCGAGATGCCGAGGCTCTCGCCAAGCGACTCCAGCGTCGCGCCCTCGTCCTTCAGCCGCCGTTCGCTGACGATGCGCAGTTCGCGCTCGTTCAGCACGGTCAGCGCCGAGCGCAGCCAGGTCGTCCGCCGCTCGGTGTCGATCTGCTCGCCAACGGTGGCATCCGGCAGATCGGAACCGTCGACCAGGAAATCCTGGCGGTTGGACGCGGCCTCGCCGTCGTCGTGCAGGGGCGCATTCAGCGAGGTATCGGGCGCGGAGAGACGCGAGTCCATGTTCTCGACGTCGGACACCGAGACGCCGAGGGCCGACGCGATCTCGGTGAAGATCTGCACGCGCGGGCGCTGGTCGGTGCTTTGCGCCAGGCGGGCGCGCAGACGGCGCAGGTTGAAGAACAGCGCCTTCTGCGCCGACGACGTGCCGCTCCGCACGATCGACCAGTTACGCAGGATGTAATCCTGGATGGAGGCGCGGATCCACCACGTCGCGTAGGTCGAGAAGCGCACTTCCCGGTCGGGCTCGAAACGGGCGGCCGCTTCCAAGAGGCCGACATGGCCTTCCTGGATGAGGTCGCTCATGTTGAGGCCGAAATTGCGGAAGCGCGCGGCGATGGCGATGACCAGCCGCATGTGCGCCGCCGTCAGGCGGTCAAGGGCCACCTGGTCTTTTTCTTCGCGCCAGCGAACGGCTAGCTCGTGCTCCTCGTCGCGTTCGAGGTAAGGGGCGCGCATTGCCGCGCGAACAAAGTCGCGATTCGATGATGATGTATTGCTCATCGGCTCCTGCCTCCTTGCGGCTTCAAGGGCCGCCCGAGGAATCTGCCAACCCCGATACCTTAACGCCGGGGCTCAGAGTGCGTTGCACACATTCGTTTGATAACTTTTGTGATCGTCCACGTTCGGACCGAACGGCGACGAGCAGAATGGCGGGACACAGCCCTAAATAGAAAAAAGGGGCGCCGGCCGCAGCCGACGCCCCTTTGATATTGGTTAGTGCGGCGTAACTAGGCGGCCTTGGCGTCGGTCTTGGCTTCCTTGCCGTCGGCGGCCGGCGGCCCGCGGCGCGGGCTCTTGGCGAGGTTCTGCTCGATCTGGCGCACGGCTTCCGTCTCGGAAATCTTGCTTACCGAGGAAATCTCGCGCGACATGCGGTCCAGCGCCGCCTCGTAGAGCTGGCGCTCGGAGTAGGACTGCTCGGGCTGCGTATCGGAACGGAAAAGGTCGCGGACCACTTCGGCGATCGAGATCAGGTCGCCGGAATTGATCTTGGCCTCGTATTCCTGGGCGCGGCGGCTCCACATCGTGCGCTTGATACGGGCACGACCGCGCACCGTTTCGAGCGCGCGCTTCACCGTCGTCGGGTCGGCAAGCTTGCGCATGCCGACGGCCTGCGCCTTCATGGTCGGCACGCGGAGCGTCATCTTGTCCTTGATGAAGGAAATGACGAACAGGTCGAGCTTCAGCCCGGCCACTTCCTGCGTCTCGATGCCTACGATCTTGCCGACGCCATGCGCCGGATAAACGATGTGCTCGCCGGTCTTAAAGCCGGAACGCGTGGCGGACTTTGATTTAGTTGCAGCAGCCATGGGCCTTGTCGAACTCCGTTTGGTACTTGCCACACCCGGCGCCGTACCGTGCGTAGCCGGCGGTCGCGCCGCCATGCCTCCCTGCCGGAGACGTCTTTTCGATCCGTCGTGCTGACGCTGCCATGCCTCCCGAGACGGGGAAGCGCGCGTTCCTGCTGGCTTCAGCGCGCCCGATACACCCGCCTGGAAGGTCTCACGACCGAGCCAGGCGCGGGCAGCGCCTAAAATTTGAGCAAGCGGTGAATCGCGCGGAGGGCCGCGAGCGAGGCTCGTTTCTGTTCCGACAAGTGCCTTTTATGTAACACAAAAATCGGAAAAATCAATGGGTTACGAGGCCGACAGTAAACAACTAGCGGAGATGTTGCGCTGCACAATCAGCCAAAACCACGATTTTCGCTGCGGAATCGCGGTTTCGTGGCGCGCCGCTAGTCACCCTCGCCCGGGTTAGGCGAGAAATACTTGTCGAACTTGCCCGGCTCGCCCTCGAATTCCTTGGCATCGGCCGGCGCGTCCTTCTTCGCCGTGATGTTCGGCCACTGCTTGGCAAAGTCGGCATTGACCTTGAGCCAGCGCTCCAGGCCCGGCTCGGTATCCGGCTTGATCGCGTCCACCGGGCACTCCGGCTCGCACACCCCGCAGTCGATGCACTCGTCGGGGTGAATGACGAGCATATTCTCGCCCTCGTAGAAACAGTCGACCGGGCACACCTCGACGCAGTCGGTGTATTTGCACTTGATGCAGTTGTCGTTGACGACGTAGGTCACGGGCGCTTCCGGGAAGGGCTGGAGACGGCGCTTCGGTAGCCCGTCCGGGCGCGCCGCGCAAGATTGGGGCAGGCAGCCGTGGCGATGCCGGCGGGGGCACTATTCCGGCTAGCCGCTGTCATCGGAAAAATCGTCCCCGCCGCGTTTCAGCGACATGATCGCGCGTCGATCGCGCTTGGTTGGCCGTCCCGCGCCCTCGGCGCGTGGAGCGAGCGGCTCGGCCGGGGCGGGCGGTGCCAGATCCTCGTAGAGC
>JBEHXS010000017.1:0-27839 GCA_048498575.1 Pseudomonadota bacterium
CACCGCCGGCAACGTCATCATGACGCGCACGTTCTCCAAGATCTTCGGCCTTGCGGGCCTCCGCATCGGCTGGGGCTACGGCCCGGCGCACGTCATCGATGCGCTGAACCGCATCCGCGGCCCGTTCAACGTGTCGACGCCGGCGATTGCGGCAGGTGTCGCGGCGCTGGCCGACAAGGCGCATACCGAGCGGGCGGCCGCGCACAACGAGGAGTGGCTGCCGAAGCTCACCGCCGCGCTGACCAAACTCGGGCTGAAGGTGACGCCGAGCGTCGCGAACTTCGTCCTCATTCATTTCGACGGCACCGGCAGGCGCGCGGCGGATGCCGACGCCTTCCTGCTGTCGCGCGGCGTCGTGCTCCGGCGCGTCGATTCCTACGGCCTGCCCAACGCGCTCCGCGCCACCATCGGCTCTGCCGAGGCGAATGAGGAGATCATCGCCGGGCTCGCTGCTTTCCTCGGGAAGAAGCCATGAGCGAGGTCATCTTTCCGCGCCTCGCGCTCATCGGCATCGGGCTCATCGGCGCGTCGATCGCGCTCGCTGCCCGCCGCGCCGGGGTGGTGGAGCATGTCGCGATCTCGACGCGCACGGAGAAGACGCTGAAGCGCGCCGAGGAGCTGAAACTCGGCGACAGCTATCATCTCAAGGCGGCGGACGCCGCGCGCGATGCCGATTGCGTCATCCTGTGCACGCCGGTCGGCACCGTCGGCGCGCTCACGGCGGAGATCGCCGGTGTACTGAAGCCCGGCGCCGTCATCTCCGACGTCGGCTCGGTCAAGTCGGCGGTGGTCGCGGCGATCAAGCCGCACGTTCCGCCCGGCGTCTTCTTCGTTCCTGCGCATCCGGTGGCGGGCACGGAATACTCCGGTCCCGACGCCGGCTTCGCCGAGCTGTTCGAGAACCGCTGGTGCATCCTGACGCCGCCGGAGGGCACCGACCCGGGCGCCGTCGACAAGCTGCTCCGCTTCTGGAAGGCGCTCGGCGCCAACGTCGAGACGATGACGCCGGAGCACCATGACCGCGTGCTGGCGATCACCAGCCATGTGCCGCACCTCATCGCCTACAATATCGTCGGCACGGCAGCCGACATGGAAAACATCACGCAGAGCGAGGTGATGAAATTTTCCGCCGGCGGCTTCCGCGATTTCACGCGCATCGCCGCCTCGGATCCGACGATGTGGCGCGATGTCTTCCTCAACAACCGCGAAGCCGTGCTGGAGATGCTGCAGCGGTTCAACGAGGACCTGACGGCGCTGCAGCGCGCGATCCGCTGGGGCGACGGCGACAAGCTCTTCGAGCTGTTCACGCGCACCCGCGCCATCCGCCGCGGCATCGTCGCGGCCGGGCAGGAAACGGCGGCGCCGGATTTCGGCCGCCCGCACCAGCACGATGCGCCGCCGAAGAAATAGGCGCGGCTAAAAGCGGATCGGCGGGATCGGGTCGATCGGCAGCGGCAGGATGGTCAGGAACACGATGCCGTCGAGGAAGCTCACGGTGGTCTGCAGCGCCGGGCCGTCGGGCGTGCTCACCGGCTTGCTCATGACGCCCAGCGCCTGAATCGCGGGCGCATACTTGTCGCGCGTGCCGGGCTTCAGCACCTCGACCAGGTCGGCGAGCGCGGCGCTCGAATTATACTGAAGCAGCAGCGTGCCGTTGAGCTTGCCCTCGGCGGAGAGCGAGAGGTTGCCGCTCGCCACCACGACGGCGCCTGACATCGCCAGCCGCAGGTTGGTGATGGTCACGCTCGGCGTGCCGCGCAGCCAGTTCAGGAGCGCCGGCTCGGGATGAAAGCCGAGGTCGCCGACCTTGTTCGCCGTGGCGTCCAGCGCGAGCTCGATCGGCGGCAGCGAGCGGCTGGCGTCGGTCAGCGCGAGGTGCGTCGCGCCGGCGGTGATGCGGTAGTTGCCGCCGCCGGCAGAGGCAAACCCGCCGTCGGCGGTCTCCGCACTCGCCGCGACAATGCCGATCTTGGGCAGGGGACCGGTGTTTTCCGCGCGGAAGGTGGTGAAGGCCGCGCTGGCGCCGCTGAGGCCGCCGAGCCCGGCGCTGGCCGTGGTCTTGCCGCTGGTCCAGGTCACGGTCAGGCCAATGTCCTTGCCGGGCGCGTTGACCAGCAGCGGCCCGTCGATATCAGCCGATACGCTGCCGGGTTGGTAAAGCGGCGCGGTGGCATGCACGGTGCCGATGCTGGCATTGACCGCGGTGCCTTCGGCGTAGGCCGGCGAATCGCAGCGCACGTCGAGGCGGAGGGGAAAGCCCGAAATGTCGGTCGCGCCACAGGTGATTTGCGTCTCGCCGCGCGGCGTCGTCAGCCTGGCGAGCGCCGTCTCGGCGGCATAGTGGGCGAGAAACCAGTAGCCGACCCACAGCAGCGCCAGCACGACGACGAGGCCGACCAGCCACCCGCCGCCTCTGCGCCTCCGCCTGTCCCTTGCCATTGCGACTCCCGTCCGGTTTGCGCGCCGCCGCGCGGGCTGCTACCCCGGCTTTCTCCCCGGCGCGCGGTCGCTTCCTATGTCCGATTTCTGGGTGTTTGGCTACGGTTCGCTGATGTGGCGTCCCGGCTTCGACCATGTCGCGGTGGCGCCGGCCCGTCTCGGCGGCGTGCACCGGGCGCTCTGCATCTACTCGTGGGTCCATCGCGGGACGCCCGCCCATCCCGGTCTCGTGCTCGGCCTCGACCGCGGCGGTTCCTGCCGCGGCGTTGCCTATCGCGTCGCGGGCGAAAAGCGCGAGCCGGTCATGGCGTACCTGCGCGCGCGCGAACTCGTCACCGACGTCTACAAGGAGGTCTGGCGCCCGGTCGCCCTGCTCGACGGCAGTGGCCGGAAAGTCGAGGCGGTGGCCTACGTCGCCGACCGCGCCCACGAGCAATATGCTGGCCGGCTGCCGCGCGAGCGCCTGCTCGAAATCGTCGCGACGGCGGAAGGCCAGTCCGGGCGCAACGACGAGTACATCGTCAACACCGCGCGCCACCTGCGCGCCGCCGGGATCCAGGACGAGGTCCTCGACTGGCTGGCGGCGGAGCTAGGCGGCGAGGGCGGTCGCGAAGGCGGGCGCTGAGAGGTCGGCGATAAGCGCGCGGCGCTCGCGGTCGGTCTCGGCGAGCAGGTGGACGAGCACGATCGTGTCGGGAGCATCGGGCAAGCGGCGGTCGCGGGCTTCGAGACGGCCAAACGAATCGGTTACCGCGATCCAGTTCGCCGCCAGCCGCCCGTTCGGGGCGGGCCGGGCGAGGAGGACGACCACCGAACGGAAATCCGCGAGGTCGTCGCGGGCAACGGCCGTGAACAGGTAGCGGTGGCCGGAAGACCCACGGAAATAATGGAAGCGGTCGCCGAGCCCCACCCTCTGGGGGACTTCCGGGGGCAGATCGGAGAGGAGGGGTGTGAGCACGGCGACCATGAGAACAAAGATAGAACAGATTCTCTTACCGGTCAATTAATCCCACGGAAGTTCGCCGAAAAAAGAGTCGCATTCCGGCCGAATCGAGTCGGCGCCGCGGAGAAATTTCAGCGCCGCCCGGCCGCCCGCCCCTCGGCGGCGAGCCGGTTCGAAGCCGTCTCGATGGTGTCCTGCAGCCGGGCGAGGAAGGTGCGGGTTTCCAGCCCCGGCGGTATGGGCGGCAGGAACTCGATCACGACCGTCCCGGGGTAGTGAAGCAGGCTGCGGCGCGGCCAGTAGAGGCCGGAATTGAGGGCCACAGGCACGACCGGCACGTTGAGCGAGCGGTAGAGCAGGCCGACGCCGCCCTGATAGTCGGGCGGCGCGTCGACCGCCCGCCGCGTGCCTTCCGGGAAGACGACGATCTCGCGGTTCTTGGCGATCTCTTCGCGGGCGCGGGCCGAAAGCGCGCGGAGCGCGGCGGCGCCGCCGTCGCGGTCGACGTGGATCATGCCGGTCTTCACCGTGTACGGGCCGAAGAGCGGCAGCCGGCGGATCGACTGCTTCATGACGATGGTCATGTTGGAGAGCAGCGGAAAGAGCGCGATCGTCTCGAACGACGACTGGTGCTTGGAGGCGACCAGCGCCGCGCCGCTCGGCATGTACTCGCGCCCGCGGATCTCCATGCGCACACCGGCGATCTGCTCGTGCAGGTAAAGCACGACGCTCGCCCAGCGGCGCACGACGCCCATGCCGGCGGCCTGCGACCCAAAGACGAAGATGGGCAGCGACCCCACCAGCATCACCGCCGTGACGAGGTAGAACGCGACGTTGAAAAGGATCGACCGGATCCAGATCATGCCGGCGGGCGGCTGGCGTTGCCGGCGAGGCCGGCGGCGGGCGGCGGCGCCAGCGGCGAGAGCGCCAGCCGCGAGGCGGTGAGCAGATACTTGCCGTACTCGCGGGCGAGCAGCGCGAAGGCGTCGGCATCGCGCCACCAGATATCGAGGTGGAGCTCGGGATTGGACACCGGATACGGGATCAACTCGACGCCCGGCATGGCATCGGCGAGTTCCGCCAGCGAGCGCGGCATGTGGTAGTCGCTGGTCACCACGATCAGCGAGCGGTAGCCGTGCTCATTCGCCCAGTCGCGGGTCTCGGTGGCGTTGCCGATGGTGTCGCGCGCGGCATGCCCGAGATCGACGCAACAGGTCATGATGCTGTTCATCTCCGGGTCGATCGTGTCGGCGATGGCGGACGGGCCGACTGCCGGATTGACCCCCGAAATCAGCAGGCGCGAGGCGCGGTGCTCGGTGAGCAGCCGGAGGGCGCCGTCGATGCGGGCGCTGCCGCCGGTCAGGACGACGATCCCTTCGGCCTCGGGCGAAACCGGCGGGCGCGCGTTGGCGATCGTGGCGGCGAAGGCCACGAAGCCCGCCACCACCGCGACCAGCGCGGCCCCTGCAATCAGAGCGAATGCTACCCGGATGCCGCCGATCGCCGGCGGCGGCGCGCCGTCGGTCGATGACCGCGATGCGGCCGGGTGGCGAAGCACATGTGTCATTATGACGATAGTCCCTGCCTGCGCGGCCGGTTGCAAGCGTCTTGCTAGTCGCTCTCGGCGAGGTGCTGGTAGACGGTCAGGCGCGAGGTCAGCGCCGTCATGACCGCCACCAGAAAGGCGATGCCCAGCGCGCCGAAATAGCCAAGCGGGCCGACAGCGAAGTGCCCGAAAAGGGCCGAAACCTGGTCGGTGTCGGGCCCTGCCATCATCGGCACGACGAGGAAGCCGAGGAGCGCGAAAAGCACGCCGGCGCCGGCCGCGCCGGCGAAGCCGCCGCGCAGCCCGAGCAACAGAAAATGGCGCTGGAACTCGCGCGCGATGAAGCCGTCCTCGGCGCCGCAGATGTGGAGCACGGCCACGACGACCCGGTTCGAGGCCATGGCGCCGCGCGTCGCGAAGACGACCGACAGAACCGTCGCGACGAAGACCAGTGACAGGATGGCGAGGCCGGCGATGACCGTGGCGTTGGCCATGGATTTCAGCCGCGCCGCCCAGGCGCGGTGATCGTCGAGGGCGGCACCCTTCACTGCGGCAAGCCGCGTCGTGAGGTCGCCGAGGTTGACCGAGTTCGGATCGGTCAGGTGGACCGCGATCAGCCGTGGCACCGGCAGGTCGGAAGCGTCGAAGCCGGTGCCCAGCCACGGCTCGAGCAGCTTGGCGTCGTCGGCGACGGAAAATACCTGGACCCCCGACACGCCCTGGGTCTGACGCGCGATATCCGCCGCCTGGCTGGTCGCCGCATCGGTATCGACGCCGTCAACCGGCTTCACCTGGATGGTGACCTCGCGCTGGATGTCGAGCTGCCAGTCGCGGGAGGCGTCACGGACCAGCGTCACCGCGCCCAGCGTCAGGCAGGCGAGGAAGCTCATGATGGCGATGACCACGGTCAACGCGTTGCCGGAGACGGTGTTGGCCGGCACGAGCTGGTTCGGCCGGCTCGTCGCCTGGCGCGTCTGGCGGCGGAAGCTCGCCACCTGGATCTTATGGGCGAGGTCGGCGTCAGTCATAGATGGTCAGCCGGCCTTCTTCGAGAACGAGCCGCCGCGCCTCGAACTGATTCATCAGCCCGATGTCGTGGGTGGCGATGATCACCGAGGTGCCGAGTTTGTTCAGCTCGATGAACAGGCGCATCAGCCGCTTGGCGAGCGGCGGGTCGACGTTGCCGGTGGGCTCGTCGGCGAGCAGTAACTCCGGCCGGGTGATGAGGGCGCGGGCGATCGCGGCGCGCTGCTTCTCGCCGCCGGAAAGCACCGGCGGGAACGCATGGACGCGGTCGCCGAGCCCGACCCAGCGCAGCAGGTCGATGACATCGGCGCGGTAGCTCGGCTCCTCGCGGCCAAGCACGCGGAAGGGCAGCGCGACGTTCTCGAAGGTCGTCAGGTGGTCGAGCAGGCGGAAGTCCTGGAAGACGACGCCGATGCGGCGGTGGAGCGCCGGTAGCTCCGGCTTGGTGAGGCTGGAAACCTCCCGGCCGAAAATCGAGATCAGGCCGCGGGTCGGGCGCAGTGCCAGGAACATCAGCCGGATCAATGACGTCTTGCCGGCGCCGGAGGGCCCGGTCAGGAACTGAAACGACTTCGGCATCACGTCGAACGTGAGGTCGCGCAGGACCTCCGGGCCGACGCCATAGCGTAGCCCGACGTTCTCGAAGCGGATCAAGGTGCCTGCCTCACGTCCCCGCCGGTCCCAGTCGCCCTGCCGAGCAGCCCTGTTAACGATCACCACGCGAACAAGGCAAGGGCAGGGCCGCTCCACTTGGACTAGACGGAGGTTTCCAACCCGTTAACCATCTTCCCCCTAGGGTGCTCTCAGGCCTTGGCATCCAACGGGCGATCCCGCCGTTCTTCATGACAGTGCGCTGCCCCCACTGCGCGACCATCGTGCCGCTCGCGGACGAGGAAATCGGCGCGGGCGGCCGGATGGTGCGCTGCGCGGCCTGCGGAACGCGCTGGCTCGCCCGCGTGCTCGAAGAGGACCCATACGCCCGCATCCCGGCCGTGCGCCGCATGACCGCGGAGGACGCCGCCGGCGACGCGCTGGTGATCGACCATGTCGGTGCCGGGTTCGCGCCGAAGCCGAAAGCCAGGCTGGCACCGCCCAAGACGCCCGCCGCGCCCCGCCGCTGGCCCAAGGTACTCGCGGCCGTTGCTGGCGCTGTCGTCGTTGCCGTTATATTGCGTGCGCCGATCATGGCGGCGATGCCCCATGCCCGCGGATTGCCGGCAGAGGTGGCGATGCTCGAGTTCCGGGACGTGAAGAGCGAGACGGTGCAATTGCGCGGGGCGGACGCCCTCCTGGTCGAGGGGACGATTTTCAATCGCGGCGCGAGCGCGGTCAGCCTGCCGGCGATCCGCATCACGCTGCGCTCCGCCTCCGGCGATGCCGTGACCTCGTGGCTGGTGGAGCCCGCCGTCGACGGGCTGGCGCCGGGCGGGTCGGTCGGCTTCCGCAGCGCGCTCGCCGCGCCGCCGCCCGATGCCGCCAAGGTCACGCTCAACCTTGCTACCCGCGAAGGCGCCTGATGCCGAAAGTCCGCGGGCGTAACCTTCGCGTTCTGTTCGATGCCGAGACGATCGCCGCGCGCAACAAGGAGCTGGCGAAGGAAATCGCCGAAGCCGGGTACCGCGATCTCCTGGTCGTCTCGATCCTCAAGGGCAGCTTCGTCTTCGCCGCCGATCTCATCCGCGCGCTGCACGATGTCGGGCTGGCGCCGGAGGTCGAGTTCATCTCGCTGTCGTCCTATGCCACCGGCACCGTCTCCTCGGGCAGGGTGAAGCTGACGCGCGATGTCGAGAGCGAAATCAGCGGCCGCGACGTCCTCATCATCGACGATATCCTCGAATCCGGTCGGACCCTCGCGTTCGCCAAGAAGCTGATGCTGAAGCGCGGTGCGCGCCGGGTCGGCGTCGCGGTGCTGCTGGAGAAGCCGGGCAAGCTCGCCCAGCCGTTCAAGGCCGAACACGTCGGCTTCGTCGTGCCCGACCTGTTCGTTGTCGGTTACGGCATGGATGTCGCCCACGCCTTCCGCGAGCTGCCGTTCGTCGGGGTAGTGGAGGAGACGCCGGCTAAAAAGGCTCGAGCAGGCGTTCGAGGTAGTCGCGCTCAAGGGCGGGCAACCCGCTGGCTCCGAGACGCTGGCGAATCGCGTCGAGGATCTCGCGGGCGCGCTGGGTATCGATCTCGTCGGGAACCTTGACGGTCGAGCCGAGGTCGGCGCCGGTCGAGCGTTGCGGCCGGCCAAGCGGGTCGGTATTCGGCGCATTGTTGGTGAAGCCGCGCGTGCCCTGACCGGGCATGCCGTTGCCTTGCCCATTGCCCTGACCGTTGGCGAGCTGCTGGGCGAGGCTCTGTGCCCCCTGGCGGAGCGCGTCGAGGGCCGAGCTCTGCTCGTTGACGGCGCTGCCGGCCCGGCCGGCGCCCAGCGCCTGCTCGGCGCGGCCCATCGCCTGCCCGGCCTGCCCAAGCTTGCCGTTCTGCGTGCCCTGGCCCTGCATGTCCTGCATCAGCTTGTCGAACTCGCCGTTCAGGGCCTGCTGCTGCGACTGCAGGTCCTTCAGCATCTGCTGGAACTGCTCCTCGGTCATCGGCGTGCCGTCCGGATTGGTGCTGCGCTCGGCACTGAACGTCTGGTTCATGAGCTGCTCCTGCCGGCGGATCATGTCGCCGAGCTGGTTGAGCTGCTGCATGGCTTGCTGCTGGCCCTGGTCGCCGGGCTGCGGAATGCCGGCCTGAAGATTCTCCAGCATGTTCTGGAGCTGGCTCAGCAACTGGCGGGCGGCGTCCTTGGCGCCGGTCTGCGCAAGGTTCTGGATCTGGTCGAGCATGCGCTCAAGCTGCTGCTCGGTCATCGTCTGGACGTTGGCGTTCGGCGGCAGCTGCGCCATCGAAGGGTTCTGCTGCGCCTGCTGGGCCAGCGCCTGCAGGAACTTCTGCAGCGCGTCGCGAAGGTTCTGGGTGAGCTTGGCGATCTCGTCGTCAGAGGCGTTGTTCTGCAGCGCCTGATTGAGGGCGTCCTGCGCCGCGCGCAGCTGGTCGGCGGCGAGCGACATGTCGCCGTTCTCGAGCCCGAGCGCGATCGTCCAGAGATAGTCGACGACGCCGCGCAGGTCGTCGTCGTTCCGCGCGTCGAGCAGGCGGTGGTAGGCGCTGCGGATGGTCAGGTACGTCGCCATCGAGGGCAGGCGGTCCGGCACCATGGTGATGGCGTCGAGGCCGTCCGCCACGACGGGGACGGCGTTGGCATCGAGCGCGAGCTTGGCGCGCTGCTCGACGATCGCCTTGGCCAGCGGGTTGGTGAACACGCGCGTCGGCAGCGTCAGCTCGACCGGCGCGCTCCGTCCTTCCTGTCCGGCCTCGTCGCGGGCGACCAGCGTCAGCTTCACGCGGGCGCCGGCCCAGGGATGGGAGGTGAGGTCGCGGGTAGTGTCGCCGGTGCCGTCGCGCGTGCGCAGCTGCGGCAACGAGAGGGCGAGCTGCGGCGCCTTGTAGAGCGGGCGCGCCGTTCCGCCGGCGCTCCCGGCGACCGGGGCAAACTCGCCATAGGCGGAGATCACGCCGTAATCGTCGGTCAGCGAATAGGTCAGGTGCAGCGCCCCGCTCTGTGCGGTCTTGGGGTCGCCGACCAGAGCGATCGCCGGCGGATTGTCGGGCTGGACCTGGAAGCGCCAGGCCAGCACATCGTGGCCGCCCTTCTTCACGGCGATGTCGGTGGTGGCGGTCAGCTTGGCCTGGTGCTCGAGCGGCGGCACGGCGCCGTCGGTGCCTGCTGCTTCGGTGGTGGCGAGCGTCGGGACGATCGGAGTCTCGCCGGCCGGCGTCGTCTCGGTGACGTCGAGATCGTGGGCGCCACCGGTCCTGACCGTGACGACGCTGCCGGTCGGCACGGCGTATTCGGTGCCGTTCGGCTTGGCGGCGTCGCCGGTGAGGAAGATCGGCGGGCGCCCGGTATAGGCCGGCGGCGTCACCCAGGCGTCGATGCGCGCCACCGTGACGGCCGGCGGTTCGCCGCCGCGGAAGGCTTCCGCCAGGCGCTCGCCGTGCTCGTCTCCCGCGACGGCGAAGGCCACGACGAAGAGAAGCGCGACGAGGAAACGGAGCGCGAGCGGGTCGCGCGCCGCCAGGCGCGGCGCCGGGAAGCCGGCGCGCAGCCGGTCCATGGTGGCGAGCAGGCGCCGGCGGTGCGCCAGCCACAGGGCTTCGGTGGTCGGGTCGCCGCCGTTGGCGATGCTGTCGCTGAGCGAGGTCGCCGGGCGATGCTCGACGCCGGTCGCCTGCTCGACGCGCGAGAAGGCAGCGGCCCGGCTGGGCAGCGCGAAGCGGAGCGCGCGCGCCAGGAAAAAGACAAGCGCGACGGCGAAGACGACGAGGATGACGATGCGGGCAGGGTCGGAGACGATCCGCCAGACGCCCAGCCACGACAGGGCGGCGAACAGGGCCGCCAGCCCGATGAAGGGCGCCGCCAGCGGCCAGACCGATTCCCAGATGAGGCTCAGACGGGCGCGGCCGACGGCGCGCGCAATGCGCGCCTGCGCTTCAACCTCGGTGGCCGGAGTAGGCCTGAAGTCGGCGGAATCGGTCATGCAGAATCCGTTCGCGCCCCCGTCTCAAGCGGAAAGCTAGCACAGTGTCCCCGCAAAGCGAGGCTAGAGCGAGGCGAAAAGTTCAGCGGAGCCAGGGCGCCGTGCGGTCGACCCCGATCAGTTCCTCGAAGGTCTGGCGATGGCGGACCACGGCCCATGCCGAACCATTGACCATCACCTCGGCTGCCAGCGGCTTGGAGTTGTAGGTCGAGGACTGCACCGCGCCGTAGGCGCCCGCCGTCATGATCGCCACCAGGTCGCCCGCCTTCACCACCGGCAGTCGGCGGCCGAGCGCCAGGTAGTCGCCGGTCTCGCAGATGCCGCCGACGACATCGGCGACGATCGTCTTGTGCGAGCCTTCCGCCTTCTCGACCGGGCGGATGTCGTGCCAGGCCTCGTAGAGCGTCGGGCGGATCAGGTCGTTCATGCCGGCGTCGAGGATGACGAAGTTCTTGGCGTCGCCGTGCTTCACGTACACGACCTCGGCGACCAGGATGCCGGCATTGCCGACGAACAGGCGGCCGGGCTCGAAGACAATGCGTGCGCCGAGGTTGCCGAAGCTGCGGCGGACGATCTCCGCATAGGCCCTGGGGTCGGGCGGCGGCGGATCGTCGAGACGATAGGGGATGCCGAGGCCGCCGCCGGCATCGATATGGTCGATTTCGTGCCCGTCGGCGCGCAAGTCGCGCACGAGGTCGGCGAGCAGGGCAAAGGCGGTCTCGTAGGGCGCCAGATCGGTGATCTGGCTACCGATGTGCATGTCGACGCCGCTCACCCTGATCCCGGGCAGTTGCGCCGCGCGGGCGTAAACCTCGCGGGCGCGCGCATACGCGATGCCGAACTTGTTCTCGGCCTTGCCGGTGGTGATCTTGTGATGGGTCTTGGCGTCGACGTCCGGGTTGATGCGGAGCGCAATCGCGGCCGTGCGGCCGAGCGAGGAAGCGATCTCCGAGATGCGCTCCAGCTCGGGCTCGGACTCGACGTTGAAATAGGCGATGCCGGTATCCAGCGCGAAGGCGATCTCACGCGCCGTCTTGGCGACACCGGAAAAGACGATTCTGTCGGGGCTCGCGCCGGCGGCCAGCGCCCGGCGCAGCTCGCCTTCGGAGACCACGTCGACGCCGGCGCCTTCCTTGACCAGTGTGGCGATCACCGATTGGTTGGAATTCGCCTTCATGGCGTAGCAGACGAGGGTGTCGAGCCCGGCCAGCGCCTCGGTGAAGACACGGTAGTGGCGGGTGAGCGTCGCCGTCGAATAGCAATAGAACGGCGTCCCCACAGCCGCCGCGATTTCGGGCAGGGGCACGTCCTCGGCGTGGAGCACGCCGGCGCGATATTCGAAATGGTTCACGGCTCAGCCGCGGGCTATTTAATCAGCGGGTCGAGGAAGAAAGGCTTGTCGGGTTTCGCCGTCTTGTCGTCGGCGGGCTTGGTCGCGCTCGTGTCGCTCGGCATAAGCGCCGCGGCGGGCGGGTCGAGCGGCCCTTTGCGGCCGCACGCCGAAGCGGCGACGGCAACCAGCGTCAGCACAAGCAGCGTGGACAGGAAACGACGTTCGACGCGGGCCACGGCGGCACCCCCGAAATGAAGCCGGCAGCCGCCAGGGCGGCCGCGCGCACCATACCATTACACGGCAAGGGGGAAAGCCCGTTCTTGGGCCGTCAGGCGTCCTTGCGCGGGCTTCCGGCGGCGAGCTTCTTCAGCCAGCGCCTGGCCTCGCGGCGCACGTTCGCCGGCGCGGTGCCGCCGTAGCTGGTGCGGCTCTTCACCGATTGGCGCGGGCCGAGCACGGCGTAGATTTCCTGCCCGATCCGCGGCTCGACCGCCTGCATGGCTTCCAGCGGCAGCTTCTCCAGCGTCACGCCCTTCGCCTCGGCCGCCGCGACGATCCGGCCGCTCACTTCGTGGGCGGAGCGGAAGGGCAGGCCCAGCACCCGCACCAGCCAGTCGGCGAGATCGGTGGCGGTGGAATACCCGGCGCCGGCCGCCTTCAGCATCACGCGCTCGTTTGGGGTCATGTCGCCGACCATGCCGGTCATCGCCGCGATCGAAAGCGATAGGGAGGCGAAGGCGTCGAACACCGGCTCCTTGTCCTCCTGCATGTCCTTGGCGTAGGCGAGCGGCAGCCCCTTCAGCACGACGATGAGGCCGGTCAGCGCGCCGACCACCCGTCCGGTCTTGGCGCGCACCAGCTCGGCGGCGTCGGGGTTGCGCTTTTGCGGCATGATCGACGAGCCGCTGGTGAATTTGTCCGAGAGGCGGACGAAGCCGAACTGCGCCGACGACCAGATGACGATCTCCTCGGCCAGCCGCGAGAGGTGCACGGCGCAGAGGCTCGCCGCGGCCAGCGCCTCGAGGGCGAAGTCGCGGTCGGAGACGGCGTCGAGCGAGTTCGCCGCCGGCCGGTCGAAGCCCAGCGCCTTCGCCGTGTCGTCGCGGTCGATCGGAAACGAGGTGCCGGCCAGTGCGGCGGCGCCGAGCGGCAGCTCGTTCAGCCGCCGCCGCGCGTCGGCGAAGCGGCCGCGGTCGCGGCCCAGCATCTCGACGTAGGCGAGCAGGTGGTGCCCGAAGGTCACCGGCTGGGCGACCTGCAGGTGGGTGAAGCCCGGCATGATCGTATCGGCATGGGCGAGCGCCTTCTCGGCCAGCGCCTGCTGCAGGCCGGCGAGCGCGGCGTCGGTGGCGTCGATCTCGTCGCGCACCCAGAGCTTGAGGTCGGTCGCGACCTGGTCGTTCCGCGAGCGGGCGGTGTGCAGCCGTCCTGCGGCCGCGCCGATCAGCTCGGCCAGCCGCGCCTCGACGTTAAGGTGAATGTCTTCCAGCGCGCGCGAAAATTTGAACTCGCCCGCTTCGATTTCACGCAGAATCGTGTCTAGACCGCCGGCGATCTTGTCCGCATCTTCCGCCGCGATGATGCCTTGTTTGGCCAGCATGCGGGCGTGCGCCTTGGACCCGGCGATGTCCTGGCGGTATAGCTCGCGGTCGAAGTCGATCGAAACGTTGATCGCCTCCATCACGGCATCGGGACCCTCGGCGAACCGGCCGCCCCACATGCGGTTCTTCATGACCGACCTTCTTCAGGAACAGGACCGAGAATGCCCAGCCGCACGCAAACGCTTCTGATCATCGCCGCGGCCGCGGTCGCCGGCATCATTGCCGGGACGGCCGCGGTATATGTCAGGGGCTCGGGCGATGGCAACGTCACCGCGTCGGCCACGGCTCCGGCCGTCAACTGCGACGATGCGCTGGCGGCGGCCAAAAGGATCGCGCCGCTGGCCAAAGGGGAGGTCGCCGCCTTCCAGGTCGCGACCAAGCCCGAGGCGTTCGGCGACCTTGCCTTCCTCGCGCCCGACGGCAGCCCGACGACGCTTGCCGCGCTCGGCGGCAAGGTCTCGCTGGTCAACCTGTGGGCCACCTGGTGCGTGCCGTGCCGCTCCGAGATGCCGGCGCTCGACCGGCTCGAGGCAGCGCGCGGCGGCGGTGATTTCGGCGTGGCGGCGATCAACATGGACGTGACCAAGCCGGAGAACGCCAAGCAGTTCCTGAGCGACATCGGCGTGACCAGGCTCGCCTTCTATTCCGATCCCAAGCTCGGCGTGTTCAACGACCTGAAGCGGCGCGGGCTGACCATCGGATTGCCGACGACGCTGCTCGTCGACGCCAAGGGCTGTCGTCTCGGCATCATGGAAGGGCCGGCAGAGTGGGACAGCGACGACGCCAAGGCGCTGATCAGCGCTGCCCTCCCGCAGCCCGCCGCGGCGGGCTGAGGGTCAGGCGACCTTCAGCGTCGCGTCGGCATCGTCCCGGCCGGCGTCCGATCGCTCGGCGACCTCGACACGATTGCGGCCCTGGAGCTTGGCGCGGTAGAGCGCGAGGTCGGCGGCCTGCACCAGCGCATCGAGCGTCGAGCCGGTCTGCGCCTCGGCAATGCCGGCGCTGACGGTGGCGCGGATCTGGCCGGTGCCGTAGCGGCTGCAGGCGTCGGCGAAGGCGGTGCGGATGCGCTCGGCCGCGACGTAGGCGGCGCCGACGCTGGCGCCAGGTAGCAGCGCGCCGAACTCCTCGCCGCCGACGCGGCCGATCAGGTCGGAGGAGCGCAGCGTCTTCAGGGCGGCGTTGCCGAACAGCTTGAGCACTTCGTCGCCGTGGCCGTGGCCAAAGGTGTCGTTGATCGATTTGAAGCCGTCGAGATCGAACAGGATGATGGCGAGCGGCGACTGCTGCTGTGCGCTGTTCGCGATCATGCCCTCGCCGCGATCGTAGAAGGCGCGGCGCGTCGCGACGCCGGTCAAGGCGTCCGTGTTGGCGGCGATCTTGTGCTGGATCTCGTTCCGCTCGCGCGCCATGGCGACGGTGAAGATCGAGGTGCCGACGATGAAGGCCAGCGTCTCGAGATGGACGAAGCCGAACCAGCCGTAGAGGACGGCCAGGCTGCTCGGCGCGAGATCGCCGGTCACGGCGGCGATGGCGCCGGCTGCGGAGAAGGTGGCGTGGAGGAACAGCAGCACGATCAGTGGCCAGCGGCTGGTCAGCTTCTCGATGCGGCCGCGCCAGAACTCGTACGTGGCGGCGTACAGGAAGGCCGCGACGATCAGGAGGTTGAGCGCGACCTGGAAGCGCGGTTCATCGCGGAAGTTCGGCATGGCGAAGGCGATCAGCCAGACGAGGGCGCCGGCGCCGACGAATGCGATGTCGACCCGCCGGCGGTTGACGGAGCGGGCCGCGGCCCAGATCAGCGCCGGGCTGACGTTGAGGAGGGTGATCGCAACCACGACTGCCGGGTCGCCGGGACGGGCGCCGGGCGATGCCATAAGCGGCACCGCGGCGGCGAGCACCAGATCGGCGGCCGCCCACCACACCATGCCGCGCGCGTGATCGGTCTGCAGCCATGCAAACACGAGGAAGATGCCGCTGATCGCGGAAACGAAACTTCCCGCGATCATCAGGGTTGGCAGGTCGATGGGGAGTGGCAGCGTCATGCGTGGGTCGCCTGGGCGGATCGAGCCGCCTCTCGAGTGGGACGACGATAACGGCGGCGCGCTGACGTCACGTTAGCGGTTCGTGTGAAAAGCTAAGGATCGCGGCAACCGCTTGTTAAGCCTTACGGGCTCAGGCGACGCGGATCGTCTCGGCGGGAGACGGCGCTTCCATTGCCCTGGCCGACCGTTCGACGCGATTGCGGCCAAGCTCCTTGGCGCGATAGAGCGCGCCGTCGGCGATCCGGATTATCGCCTCAAGCGTTACCGCCGACGACGCGGCGTTGGCAACGCCGGCGCTCACCGTCGAGTGGACCTGGTGGTCGGCAGCCAGGATCGACAAATTGGCGAAGCCGTTGCGCACGCGCTCGGCGATGACCATCGCTGCCTCGATGGTGGCGCCGGGCAGGATCGCAACGAATTCTTCGCCGCCGTAGCGGCCGAAGAGGTCGGCGGGGCGCAAGCTCGATTGCACGGTGGCGGCAAAGGCCCGCAAAACACCGTCGCCGGTGGCGTGGCCGTAGGTGTCGTTGACCCATTTGAAATGGTCGAGATCGAACATGATCAGCGAGAAGGAGCGGCCGTCGGCCTGACAGCGGCGCAGCAGCCGCTCGCCGCTTTCGAGAAGCGCCCGGCGGTTGGCAATTCCGGTCAGGGGGTCCTCGCGGGCGGCGAGCTTGTAGCTCCGCTCGCTGCGCTCCTTGGTCAGCAGCACCATGAAGACGGCGCTCGCCATCGAGTAGAACAGGCTCTCGAAGTTGATGATGCCGAGCCACGAATTGAGCAGCGGCAGCTGGTTCTCGTGCATGACGCCGCCGAGCGTATCGAACACCCCGCCGCTCAACGTGAGAGCGTGCAGCAGCACGACGGCGACCAGACCATAGCGGCCGCGGAGATGTTCTTCCCGGCCGCGCCAGAGTTCGTAGGCAGAAGCGGCGAGATAGACCACCTCAGGCACGAAGCTGAAGGCGGCCGCCAGGTCGTGGCGGGACGACGGGACAAACAGATCGGCCACCATCCATGCCGCTGCGCCGGCGACGACGGCGAGCACGGAGACCGGACGTCCGGCGAAGCTGCGAAGGCCGCCCCAGACGAAAGCCGGGCTGACAATGACCAGGCTGAGGGCGATCGGCCTGAGCTGGCCCATGCCGGCTGCACTTACGGCAATTCCAACGATGCCAAAGGCGTTCAGGAAACTTGCGATCGCCCACCAGGCGAGAGCCGGCGCACGGGGTATCTGGGTCCACGCGCCGGCCAGCAGCAGGCCGGCCATGAAGGCGATAAAGCCGCCGGCAATCGTGAGGGTGGTGGTGTCGAGGCTCATTTTGGACGCAGCGCCGTGTGCCGCGTCGAGCGCTCGCCGCGACCTGTCTAAACTACCGACAGATTGATCGATTTCTCTTACGAAGCCGTGCCGACGATGGCCCGTTTACACGGGGCCGGCGTAACTCCGGCTTAACCCTAGCGGGTCGGCACCGGCTTCTCGCCGCGATAATCATAAAAGCCGCGACCCGATTTCCGACCGAGCCAGCCGGCCTCGACGTATTTCACCAGAAGTGGGCAGGGGCGGTACTTGGAGTCGGCGAGGCCTTCGTGCAGCACCTGCATGATCGACAGGCAGGTGTCGAGGCCGATGAAATCGGCGAGCTGCAACGGACCCATCGGGTGATGGGCGCCGAGGCGCATGGCGGTGTCGATGGCGTCGACGGAGCCCACGCCCTCGTGCAGCGCGTAGATCGCCTCGTTGATCATGGGGAGCAGGATGCGGTTGACGATGAAGGCGGGGAAATCCTCCGCCAGCGTTGCCGTCTTGCCGAGCCGCGTGGTGAATTCCTTGGCGGTCACGAAGGTGGCGTCGGCGGTGGCGATACCGCGGATGATCTCGACCAGCTCCATGCGCGGCACCGGATTCATGAAGTGAATGCCGATGAATTTTTCCGGGCGGTCGGTGGCCGCAGCCAGCCGTGTGATCGAAATCGAGGATGTGTTCGTCGCCAGGATCGCGTCCGGCTTCAGCGAGCCAGAGACGTGGCGCAGGATCTGCCGCTTCACGGCCTCGTCCTCGACGGCGGCTTCGATGACCAGATCGGCATCGGAAAATGCGTCGTAGTTCGGCGCGGCGCTGAGGTGACCGATCGCGGTCTTGAACTCGCTCTCGGTGAGCTTGCCGCCGGCGACCTGCCGCTGGAGGTGAGACTCGATGTTGGCGAGCGCCGTCTTGACGCGCTCGGCGCCGACGTCGTTGAGCTTCACGTCGAAGCCGGCGAGCGCGCAGACCTCGGCGATGCCGCTACCCATCTGGCCGGCGCCGACGATACCCACGCTGTGAATGGTTGTGTTCATGGGGACTGCTTTACTGCGACCGTTGCCCCGGCGTCAAAGTATCCGCTCCAGTTCGGGGAGCAGCTCGGCGAGGTCGCCGACGAGGCCAAAGTCCGCGACAGCGAAAATCGGGGCCTCGGCGTCCTTGTTAATAGCGACGATGACGCGCGATCCTTTCATGCCGGCGAGATGCTGGATCGCGCCGGAAATCCCGACCGCGATGTAGAGATCGGGCGCCACAACCTTGCCGGTCTGCCCGACCTGCAGCTCGTTTGGCGCATAGCCGGCATCGACGGCGGCGCGCGAGGCGCCGATCGCGGCGTTGAGCTTGGCGGCGATCGGCTCGAGGTAGCGGCGGAAGGCCTCGGCGGAGCCGAAGGCGCGGCCGCCGGAAATGACGATACGCGCCGCGGTCAGGTCCGGCCGGTCGGATCGCGACAGCTCGGCCGACACGAGTTCGGAGCGGGCGGCGATTGGGGGTGAGGGGACGGAGACAACGGGCGCCTGTCCGGTGCCCACGATCGCCGGTGCGAAGGCCGCCGCGCGAACGGTGAGTACCCGCTTCGCCTCGCCGCTGCGCACCGTCTCGACGGCGTTGCCGGCGTAGATCGGTCGCTCGAAGGTCGTCGCGTCGATCACGGCGGTGACCTCGGAGACCTGCGCGACATCGAGCAGCGCCGCGACGCGCGGCATCACGGTCTTGGCGGTCCCCGTCGCCGCTGCCGCCAGGGTGGTGTAGTCCGCGGCGAGCCCGACGAGGAGCGCCGTCAGCGGCTCCGCCAGTGCATGGGCAAGGGCAGGCCCGTCCGCGAGCAACACCCGGCGGACACCTTCCAGGCGCGCCGCTTCGGCGGCGACCGCCGCACATTCGTTGCCGGCAACGAGGATATCGACGGGCTCGCCGATCGCTGCTGCCGCGGCAAGTGCGCGGGCGGTCGCGTCGCCGAGCTTGCCGCCGGCGTGATCGGCGAGGAGGAGCGTCGTCACAGCGCGCCGGCCTCCCTGAGCTTCGCCACCAGCTCGGCGACGGAGGCGACGCGCACGCCGGCGCGGCGCGGCGGCGGGTCGCTCACCTTCACGACCGTCAGGCGCGACGACGTGTCGACGCCGAGCGCGGCCGCCGTCAGCTCCTCGATCGGCTTCTTCTTCGCCTTCATGATGTTGGGGAGCGAGGCGTAGCGCGGCTGGTTCAGTCGGAGGTCGGCGGTCACGACCGACGGAAGCGTCAGGCGGAGCGTCTCGCGCCCGGCATCGACCTCGCGGGTCACGACGAGGGACGCGCCCTCGACGACTACCCCGGAGGCGAAGGTGGCGATCGGCCAGTCGAGCAGCGCGGAGAGCATCTGCCCGGTCTGGTTGGCGTCGTCGTCGATCGCCTGCTTGCCGAGGATGGCGAGGCCGATCCCTTCGCGCGTCGCGATCGCCTTCAGCACCTTGGCGACGGCGAGCGGCTCCATCCGTCCCTCGGCCTTCACGAGGATCGCACGATCGGCGCCCATGGCGAGCGCCGAACGCAGGGTCTCGGCCGCCATGGCGTCGCCGATCGAGACGGCGATGACCTCGCTGGCGTGGCCGGCTTCGCGCAGGCGCAGCGCCTCCTCGAGCGCGATCTCGTCGAACGGGTTCATCGCCATCTTGACGTTGGCGAGATCGACGCCGCTGCCGTCGGCCTTGACGCGCACGCGCACGTTCGGGTCGACCACCCGCTTCACGCCGACCAGAATCTTCATTCCCACGGTCCCCGGCCGCCGTCCTGCCCGGGCGTCGCCTCAGGTGGCGAGGGCGGCGATACCGGCACGGGTGCCGGAACCGGTGCCGGCGGCGTGCGCCGGCCGAACAGCGGGTGATCGTCGGGCAGCGCCTTGGCGAACAGCGGCACGCCGGGCAGCCGCAGCACGAGGATCAGCAGCGCGCCGGTGGCGAGCCCGCCGAGATGCGCCCACCACGCCACGTCGGTCTCCTCGCCCGAGAAGGCCGAGAGAAACTGCAGGAAGATCCAGAACCCCAGCACCCATTCGACGCGCAACCGGAGCGGCAGACGGAGCAGCACGAGGATCCACACCTTCACGCGCGGGTAGAGCAGCAGGTAGGCCGCGATCGCGCCGGAGACGGCGCCGGAGGCGCCGATGAGCGGCGATTCCGAACCGGGAGCGGAGAGCACGAAGGCATAGCCGGAGGCGGCGGCGCAGGCGAGATAGAAGAAGAAAAAGCGGAAGTGGCCGACGGCGTCCTCAACGTTGTCGGCGAAGACCCAGAGGAAAATCATGTTGCCGGCGAGGTGCCAGATGTCGGCGTGCAGGAACGAGTAGCTGATCAGCGTGAAGAGATCGGGCACCTGAGCGATGTCGTCGGGGCGCACCTCGCCGTTGAGGTAGGCGGGCACGAGCCCGAAGTCATAGGCCGACGCCTCGGTCGCCTCGCCGGTGAACGTCCCGCCTTGATAGATGAAATAGACGGCGATGTTCAGAGCGATGAATCCCCACGTCACCCATGGGTGGCGGATGTTGCGCAGCGGGTTCGTGTCGTAGATCGGAATGAAGGCCACGGCGGCTCAGCGGTTCTTGCCGGGGATCCAGAGAACGTCGGCGGCGCCGTTGTCGTTGGCGGCGCGGGCGGCGACGAACAGAAAATCCGACAGGCGGTTGATGAAATGCACCGCCTCCGGGTTCACCGGCTCGCGCGCGGCGAGCTCGACGATCAGGCGCTCGGCGCGGCGCGCGACCGTGCGTGCGAGGTGGAGCGCGGCCGCCGCCGGCGTCCCGCCCGGCAGCACGAACGAGGTGAGGGGATGGAGGCGCGCGTTCAGCCCGTCGATCTCGCCTTCCAGCCGCTCGACCTGCGCGGCCGTGATGCGCAGCCGCTCGCGGCCGCTCGCCTTTTCCGGCGTGGCAAGATCGGCGCCGAGATCGAACAGGTCGTTCTGGATCGCCGCCAGCATGGCATCGAGCGGCCCCAGCGCCTCGCGATGCAGGCGCGCCAGTCCGATCGTGGCGTTGGCCTCGTCCACCGTGCCGATCGCGGAGAAGCGCAGGTCCGATTTCTGGCGCCGCTCGCCGGTGGCAAGCGCGCTCGTGCCGTCGTCGCCGGTCCGCGTGTAGATGCGGTTCAGGACGACCACGGGCAGCCTCCTAGCGTTCGCTGAGGTAGAGCGCCGCCATGCCGATCACGACGGCCAGGAACTGCAGCAGGACGCGCAGGCGCATGAGTTGCTGCGAGCGGCTCGGCGGGCCGCCGCGCATCATGTTGACGAGGCCGAGGACCAGCACCACCGCCACGGCGGCGACGGCAAAAGGCGCTATGTATTCAAGCGGGTTGGACTTCATTGGCTGCGACCAAAGTGGGGACGCCCTCCCGCTGATATAACCGCATTCGGGGCCGTCGTCTTGCCGTTTTGGCTATGATCGCGCATCGTCGCGCCAGGAGGGCAGATGCGCGGTCTCAAAGGCAAGCGGGTCCTTATTACCGGCGCGGCGACGGGTATCGGCCGCGCGACGGCGATCCGCTTCGCCGAAGAAGGCGCGAGCGTCGCCGTCAACTATTTCGGCGACCCGGAAGAGGCGGAGGCGGTTGTCGAGCGCCTCACCGAGATATTTCCCGAGGGCGGCCATGTGCTGGCCCCAGCCGACGTCTCCGATGAAGACGCCGTCGATTCGCTGTTTGCCGGCGTCGTCCAGGCCTTCGATCGCCTCGACATCCTGGTCAACAACGCCGGCATCAAGATCACCCACCAGCCGCACGAGGCGGCGATCGCCGACTACGACAAGGTGATGGCGGTGAACCTGCGCGGCGCCTTCCTCTGCGCGCAGGCGGCGATCCAGCATTTCCTCGACACCGGACGGCCGGGCAACATCGTCACGACGTCCTCGATCCAGGCGGAGGTGCCGGTCGACGAGGACGCCGTCGCCTACATCATGTCGAAGGCCGGCATCACCGGCATGACGCGGGCGCTCGCCAAGCGCTATGCGCGCGACAACATCCGCGTCAACGCGGTCGGCCCCGGCGCCATCATGACGCCGATGAACGCAACCTTCGTCGATCCTGCCGTGCGGCGCCGGGCGGAGCGGCCGGTGCCGCTCGGCCGCGTCGGCGAGCCGGAGGAGATCGCCAGCGTGATCGCCTTCCTCGCTTCCGACGACGCCAGCTACGTCACGGGCCAGACCGTCTTCGCCGACGGCGGCCTTGGCGTCGCCAGATCGGGGTGATGGCTTAGCGCTGCCAGATCAGCACGCGATCGAGCGCGCTCGTTGGCAGCAGCCGCTTCAGCCAGGCGCCGACCTGTGAGGGCAGCGTCACGCGGTAGCGGGCGCGCGGCGAGGGACTCTCCAGCGCGTGGATGAGCGGCGGCACGATCGCCTCCGGCCCCAGCCGGAAAGCGGAGCCGCGGCCGGTGCCGGAGAGGCGCGAGATCTCGCGGCCGTAGGCTTCGCGGAACTGCGAATTGCGGATGTCGGTGGTTTCCATGAAACGAAGCCCGGCATTGGCCGTCATGCGGCTCTTGATCGGGCCGGGCTGGATGATCGACACGTAAATGCCGGTGCCGCGGAGCTCGAGCCTCAGCGCATCGCTCCAGCCCTCGACGGCGTATTTCGAGGCGGCGTAGGCGCCGGTGAAGCGTACGGCGATGAAGCCCAGCACCGACGAGCAGTTGACGATGCGCCCGTGTCCCTGCTTGCGCATCGCAGGCAATACGCGGCGGGCGAGGTCGTACCAGCCGACGACGTTGGTCTCGAGCACGGCGCGCAAATGCTCCGGCGAGACGTCCTCGACGGCGCCCGGGTGGCTGTAGGCGCCGTTGTTGAACAGGGCGTCGAGCGTGCCGCCGGTCGCCTTCAGAACATGCTCGACGGCGGCGGCGATGCTCGCCGGCTCGGCGTAATCGAGGCGCACGGTCTCGAAGCCCTCCGCGGCAAGGCGGTCGCAGTCCACCTGCCGTCGGCAGGCGGCAAATACCCGCCAACCGCGCGCTTTCAGCGCGCTGGCGCAGGTATAGCCGATGCCGGAAGAGCAGCCGGTAATGAGGATAGAGCGGGCCGTAGTGGTCCTACCTGTCGTCCATGCCGCGCGGGATACTTGGCAAATCCGGGTGCTGCGAGGCAAGGGGTTTCCTCGCCGGCCTGCCCTGCGTAGCCTCGCGGGCGAATCGCCGGACTTTCCGGCGCACAGGAAAGTGCTCCCGATGCAGGCCGGCGACCGGCGGCTTCTCTACAAGTCCTGGGCTGTCTTCTGGGACGCCTTCAACCATTTCAACGCCGACGACGGTTGGGCGATGGCGAGCCATGTCGCGCTTTCGGCGCTCATGGCGCTGTTCCCGTTCCTCATCTTCGTCGCTGCTTTCGCCGGTACGCTCGGCGAGGCGACGCTCTCCGACCGCGTCGCGGAGCTCGTCTTTGCCGCCTGGCCGGAGGAGGTCGCCAAACCGATCGCGGCCGAGGTGCATCGCGTGCTGGTGCCGATCCACGGCAACCTGCTCACCATATCGGCGGTGGTCGCGGCCTACCTGGCGTCGAACGGCGTTGAGGCAGCGCGCACGGCGCTCAACCGCGCCTATCGCGTCGTCGACCGGCGGTCGATCTTCTTCCGCCGCGGGCAGAGCCTGATCTTCGTGCTGGTCGGCACGGTGGTCGTGCTTGTCATCGCCGCCGTCGGCGTCTACATCGCCGCGGTGCCGCTGTTCGAGGCGCATGCGGCGGAGCTTGCGCTTGCCGGCGTCATCATCACCAGCGTTCTGGTCGTCGCCGCGCTCACCGGCGCGCACCTCTGGCTCCCCGCCGGGCGGCCGCACTGGACGCTGCTATGGCCGGGGATCGCGGGCACGCTCGTCGCCTGGCTGATCTCGGGCTGGGTGTTCGCGATCTACCTCAAGAGTTTCGCCAACTACGCCGCCACCTACGCCGGCCTCGCCGGAGTGGTGACCGCGATCTTCTTCCTTTATGTCATCTCGCTGCTCATGATCTTCGGCGCCGAATTCAACGCGACGCTCGGGCGCCTCAGGGACGGGCACATCGGCTAGGAGCGACGAACCCATGGCCTATATCATCGAGCTTGTGCTGTTCATTGTCGTGCTCGGCGTCGTCGACTCCCGCCTGCCGTGGCCGAAGCGCGACGGAGACGC
Organism: Pseudomonadota bacterium; assembly: GCA_048498575.1. Classification (GTDB taxonomy): domain Bacteria; phylum Pseudomonadota; class Alphaproteobacteria; order Rhizobiales; family Kaistiaceae; genus DASZQY01. The sequence continues at coordinate 23,939 of JBEHXS010000017.1, forward strand.
CCGGTGATCGCCGGCCATTTCGGGCTCGCCGCCGGGGTCAAGGCGAAGGAGCAGACGGTGCCGCTGTGGGCGCTGATGCTCGCCACGTCCTGGCTCGACGTGGTGTTCATCCCGCTCTTCCTCGCCGGCATCGAGACCATCGAGCCGGCGCCCGATGCCACCGGCCCCTATGGCGCCGGGATCATCCACGCTAACTACACGCACTCCCTGTTCGGTGCCGCGATCCTGTCGGCGCTGTTCGCCGTCGTGGCGCGCCGGCGGTGGGGCGATCGCGCTGGCTGGGTGCTGGGTCTCGTCGCCTTCTCGCACTGGATCCTCGATCTCATCGTCCACCGCGGCGACCTCCCCATCCTGATCGGCAACGTCGGCGGCCTGCCGACCCTCGGCTTCGGGCTCTGGCGCTATCCGACCGTATCGGCGCTCCTCGAACTCGTGCTGGTGCTCGGCGGTTCGTGGCTCTACTGGCGGGCGGCGCGCGGCGTGGCCGAGGCCGCCGGCGGCGAAAAGCGCGGGCAGGCGGACCTTGCCGGCGCCCTGATGCTCATCTTCGGGCTTGGAACGCTGATGGCGGACCTCACCGGCTTCTTGGCCTGAATCAAGGATTTTCGGCGATCACAACCGTAGGATCGGCTGCTTTTACCCGTGTGAAAGCGGGGCCGTGGTTCCTATGTGAGTTGCCATGCTGCAAAAATCGCCCGAAACCGCTCCGGCCATCGAGATGCCGGCGGACATCGCCAATGTCCTGAATACCGGCGCGCCGTGGCGGCGTTTCCGGCGCTGGCTGATCGTCGCCATCGTGGCGGTCATCGCCGTCGGCGGCGGCTGGTACTGGTACGCCTCCAGCACGCGCACGACGGCCGTGGCCTACGTCACCGCCCCGGTCACGCGCGGCGACCTCACCGTCACCGTCACCGCGACCGGAACGGTGCAGCCCACCGACCAGGTCGACATCTCGAGCGAACTTTCCGGCACCATCGCCTCGGTCAACGCCGACTTCAACGACCGCGTCACCAAGGGCTCGACGCTCGCCACGCTCGCCACCGACAAACTCAACTCGAACGTCTCGCTCGCCAAGGCGACGCTGGAGGCGCGGCAGGCCGACGTCCAGCAGGCGCAGGCCACCGTCGAGCAGACGAACGCGGCGCTGTCGCGCCAGCAGAAGCTCGCCGGCCAGGCGCTGGCCTCGACGGAAACCCTCGACGCCGCCAAGGCCGATGCCGACCGCGCCGCCGCGGCGCTGACCAGCGCCAACGCCAATCTCGACATCGCCAAGGCCAATCTCGACATCGCGCAGTCCGATCTCGGCAAGGCGACCATCGTCTCGCCGGTCGACGGCATCGTGCTCGCCCGCACGGTCGAGGTCGGGCAGACCGTCGCCTCGTCGCTGCAGGCGCCGATCCTGTTCACGCTGGCGCAGGACCTCACCAAGATGGAGCTGCAGGTCGCCGTCGATGAGGCCGACGTCGGCAAGGTCAAGGAAGGCGACACCGCGAGCTTCACGGTCGAGGCGTATGCCGACCGCAAGTTCCCGGCGACCATCTCGCAGGTGCGCTACTCGCCGGTCACGGTCGAGGGCGTGACCACCTACACGGCGGTGCTGACCGTCGACAACAGCGACCTGACGCTCCGCCCGGGCATGACCGCGACCGCCGACATCACCGTCGATCAGGTCAAGGATGCGCTGCTCGTTCCGAACGGCGCGCTCCGCTACACGCCGCCTGTCCGGCAGCAGACCGCCGCCGGCGGCCAGCGCACGGGTGGCCTCCTCGGCCTGCTGCTCCCGTCCGGGGCCGGCGGCAACCGCAACCGCACGACGATCACCCAGGCGGCGTCCGACACCTCGCAGCACACGCTGTGGGTCTCGCGTGACGGCCAGCCGGTGCCGGTCCGGGTCACCACGGGCGTCACCGATGGCACCCACACCGTCGTCGTCAGCGGCGATCTCAAGGAAGGCGACCAGGTCATCACCGGTTCGCGCTCGGCGGCCGCCGGCGGAGGCTGATCGTGGCCGGTCCGCTCATCCAGTTTCGCGGCGTCACCAAGCGCTACGGCGCCGGCGACGCCGCCGTCTTTGCGCTTAGGGGCATCGACCTCACTATCAACCGCGGCGAGTTCGTTGCGGTCATGGGGCCGTCCGGCTCCGGCAAGTCGACGGCCATGAACATCCTCGGATGCCTCGATACGCCGAGCGAGGGCACATACGACTTCATGGGGCTCGATGTCGGCAAGTTCGACCGCGACCAGCGGGCGCTGCTCAGGCGCTACTATCTCGGCTTCGTCTTCCAGGGGTTCAATCTCCTGCCGCGCACTTCGGCGGTGGAGAACGTCGAGATGCCGCTCATGTATCGCGGCGTCGCGGCGGGCGAGCGGCGCAAGCTCGCGCTTGCGGCGCTGGCGAAAGTCGGCTTGGCGGATCGCGCCACCCACGATCCCAACGAACTGTCGGGCGGCCAGCAGCAGCGCGTCGCGATCGCGCGCGCCATCGCCGCCAAGCCGCAGGTGATGCTCGCCGACGAGCCTACCGGCAACCTCGACACGGCGACCAGCAACGACGTCATGAAGCTCCTGGTCGATCTCAACCAGAGCGAGGGCATCACCATCGTCATGGTGACGCACGAGCCGGACATGGCGGAATTCGCGGAGCGCATCGTTCACTTCCGCGACGGCCGCATCGTCGCCGACGGGCCGAAGGCCGAGGCGGCCTGATGCTCTACGAAACCATCAAGCTGTCGATCCGCACGATCCGGCGCAACGTCATGCGCTCGATCCTGACCGTGCTCGGCGTCGTCATCGGCGTCGCCGCGGTCATCGTCATGGTGACGCTCGGCGAGGGCACGACGGCCTCGGTGACGGCAAGCGTCGCTTCGCTGGGCTCCAACATCCTGATGGTGCGGCCCGGCCAGGCGGGCTTCGGCCCGGCCAGCGCCACCGCCGAGGCGCGCAACTTCACCGATGCCGACGTCACCGCCATCGAGCAGCAGGTGCCGGGCATCGTCGTCGCCGCGCCGATGCTGACGCGCAGCATGACCTCGATCTCCGGCAACGTGAACCACGCCCAGCAGGTGACCGGCACCGACAACCGCTACTTCACGGCGCGCGAATGGGACGTGTCCGAGGGGCGGCTGTTCACCGACAGCGAGATCCAGGCCGGCTCCGCCGTCTGCATCCTCGGCAGCAGCACCAGCCAGGCGCTGTTCGAGGGCGGCGATCCGGTCGGCGAAACCATCCGGTTGAAGAACATTCCCTGCCGCGTCATCGGCGTGCTGCAGACCAAGGGCAACTCGGGCTTCGGCCAGGACCAGGACGATCTCATCGTCATGCCGCTGAAGGCCGTGCAGCGGCGGATCGTCGGCCATCCCGATATCGCGCTGGTCTATGTCTCGGTCGATCCGGGCTACCAGAGCAGCGACGTGCAGACGGGCATCACCGACCTGCTGCGCGAGCGGCGTGGTGTCGGCCCTAACGGCACCGACAATTTCTCGGTGCAGGACATGGCGCAGGTCGCCTCGATGCTGACCTCGATCTCGGGCGTGCTCACCGGGCTGCTATCGGCGGTCGCCGGCGTCAGCCTGCTCGTCGGCGGCATCGGCATCATGAACATCATGCTCGTCTCGGTCACGGAGCGGACGCGCGAGATCGGCATCCGCCTCGCCATCGGCGCGCAGGCCAATCAAGTGCTGTTGCAGTTCCTGGTCGAGGCGGTGACGCTGTCGGTGTTCGGCGGCGTGCTTGGCATTGCGCTCGGCCTCGGGCTTGCCGCTGTCGGCGGCCACTTCCTCGCCGTGCCCTTCGTCTTCAACCCGACGATCATGGCGATCGCCTTTGTCTTCTCGGCGCTGGTCGGCGTCGCCTTCGGCTACTTCCCGGCGAGGCGGGGGGAGAGGCTCGGCTCAAGCGAAAG